>UROM01000185.1 GCA_900549455.1 uncultured Collinsella sp. | reverse complement strand
ATCGAGAACACCAATACACGCTCCAAAGACTATTCCGAGCTGCGCCGCAAGCCCCGCCCCGGGCACGCAGACTTTCCGGCGCGCGTGAAGTACCACAACATGCACGACGTCGCTGGCGGCGGGCACTTCTCCGGCCGTCTGACGGCCCCCTTGTGCATCGCCGGCGGCATCGCGCTGCAGGCGCTCGAGGCCCGTGGCATCAAGGTCATGGCGCACGTCGCGCAGATCGGCGGCATCTCCGACCTGCCGATGGACGATATGGTCTATCGCGAGGCCGACCGCAAGGCAATCCTTACGAACGACCTTCCCTGCATCGACGCAGCGGCCGCCGGTCGCATGCGCGAGGAAATTCTGGCCGCGCGCGACGAGCTCGACAGCATCGGTGGCATCGTGGAGTGCGGCATTTACGGGCTTCCCGCGGGCATCGGTGACCCCATGTTCGACGGCATCGAAAACCGCATCGCGCAGATTGCGTTTGGCATTCCCGCCGTGAAGGGCGTGGAGTTTGGCATGGGCTTTGCCGTCGCCGCCATGCGCGGCAGCGAGAACAACGATCCGTATCGCATCAACGCCGAGACCGGCGAGATTGCAGTCGAGTCCAATAACGCCGGCGGCATCCTGGGCGGCATTTCAACGGGCGCACCCGTCATGTGGCGTATGGCCGTGAAGCCGACGCCCTCCATCGGTCGCGCGCAGCAGACCGTGGACATGGACGCCATGGAAAATGCCGAGCTCTCGGTCCACGGCCGCCACGATCCCTGCATCGTCCCGCGCGCCGTCCCCGTAGCCGAGGCAGCCGCCGCCCTCGCGATTTGGGACGCCCTCCTCGAGGACGCCGCCCAGCTCTAACCCGCCTCACCTGGGTTGCCTGTCAACTCAGCCGTTACGTGAAAGGGGCCCCATGGACCTTGCCGATATTCGCCAGGCCATCGATGGCATCGACACCACCCTGCTCAACAGCTTTGTCGAGCGCATGGATATTGCCACCGAAGTCGCCAAATCCAAGATCGAGATGGGCAAGGCCGTCTTTGACCCCGCCCGCGAGCGCTCCAAACTCAACAACCTCGCCAGCCGCGCACCCGAGCGCTACGAGGCCCAGACCATCGCCCTGTTCCGCCTCCTCATGAGCATGAGCAAGGCCGAGCAGCAGCGCTACATCAACGAGCTCAAGGGCATCACGGTGTCGCAAAAGGCCCATGCCACGGCCGCAGCCTTTGACACGCCCTTCCCCCAAACGGCCACCGTCGCCTGCCAGGGCGTCGAAGGCGCCTACAGCCAGATCGCCGCGTGCAAGCTCTTCGACGTGCCAGATATCGCGTTCTTTGAGACCTTTGAGGGAGTTATGCGCGCCGTACGCGACGGCTTTTGCGAATTTGGCGTGCTGCCCATCGAAAACTCAACCGCTGGCTCGGTCAACGCCGTCTACGACCTGCTCGCACAGTTCGACTTCCATATCGTGCGCTCGCTGCGCCTCAAGATCGATCACAACTTACTCGTCAAACCCGGCACCAAGTTCCAGGACGTGCGCGAGGTCTACAGCCACGGCCAAGCCATTGCCCAGTGCGCCGGCTTTATCGAGGCCCATAATCTGCACGCCTCCAAGTACTCCAACACCGCCATGTCGGCCGAGATGGTCGCCAACTCCGAGCGCACCGATGTCGCCGCTATCGCCTCGCGCAGCTGTGCTGCGCTGTATGGACTCGAAGTACTGGAGCCCAACATTCAAGACTCGGACAACAACTACACGCGCTTTGTCGTCATCAGTCGCGAACCGCGCGTCTATCCCGGTGCCAACCGCACCTCGCTTATGATCACCACGGCCAACGAGCCGGGCGCGCTCTATCGCGTACTCGAGCGCTTCTACGCACTCAACATCAACCTCATCAAGCTCGAGAGCCGCCCCATCCCCGGGCGCGATTTTGAGTTTATGTTCTACTTTGACCTGGACTGCCCCTTTGGCAGCAAGGCCCTCGACCTGTCTCTTATACACATCTGACGCTGCCGACGATCGCATAAGTGTAGA
>UROM01000184.1 GCA_900549455.1 uncultured Collinsella sp. | reverse complement strand
TGCTCAGGAGTCTCGTGGGCTCGGAGATGTGTATAAGAGACAGCGGTGACGAGCGACAGGATCGTGCCCGCGCTCTCAAAATACAGATTGTCCATGCCTGTCATCATGGCTTCGTGGACCTGACCCGCGGCTAATTGGTCGGCCATGATGAACATGGCGTAGATCGACCAGGCGATGGAGGCGGTGGCGCCCACGGCAATAAGGGCGTCCATGGTGGGCGCGCCGTGCGCGAGCGATTTAAACCCGTTGATAAAGTACGCGTCGTTGACATAGACGATGGGGATGAGCAGGACGAGCTCGGTGAGGGCGAGCGTCATGCTGTGGGTATGGTCGGTGAAAATGCCGGGCAGCGGCCAGCCGAGCATGTGCCCCATGCCTATGTAGAACAGCGGGATGAGGAATACGATCGAGACGATGAGGCGGGTGCGCATGGCAGAGGCGGCGGTCTCCAGCTTTTTGGTCGGCGACTCCATGTGGGCGGCGCCGGACCTGGCTTGTGCGCCTTCGCTTGAGCCGGCGGCACCGGTGCCCGCATCGACGGGTGAGGCCGAGTAACCCGCGCGGTCGACGGCGGTGCAGATATCGTCGGAGGTGACCTGCGCGGGGTCGTAGTCGACCATCATGGAACCGGCGAGTAGGTTGACCGCGACGCTTTGGACGCCGTCGAGTTTGCTCACGGCGCGGTTCACGTGCGCCTGGCAGGCGGCGCATGTCATGCCACCCACGTCGAACTTATCTTGAGCCATGGCTTCTCCTTTCTGTGGTTCGGTGTTGGAATTGTTAACCTGCCGATACTATACACCCATACCCCCTGGGGGTGTCTAGTAATAGTTGGAATGTATGACTTTTCATTACAGATGAGGGTGGCTGCTCAATCGGTGACCGTCCCAACCAATCATCTCAATCTGTAACATCTAGCAGGGAAATATGACCTCTAGCTGTTACAGATCAAGACATAGAAATCGGCCGAAAACTAACGTCTCGATCTGTAACAACTAGACTGATGTTTGGGTCTTACTGTTACAGATCGAGACAATCTCGGAGCAGATGCCCCGGGCATACAACGTAAAACGCCGGGGCGCCCGCGTGATGGGCGCCCCGGCGCATGTTGGGCAGGGTTTGCGAAGCGGTGGGAGGGAGTAGAAGCTGTCCTCCCGAAATCCTTACTCCTGACGACGCTTCTTGTCAGTCAGGAAGACGCCGGCGGCTACGAGCACGACACCTCCGATGATAAACGTCTCACCGGCGAGCGCGGCATTGTCGCCTGTGGTGGGAAGCGCCGAGTTGGCGGCCGTCTTGGCGTTGCCGGCAGACGGCTTTCCAGTAACCGGCTTAGCGGCAGCCTGCGTGATCTTGGCCTGCTCGGCCTTCGCCGCCTCTTGCTCCTGGCGGGCGATTTCGTCCTTCAGGGCTTGCTCGGCGGCTACGCGTTTTGCCTTCGCCTCGTTGTAGCCGTTGAGAGCCGCGGTGTAGGCGGGCGTCGCAGCATCAAGGTCTGCCTGAGCGGCATCAAGTGCGGCCTTTGCGTTATGTTCTGCCTGCTTGGCGGCGACGCACTTGGCAAAGAGGGCATTGAGCGTATCGTTCGCGTTTGCGTCAGAGCCAGTAGCAATGCCGTTTTCGACGTTGATGGACTTGAGCTTTCCGAGAGTAGCAGCAGCGGCGTCCGATGCGACCTGAGAATTCTCGACCGCCTGCTCGGCGTTCGCGATGGCATCATTTGCCGTGCTAAGGGCGACTCCGGCATCGGTAACTGCTGCGTCGGCCTCCTTCTTGGCCGCCTCGGCGGTGGCAAGATTATCGGCTGCATTGCTCAGGGCGTCGGCACGGGCCTTCTTTGAAGCAAAGTCGTTTTTCGCCGTGGTCAGATCGCTCGCAGCGTGCTCCGCGGTCGCCGCCTTGGCCTCGGCGTTGTCCTTCGCGGTGTCGAGGGCCTGCTTCTTGGCAGCCTCGTCGAGCTTCGCCTTTTCGAGAGCGCTCTGGGCAGACGTCTGGGCTGCCGTGGCTCTGTCTCTTATACACATCTGACGCTGCCGACGATCGCATAAGTGTAGAT
>UROM01000183.1 GCA_900549455.1 uncultured Collinsella sp. | reverse complement strand
CAGCGTCAGATGTGTATAAGAGACAGCCCTTGTACAGGCAGGCGGCCGGAGCGCACTCGACCACAACGAAGGTGGGCGGGTTATCGGGATACAGGTTGGTGAAGTAGCCCACCACGGCGCCGGCCAGCGAGCCCACGCCAGCCTGGACAAAGACGTGCGTCGGGCGGTTGATGGCCATCTCGCGCAGCTGCTCGGCAGCCTCGGAAGCCATGGTGCCGTAGCCCTCCATGATCCAAGACGGAATCTTCTCGTAGCCCTCCCAGGCGGTGTCCTGAACGATGACGCCGCGCTCGCAGGCATCGGCCTCGGCGGCGGCCATGCGCACGCACTCGTCGTAGTTGACCTCTTCGATGGTCACCGTGGCGCCCTCGGCGGCGATGTTATCGAAGCGGGGCTTGGTGGAACCCTTGGGCATGTGCACGACGGCCTTCTGGCCCAACTTGTTGGCAGCCCACGCCACGCCGCGGCCATGGTTGCCGTCGGTGGCGGTAAAGAAGGTGGCCTGGCCAAAGTCCTTGGCAAGCTGATCGGAGGTCAGGTAATCGAAGGTGCACTCGGCAACGTCCTTGCCGGTCTCGTCGGCAATGTAGTTGGCCATGGCAAACGAACCGCCCAGAACCTTAAAAGCGTTGAGGCCAAAGCGATAGCTCTCGTCCTTAACGCACAGGTTGGACAGGCCCAGGCGCGCGGCCTGGCCGTCCAGGCGGGCAAGCGGAGTGACGGTGTACTGGGGGAACGACTGGTGGAAGGCACGGGCCTTCTTCACGTGGTCGAGGCTCATGATTCCCAAGTGCTTGTCATCGCTCTTGGGCATCGTGTTACCCGCCCACTGGATCTTATCGGCCATACGGTGAACTCCTTAAGTTCTCTCTTGCCGGCCCCCGCATACGCGTTTCAGCCCATTCCCATTCCTGCGACTGAACTTTTATGTGGATGCCAAACAAAAAGTTTGTTAGCACTGTTCTATCACACTTTTTGATTGGAAAACCTAACAAATTGTTTGTTGCCGTAATCGGTACCTTTTTCCCGCCGAACGGTCAGATAACGCAGCGACGCTTTCGTTATTTGCGAACAGGTGTGGTTTATGGCAAAGTGTGCCCAAACTAATTTTTAGGAAGGCACCCATGACCCCCGCACAGATTGAGTTTTACAAGCGTCTTGCACACGGCCTGGCGCTCCAGTTTGGCCCCAACTGCGAAATCGTCGTCCACGATCTGGAGACCGAGGACGTGGACCACTCCATCGTAGTGATTGAAAACGGCCACGTCAGTGGGCGCAAACTGGGTGACGGCCCCAGCCATATTGTGCTTGAATCCATGCACGAGGGCACCACCGACGTGCACGACCGCGAGCCATACCTCACCAAAACCGCCGATGGCAAGCTGCTCAAGTCCTCGACCATCTTTATCCGCAACGATGAGGGCAAGCCCGTCGGCATTTTGGGCATTAACTTTGACATTACGCTTATGAAGGCTTTTGAGCGCTCGCTCGATGCCTTTACCGGCATCGGCGGCACGGGCTACACCGAGCCCGAGCCCATTACCAAAAACATCGGCGACCTGCTCGAAGACCTGCTGCGCGAGTGCGAACAGTTTGTGGGCAAGCCCGCGGCGCTCATGACCAAAGACGAGCGCATCCGCGCCATTGGCTACCTCGACCGTCGCGGCGCCTTCCTCATCTCCAAGTCGAGCGAACGCGCCTGCGAGTTCTTTGGCATCTCCAAATACAGCTTCTATAGTTACCTCAACGAGGCAAAGGCTGCCGCCGGCGACAAATAGTCAGCGCGCCTGCGCCCCTCCCCTTTTGGGCGCGAGTTCTGGAATGCGCGAATCCGAGAGTCGGCCGCAAGGCAAGTTCCATATAATCGATGAATGCGAGCATTTCGAAAGGATGGGACAAAATGGGGTCGAGCAACGCATCACGCAACGGCCGCGGAGGCTTCGCTTCTGCCGCCAGGCATGCGAAACGCGCGTTTGACGAGGGCGAAGACGAACTGTTTGCGTTGAGCCTCGACGACGTGATGAGCGACCGCCCTTGGACCGCCGATGAGCTCATGGGCGGCGGGGTTCGCCCGGCAGGCCCAAAGCCTACGTCGGCCGCTGCTCCCGCTCCGGCCACTACGCCTGCGCCAGCAA
>UROM01000182.1 GCA_900549455.1 uncultured Collinsella sp. | reverse complement strand
GATCGTCGGCAGCGTCAGATGTGTATAAGAGACAGGGTAGTACAGCTTGGCGCGACGGACGCGACCATGACGAACGACCTCGAGCTTGGCGATCTTGGGGCTGTGAAGCGGGAAGGTACGCTCAACACCGACACCGAAGGACATCTTGCGGACGGTGAAGGTCTCGCGGGCACCGGCGCCGGCCATGCGGATGACGTCGCCCTGGAAGACCTGGATGCGCTCGCGGTCGCCTTCCTTAATGCGGTAGTGAACCTTGACGTTGTCGGCGACGCGAACCTGAGGAATGTCCTCGCGGATCTGCTGACGCTCGATTGCGCGGATGTAATCCATGTGCAATTCCTTACTCTTCTAGAGGTGCCGTACCACCTTGGCCGGCACGTAGTTGAACAAACGTATTCGAGTATACACGCGCGGGTTTGCGCTGCAAGAACAATTTTTTACGCAGACAAAAAGACAAAACCCGCACATGATAACCGCCCGCCTCACGAATGAGACGGGCGGCATGAAGGGGGCTACGCTAGGCGTCTAAACCCAAAACGTTAGGCGGAACGCTTGGCCTCGAGCTTGGCTTGAGCGGCAGCCAGGCGTGCAAGGGGCACGCGGTAGGGCGAGCAGGACACGTAGTCCACGTCGGCCACGTTAAACAGGCCCTTGATGGACTTGGGGTCGCCGCCGTGCTCGCCGCACACGCCAAAGTGCATGTCGGGGTTGGTGGCGCGGCCCTTCTCGACAGCCATGCGCACCAGTTCGAGTACTGCCGTGTCGATGGTCTCGAAGGGATTGTCCTTCAAGATCTTCTTGTGCATGTACAGCGGGATGAACTTGGCCTCGGCATCGTCGCGGGAGAAGCCGAAGGTCGTCTGGGTGAGGTCGTTGGTGCCAAAGCAGAAGAAGTCTGCGTGATGGGCGATCTCGTCAGCGACCATGCAGGCGCGCGGCAGCTCGAGCATCGTGCCCACGGGAATATTGAACTCGACGCCCTCCTCGGCGGAAACCTCAGCGATTACGCGCTCGATAACCTCGCGGGTCTGGACATGCTCGGCCGTGATGGAGACGAGCGGAACCATGATCTCGGGACGCGGATCGACGCCCTCCTTGATGAGGCGAGCGGCAGCCGTGGCGACGGCGCGGACCTGCATGAGCGGCAGATCGCTAAAGACGACGGACAGGCGCACGCCGCGTAGGCCGAGCATCGGGTTGGACTCGACCATGCCGTCGATACGACGCAGGCGGGCGCGCAGGACGGCAAGCTCTTCCTCGCTGGCGTCGGCGGCTTCCTTCTTGGTGATGGCGACCTCGAGGTCGCGAGGATTATCCAGGAACTCATGAAGCGGCGGATCGAGCAGGCGGACGACCACATCGCGACCGGACATGGTCTTGAACATCGCCAGGAAGTCCTCGGTCTGAACCTTGAGCAGGTCGGCCAGGGCCTGCTGCTTCACGGCCTCATCGTCAGACAGGATAAAGCTCTGGATGATGTTCTTGCGATCGCCCAGGAACATGTGCTCGGTGCGGCACAGGCCAATAGCCTCGGCGCCAAACTCGAGGGCGAGCTCGGCATCCTCGGGATTGTCGGCGTTGACGCGCACATGGTTGGCATGGCCACAGGTCTCGTCCAGGCGAATCTCGTCGGCCCAGGACAGGATGGTGTCCAGGTCGCCGGTGAGCTCGGCCGAAACCAGATCAACGGCGCCGTCGACGACGATGCCCTGGGTGCCGTCGATGGAGATGACATCGCCCTCATGCAGCACGCGGTCGCTGCCCTCGATGCGCACGACCTTCTCGGCGGCGTCGATGTGGAAGCGCTCGACGCCGCAGACGCAGGGCGTGCCCATACCGCGAGCGATAACGGCGGCATGGCTCGTCTTGCCACCGTGGCTGGTCAGGATACCCTCGGCGGCGACCATACCCTTCAGGTCGTCGGGGGTGGTCTCCCAGCGGACCAGAATGACCTTATGGCCCTCGGCAGAACGCGCGACGGCGTCATCGCTCGAGAACACGACCTCGCCCACGGCGGCACCGGGACTGGCGTTAAGGCCGCATGCGAGCGGCTCGTACTTCTTGGAGGAGTCGAACTGCGGGTGCAGGAGCTGGTCGAGCTGCGCGGGATCGATTCGGCCCACAGCCTCCTCGCGGGCTGTCTCTTATACACATCTGACGCTGCCGACGA
>UROM01000181.1 GCA_900549455.1 uncultured Collinsella sp. | reverse complement strand
AGATGCTCAGGAGTCTCGTGGGCTCGGAGATGTGTATAAGAGACAGGCCCTGACCGCGCTTGGCGACCACGCGGCCGCCGATCTTCACGACGTCCTCGGTGTCCTCGCCATCGGCAAGCTCGGCATACTTAGCCTCGATGTCGGCAACGTAGTCCTCGATCTCGGAGTGCTCGGGATAGGGGTTCTGGCCCGCCTCGAACAGGGCGGCGCGCTTGGCCAGGCGCGTGGCGCGCTCGTCGTTGAGCGTCGATGCCTGCTCGGCGGCGTTCTGGTTCTCTGCCATAGTTAGCTCCTCAAACTAAAACGCTCCCCAGGATTCGGTCCCGGGGAGCGAAAACATACCTTTACGCGGGACCGTGGTCTAGCGTGCGATCTTTGCGATGGTGTAGACGCGGGTCTTGCCCGAAGGCGTAACGACCTCGACGGAGTCGCCCTCGCCGTGACCGATGATGGCGTGGCCGACCGGAGACTCGTTGGAGATCTTGTGCTCGAGCGAGTTGGTCTCGGTGGTACCGACGAGCGTGACTTCCATGACCTCACCGTTGGGATCAATCAGCGAAACGGTGGAGCCGATGGAGACGGTCAGATCACCCGTGGTGGCAGCAACCTGGGCGTTGGCGAGAATAGCCTGAATCTCGGCGATGCGAGCAGCATTCTGGGCCTGCTTGTCCTTGGCGGCATCGTACTCGGAGTTCTCCGAAAGGTCGCCGAACGCGCGGGCTTCCTTGATGTCCTCGACGATCTCCTTGGCGTAATCGCCCTCACGCCAAGCGAGCTCTTCGACGAGCTTCTGGCGGCCCTCAGCGGTCAGTACGATCTGGCTTGCGTCCATACGGATATCTCCCCAACTATGATGTAACGATCAACTGTCAACAAAACGAAAAAGACCGGCTAGCCTGCGGGCAAGCCGGTCAGGTGCTCACCCCAAAGGGATGGGACTACTCTGCGTCCGCGTCGCTGTCCTCTGCCTGCTTTTTCTTGGCAGCAGCGAGCTTGGCCTCGAGCTCTGCGATCTCCTTGTCCTCCTTGGACTCCTCGACCACAACGTCCTCGGCCTGCTTGGTTTCGCCCTTATCGTCGCCCTCCATACCCTCGCGGATATTCTTGACGGTAGAGCCGAGGGACTTGCCGAGCTTCGGCAGGTTCTTAGGCCCGAAGATGATCAAGACAACGACGAGAATAATGATGAGCTCAGGAGCCCTCAGTCCAAACATGTAGACCTCCACAATACAGCGAGACAAGCTCGAATGAGTATACCGCGGGTGTCGCGGTATCACAACAATAGCTAAAAAAAGGGACCGCAAGAAGCGGTCCCTCCTCATGCTCTGGTCGGGTTGACTGGATTTGAACCAGCGACCCCTGCGTCCCGAACGCAGTGCTCTACCAAACTGAGCCACAACCCGTTAGCTCGACTATAGTAACAAAGATTTTCGCCGTGTGCTAGAGAAATTTTTATTTCTTTGGCGCGTCGATTTGAACCGTGTTGGGAATAAGCTCAGTCGCGCAGGCCCACCAGCCATTTTGCTGGGCAGCTTCCGCAAGATAGACTGCCGTAGCGGCGGTATCGCAGATGGCAAACGAACAGGCACCCGACCCGCACACGTCCACAGCAACGGTTCCCTCCTGCGCGCTCAGCCAGTCGAGGACCGTCTGGATCTGCGGCTCCATCTGAGCGGAAATGACGCCCAGATTGTTATGAACGAGCGCATATGCCGCCTCGGCGTCGCCGGCGCGTAAGGCAGAAGCAATCGCACCAGGCTTGTCTGCCGGTACCGGGTTCTCATCAAATCGTCGATACGCTTCAACCGTTGAAACGCTCGCCTCGCGCGGCTTGATCAGCACAGCGGGCGTTGCGGGCAGCGCGGGATACTCAGTTGCCAGCACATCTCCCCCGCCCACGTAGAATGCGGGACTCGCGTGCAAAAAGAATGGCACGTCGGCACCGATACCGCGAGCGATGTCATCGAGCGAAGGATCGGTGTGATCGATACCCCACAGCTCCGCCAAGGCGACAATGACCGCCGCGGCGTCCGTCGAAGGACCGCCCAGACCAGCACACAGCGGAATGTGCTTCTCGATCGTCACGCAAACGTTGGCCTCCCGACCATAACGCTCAGCCATAGCGAGCGCAGCACGATAAGCCGTATTCTTTTGCATGGGAAAGTCGGATGCCGGAATCGTCTGGACGGTCAGCGCCCTGTCTCTTATACACATCTCCGAGCCCACGAGACT
>UROM01000180.1 GCA_900549455.1 uncultured Collinsella sp. | reverse complement strand
GTGTATAAGAGACAGACGTTAAGCTGTCCGAGGTTTGGGCTAAGGGTGGCGAGGGCGCGCTCGACCTGGCCGATGAGGTTATGCGCCTGATCGAGCAGCCGAGCGAGCTCAAGTTTGCCTACGAGGACGGTGCCGATGTGGCCGACGCCCTGGAGGCTGTTGCCACCAAGGTCTATCGCGCCGACGGCGTCGACTTTACGCCGGCTGCCAAGCGCCAGCTCGCCGAGCTGCGCGAGAACGGCTTTGGCAACCTGCCGGTGTGCGTGGCCAAGACGCAGTACAGCTTTAGCGACAACGCCAAGGCTCTGGGCGCTCCCGAGAACTTCCGCATCACCGTGCGCGAGCTCAAGGTTTCCGCCGGTGCCCACTTTGTGGTCGCGCTGACCGGCAGCGTTCTGACCATGCCCGGCCTGCCCAAGGTTCCCGCGGCCGAGAACATCGACGTCGACAACGACGGCAACATCACCGGCCTGTTCTAAGCCTGCTGCTCATAGCCGCTTGCCCGCCCCGTCGCGCCTACCAAGGCCCGGCGGGGCTTTTTGATCCTTAGGCCCGCGCATGTCTTGTAGATACCGGCGGGCTTTGCCCATCATAGGCTTTTGCGCGGGTAGAATGCATGGATAACTTGATGCTTGCTGGCGACGGAAAGGAAACGTTGCATGGACCAGGATAAGACGACCGTAATGGGCGGATATGGTTCCGCACAGGCTGGCGGCAGCGCCGATGCGACCCGCGTCGTTCCCAGCCCCGGTTATACCGATCCCGCCGCGACGCAGCCTTCTGCCGAGCCTACCCGGGTTATGGGCTATGGCGACACGGCGCAGGATTCTTACGCTGCATCTTCGCAAGGCCCCTATGGCAACGCAGCTCCGGACCCGTTTGATTACGCGCCGCAGGATTCTTATTCCGCCTCGACGTCGAATCCCTATAATAACCTGCCGCAAAATCCCATTCCGCAGCCTCAGCAGACGACGTATATGCCGCGCACGGCGCAGGCCCAGCCTCGATATGAGTCGCGCGATCCGTATGCGCGCCAACCTTATCGCGACTATCCCAAATCGATCCCGCAGTATGGTGAGGACGAGGAAGAGACGCCGTCGCGTTCGTCGAGCGTGATCAAGAAGATCCTCATTGTGTTGGCGATCTTTTTTGCGCTGTCGGTTGTGTTTGCCATCGTGACGGGCATGCTCAACAAGCGAGGTGCTACAACCAGCACGACGGCTGAGCAGACAGAGGTCGACCAGACAGGTGCAGTAGAGCTGGGCGATATCCCGGGGCAGTACTGGTCCAACGCTAAGAAGCTTCTCAAGTCGCGTGGCGCCGATCTTTCGAATGCCGTGGTCCTGACTGATGATGGCTCAACGCCCGTCGTCGATGCCAACTGGGTTGTTACTTCTGCCCACTATAACGACAACGGTAACCTTGAAATTCAACTCACGCACAAGAACAGCTCGGGCAACTCGTCCGACGGCCAAAGCGGCACCGACAGCTCGAGCTCCAACATGCTGGAGGACCTGAGCAACAAGGCACAGGAATTGGGAGACAAGGCGCAAGAGCTGGGCGATACGACACAAAACCTGGGCGATACCGCGCAGAACTTGGGAGACATGGCGATGGATGCCTGGAACGCCCTACAAAACGGCATTTCGGGCGCACAGGGAAACTAGCGGCCGAGCGGAGCGGGGCTACAGCTGCTCTGCCGGACGGTCGGGCGAGCTAAAGCCCGAGTCAAACGTAACGACGCATGATGCATCGGGCCGGCGCTCGTGCACGATGCGCGTGACGAGCTCCAGCAGCTCCTCGTCGGATATGTCAAAGCCGTCGGGACGCACCAGGTCAAATGACACAAAGCCATCGTGTTCGTGCAGGTCGTGGATGGAAAGCGTGGGGTCGATCTGCGCTACGCCGCGCTTGACCCAGCCGCGCAGGTCGTCACCGGTCGTTGCGATGGGGTCGCAGTGCAGTGTAATGTCGATGCCCATCTGGCGTTTGATGTCGTGTTCGATGGTGTCCAGGATCTCGTGGTGCTCAAAGGCATCGCCCTCGCCGGGCATTTCCACGTGTGCGCTGGCAAACTGGCGGCCGGGGCCGTAGTCGTGCACCATCAGGTCGTGTGTGCCCAAGACCTGGGGGTACGACATAATCCTGTCGCGAATCGCTTGAACGAGCTTGGGGTCGGGCGCTTGCCCCAGCAGCGGGCTGATGGCGTCGCGTACCAGGCCCATGCCGCTGATGCAAATGAAGATGCCCACGCCCAGGCCCGCCCAGCCGTCGAGCTGTCTCTTATACACATCTCCGAGCCCACGAGACTCC
>UROM01000179.1 GCA_900549455.1 uncultured Collinsella sp. | reverse complement strand
TGGAGCGGACAACGGGGCTCGAACCCGCGACCCCAACCTTGGCAAGGTTGTGCTCTACCAACTGAGCCATGTCCGCTTACGGGGATTAATCTTACGTGATGCCTGCATCCTATGCAAGAACTTTTTTTGAAAAGTTTTGCGGCGCCCTCGCGAACCTCATGAAGGCATCAGCCACCACGGAAGGCGCAGGCAAACGCAAACGCGCCGCAAGAGGCCCCTACATCTCACCGAGCATAATCCAGGCAGAGCTGTCCTGCGCGAGCCTGCCGTCTGCGAGCGGTGATGAGGTGAGCAGGACCCTGCCCGCCGGCAGCTCCACGGGTGCTGCACCAAAGTTCGTCACACACGCCCAGCCGTTGTCGCGGCGATAGGCGATGACGCCGCCCTCAGCGCCCTCGGCACCATCCGCAAGACCGGTGCGCCCGTCAAGATCGAGCCACGAAAGATCGTTGGTACACCCGCGCAGTTTGCGCCGCAGCCAGAGGGCGTCACGATAAAGCGAAAGCATCGATGTCGGGTCCGCCTCTTCCCTATCGGCAGCGTAATCGGAAAACCATGCAGGCTGTGCCAGATGGGGCGCCGCATCGGCGTCCGCCGGCGAAAACCCAAACGATCCGCCCTGCGCGGGATCGTCCGCCGCTATCCACGGCAGGGGCACACGACAGCCGTCGCGCCCCTTCTCGCGCTTCGGTCCGTGCGTATTGGTCGCAGTGGGATCTTCGAGTACAGCCCACGGAATGTCAGCTACCTCAAAAAGGCCGAGCTCCTCACCCTGATACACGTATGCCGAGCCCGGAAGCGCCAGCTCAAGCAAAAGGGCCGCCCGCGCGCGGCGCTCGCCGAGTTCACGGTCCTCGTCATAAGACGACCCGTCGCGTAAGAGCCAGTCGAGCGCAATCTGGTGGTAGCGCGTCGCCTTGATTTGCGGCAGGGCATAGCGCGTCGCCACGCGTGGCACGTCGTGGTTTGAGAGTACCCAGGTCGAAGCGGAATCGGATTCGATAGCCGCCTTCAAGCCCTCCTCAATTGCAGCGTGCATGTCATCATAGATCCAAGTGGCCTTGGCGAACTCAAAGTTGAATGTCTGGCCAAGCTCGCTGGGGCGCGCGTAGAGATACTGGCGCTCGGGCAGCACCCACGCCTCGGCAACGGCGCTGCGCGGCGGATTATAGCGGTCGAACACACGGCGCCACTCACGGTAGATCTCGTGGACCTCGTTGCGGTCCCACAGCGGATGGGTGCCGTCGTCAACCATGTCATCGCCCTCGGCGAGATGCCACCGGTCGAGGTCATCGCGGTCGAGATCCTTGGCGAGACCCTGCGCCACATCAATGCGAAAGCCATCGACGCCTCGATCGCTCCAAAACGCCAGGACATCGCAAAAGAACGCATGAACCTCGGGGCATGACCAGTCAAAGTCCGGCTGCTCGGGTGTAAACATGTGCAGATACCACTGACCGTCCGCAACACGCGTCCAGGCGGGGCCGCCAAAGTTGGCATTCCAATTGGTGGGAGGCAGCTCGCCGTGCTCGCCGCGACCATCGCGGAAGATATAACGGGCGCGCTCGGGCGATCCGGGGCCGGCGGCAAGAGCGGCTTTGAACCAGGGGTGCTGGTTGGATGAATGGTTGGGCACGATGTCGACGATGACCTTGATGCCGCGCGCGTGAGCCGCAGCGATCATGTCATCGAAGTCGTCAAGCGAGCCGAGACGTGGGTCGACATCGCAGTAGTCCGCCACATCATAGCCACCATCGACAAGAGGCGATGGGTAAAACGGGCTCAGCCAGATGGCCTCGATACCCAGCCGCTCAAGATAGTCCATCTGCTGGGTAATGCCCGCGATATCGCCCAGACCCGAACCAGTCGAATCCTTAAACGAGCGCGGGTAGATCTGATAGATCGCGGCATCGGACATCCATGAGCGCGAAGAGGACTTTTCTGTAGCCATGGGGCGCGTCTCCCTTGCAACGAGGTTTTGCGAGATGCCCACGATGATACGCCCAAAGGTGACATCCGCGGCAAACAACGCCACAGCCACACCCCAAAACGCTCGCTCCCTCTCGGGCTCGAGCCTCCTGGGACGAATCGATCGATTAGTGAAAAGAACGGAAGACCCACTCCCCCGGCCACAACAGCGAGCGGGCTCCGGGTGCCCCAGATTGCCGCGAAAGAGGAGGGAAGCGTACTTTATGTACGTGACCGACGATTGAGGGGCAAGATGGAGTGCCCGGGGCTCGCGCAGCGTCAACAAAAAACGCGGTTCGTTAGAACCGCGTAAGATAGTTGGAGCGGACAACGGGGCTCGAACCCGCGACCCCAACCTTGGCAAGGTTGTGCTC
>UROM01000178.1 GCA_900549455.1 uncultured Collinsella sp. | reverse complement strand
TACGAGATGCTCAGGAGTCTCGTGGGCTCGGAGATGTGTATAAGAGACAGGGCTAGGCAACCCGCCAAGCCGCAGCGCCTGCGTCCCATACCAGCACGTCAACCACCGAAAGGAAGCATTGCATGATCGTCGCCATCGACGGCCCCGCCGGTTCCGGCAAGTCCACTATCGCCAAGGAGATCGCTCGTCAGCTGGGCTTTAACAAGCTCGACACGGGCGCCATGTATCGCGCCGTCACCTTCGCCGCGCTCGACCGCGGCATCGACCTGGACGACGAGGCGGCCATCGACGCCCTCGCCGAGCAGATCGAGATTCGCTTTACCAACGGCACCGGCGAGGACACGCGCCTGACCATCGACGGCAAGGACGCATCGGCTGCCATCCGCACCCCACAGGTGGACGCCAACGTCTCCAAGGTCTCGGCCTACCCGGGCGTGCGCGCCGCTATGCTCATCCACCAGCGCCGCGCCGCCGAGGACCGCGATATCGTGGCCGAGGGTCGCGACATCGGCACCGTCGTGTTCCCTAACGCGCAGGTCAAGGTGTTCCTGACCGCCGACCCGCGCGAGCGTGCCCGTCGCCGCGTGCTGCAGCGTCACCAAGATGACGCCCAGCCGCTCAGCACCGAGCAGCTCGAGGCCGAGGTCGACGAAACCCTCGACGCCCTCAAACGGCGCGACAAACTCGACAGCAGCCGCGAGGTCGCGCCGCTCGTGCCCGCCGAGGACGCCGTGCACGTCGACTCCACCGCCCACACCATCGACGAGGTCGTCCGCATTATCGAGGACCTCATCAACCAAAGGAGGTAGCCCATGCGCCTGTTTAAGCAGACGCCCGAGGATTACTACAACGCCCCTTATGCCGAGTTCCCCGCGCTCATCCGCGGCACCGTCTTCGTGGTCATGGCAATCCTTTGGGCTTTTTCAAAGCTCATGTGGCGCTGGAAGGTCGAGGACGCCGATCTGCTGTTTGAGCGCCAGGAAGGCCGCGGCAGCGTGGTCATCTGCAACCACACCTCGATGGCCGAGCTCCTGGCTGTAGAGACGGCGCTGTTCTTTGGCGGCCGCCGTATTCGCCCCATTTTTAAATCCGAGTTTGCCAAGAGCAAGATCGTGCGTTGGGCCTTTAGCCGCGTGGGCGGCATTCCCGTAGAGCGCGGCACCGCCGACATGAAGTGCCTGCGCGCCGCCCAGCATGCGCTGCAGCGCGGCGAGGACGTTCTGATCTTCCCCGAGGGCACGCGCATCCGCTCGCGCGAGATCAAGCCCGAGGTCCACGGTGGCTTTGCGCTCATCGCCCAGATGGGCAAGGCACCCGTGAACCCGCTCGCCATCTGCGGCTGGTCCGACATCACACCTGCGGGCAAAAAGATCATGCGTCCCAAAAAGTGCTGGATCCGCGCCGGCAAGGCCATCTCGCTATCCGATGCACCGGCCGAGCTCAAGCGCAAGGAGCGCCTGGCATGGTTTGAGTCCGAGGCCATGAACCGCGTCTACGCCATGCGCGATGACCTGTGCGCCGAGCACCCGGGAAGGTTCTAACCATGGGCGAGGAAGTCAAGAACACCGCTGCGACTGCGTCCGACCAGGCAACCGCCCCCACCATCGAAATCGCCGCCCACGCCGGCACCTGCTACGGCGTGCAGCGTGCGCTCGATATGGCGCTGGCTGCCGCGCCGCAGACGGGGGAGAGCGCTCAGGTCCACACCTTGGGCCCGCTCATCCATAACCCCATCGTGGTGCGCGAGCTTGCCGAGGCAGGCGTCGGTCTGGCCGACACCCTGGACGATGCCGCATCGGGCACCGTGATCATCCGCGCGCACGGCGTGGTGCCCCAGGTAATCAATGCTGCTCGCGAGCGCGGCCTCGACGTGGTCGACGCCACCTGCCCCTACGTAAAAAAGGTCCACGTGGCAGCCGAGTGCCTGAAACGCGAGGGTTATCGCGTGCTCGTCGTGGGCGAACCGGGCCACCCCGAGGTCGAGGGCATTCTGGGCCACGCCGGGGATGACGCTCTAGTCGTGAGCTGCGCCGCCGATGCGGACGCGCTGCCGCTCAAGGGCAAGGTGGGCCTGGTTGTGCAGACCACCCAAACCGCGCAGAACCTGGCCGAGGTTGTGGCCTCCATCACCCCGCGCGTGCAGGAACTGCGCGTGATCAACACGATCTGCGCTGCCACGAGTGAGCGTCAACAGGCAGCAGCCGCACTTGCCAACCGCTGCGACTGTATGGTCGTGGTGGGTGGCAAGAACTCGGGCAACACCCGCCGCCTGGCGCAGATCTGCACTGATGTCTGCGAGCACACGCATCACATCCTGTCTCTTATACACATCTGACGCTGCCGACGATCGCATAAGTGTAG
>UROM01000177.1 GCA_900549455.1 uncultured Collinsella sp. | reverse complement strand
AGATGCTCAGGAGTCTCGTGGGCTCGGAGATGTGTATAAGAGACAGGTGTGGGGACACATCTTCTCGCCCTACCTTAACTTCCACGGCGGTAAGGGTATCGCCGTGGGCCTGGGCGTGATTCTTGCTTGGTACTGGCCCATTGGCCTGTCGCTGCTTGGAATGTTTATCGTGGCCGTCGCCATTACAAAGTTTGTGTCGGTGGGCTCGCTTGCCGCGGCCATCGGCCTTCCCATCGCTGCCTGCGCGGTCTTTCCGTACAGCAGCCTGGGCCTCAAGTTTTGCATGGCGATGATCGGCATCACCGTGGTGTGGGCCCATCGCTCGAATATCCAAAAGCTCATGGCCGGTAAGGAGTCCAAGCTCTCGTTTACCAAACGCGTCACCGAGCCCGACGATAAGTAGGAGAGAGTCATGAATGTTGCGCTGATTGGCTCCGGCTCCTGGGGAACCGCCGTCGCCGGCCTTGCCGCCGCGCGAGCCGAGCGCGTGACCATGTGGGCCCATAGCGAGCAGACGGCAGCCGGCATTAACGGCGAGCACCGCAACCCCCGTTATCTGGTGGGCTACGTGCTGCCGGAAAACGTTGTCGCCACGACGGTCCTGGCCCAGGCGCTCGACGGCGCCGACGCCATCATCTTTGCCGTGCCCTCCACGCACCTGCGTAGCGTTTGCCACCAGGCGGCGCCGTTCATCGCGGACGAGACGCCGGTTCTGTGCCTCACCAAGGGCATCGAGCCCGAGTCCGGCCTGCTCATGAGCGAGGTTATCGCCAGCGAGATCGGCAACGAGTCGCGCGTGGCGGCGCTTTCGGGCCCCAACCATGCCGAGGATATCTGCCGCGGCGGGCTTTCGGCCGCCGTCATCGCCAGCGAAGATCCGCAGATAGGGGAGACCTTTAAGGACCTGCTCCTATCCACGGCCTTCCGCATCTACCTGTCTCAGGACATGACCGGCGTCGAGGTTTGCGGCGCCATGAAAAACGTCATCGCTATCGTGTGCGGCATTTCTGCCGGCTCAGGTGCGGGCGACAACACGCTCGCCCTCATCATGACGCGCGGTCTGGCCGAGATCAGCCGCCTGGTGCACGCCCGCGGCGGCCAGGCCATGACCTGCATGGGGCTTGCCGGCATGGGCGACCTTATCGCCACCTGTACTTCGGAGCATTCGCGCAACCGCACCTTTGGCTACGAGTTCGCCCATGGCGTGTCGCTCGACGAGTACCAGGCACGCACGCATATGGTGGTCGAGGGTGCCGTCGCAGCCCGCAGCGTCAGCGAGCTCGCCCGTTCACTGGGCGTAGACATTCCGCTCGCCTTTGCCGTGGAGCAAACGCTCTACAACGGTGTTACTTTGGATAGGGCGCTCGAGATCCTCACCGACCGCGTCCCCTCTCAAGAGTTCTACGGACTCGCCGACTAGCGCAGAAAGGCTACTACCATGGGTTCCATCAAAATCGCTCCGTCCGTCCTCTCAGCCGACATGGCCAACCTCAAGGGCGAGCTCGACAAGATCGCCGGTGCCGACTACGTGCACTTCGACGTCATGGACGGTCACTTTACCGGCAACCTGACCTTTGGCGTTGACATCCTTAAGGCCGTCAAGCGCTCCACCGATGTACCGGTCGACGCGCACCTGATGGTGTCGAACCCCGATGAGACGGTCGATTGGTACGCCGACGCCGGTGCCGACATGATCACCGTGCACTACGAGGCTTCCACGCACCTGCACCGCACGCTCACCCATCTGCAGCAGCGCGGCGTCAAGGCCGGCGTGGTGCTCAACCCCGCAACGCCCGTCTGCGTGCTCGAGAGCATCATCGACGTCGTCGATATGGTGCTGCTGATGAGCGTGAACCCTGGCTTTGGAGGCCAGAGCTTTATCCCCGGTACCATCGCCAAACTTCACGAGCTTACAGCCATGTGCGAGCGCCACGGCGTGTCGCCCCTGATCGAGGTCGATGGCGGTATCTCTTCCAAGAACATCGCCGAGGTCATCAAGGCCGGCGCCAACGTGCTCGTGGCCGGCTCTGCCGTATTTAAGTCCGAAGATCCCGCCGCCGAGGTTGCACTGCTGCAGAAGCTGGGCAATGAGGCCGCACAGGAGGCATAAAACCTTATGACCGCAGGTCAAAACCGCATACCCGTGAATCTTGACTATGCCGCCTCGACGCCCATGCGCGCCGAGGCGCGCCTTGCGCAGCGCGAATATGACGACAGCGAGCTTGCCGGCGTCAACCCCAACTCGCTGCATTCGCTTGGCCGCAAGGCCGCCGCACGCCTGGAAGCCGCTCGTCGCGAGATCGCCCGCAGCTTTGGCGCGCGCGTTCGCCCATCCGAGATCATTCTTACCAATGGCGGCACCGAGGCCAACCAGCTGGCGCTGCTCGGTCTTGCCGAGGGCGCTCGTCAACGCGACCGCAAGCGCTGTCTCTTATACACATCTGACGCTGCCG
>UROM01000176.1 GCA_900549455.1 uncultured Collinsella sp. | reverse complement strand
ATCTACACTTATGCGATCGTCGGCAGCGTCAGATGTGTATAAGAGACAGCCTTTTGCCTCGACGGTCGTGGTAAAGGTACCTTCCATGACCATATCGGTAACAGGTCCGTCCGCAGATTGCGGCTGCGAGGTGAGGATAACGCTCGCGATAATGGCTATTAGGATCATGCCGCCCACGATGCCTGCAGCGATGCCGCGGCGGACGAGCTTTTTGTGTCGCCGTTCGGCACGCTTGGTCTTGAGCTTTGCGTAGGCCTCATCGTCGGATATCCCGGCGTTACCTTGCTTGTTGTCGTTTTGCTGTGCCGTGGGGGCGCTTGTGATAAGCGGCAGGGTTTCGGTGGCGCCTTCCGGCGCGTGCCCGGTATCGTCGGGACCCGGAGTGATGGTCGGGACTTTTGTCATAGCGTCTCCTTTATAGAACATACCGCGATAAGTATATACGCCCGCCGGTTGAGGCGGGCGTATGGGCATGTTTCTTTCAGCAATGAAAGGTAGGCGGCTCTGGACTTTATTGTGTCGCGTGTGATGCGCTATGAGTGCACGACCACGCACAGACCGACTTTGATGCACTCGTGCAGCGCCTTGGCATCGCTCGGCCGCAAATTAATGCAGCCGTGGCTGCCGCACCACTTGTAGGAGTTGGGGTTATCAAAACTTGCATCATTCTGCCAGGAGGCATCATGGAGACCCACCATGTTGCCCTCAAAGGGCATCCAGTAGTCGACCTTGCTTTCGTATTCTGGCTCGCCGGTTTCGGGGTCCTTTTTGCCGATAAGCGTTGTTCCGCCACTGTTGCTGTTGATCTGCCATACGCCTTCGGGTGTGGCATGCTCACCCGGCAGTCCCGAGATGAAGTGTGCTTCCCAGACGATGGAACCATTTTCGTCATAGTAGCGGGCATATTGTTCGGAAAGATCGACGTCGATATAGGCCTTCCAGTCGGGTTCGCCCTTTGCGGTGAAGGTATCGGCCTTCTTGGAATACGAAATTTCGATGTCGCCCGTCTGCTTGTTGTTTATGGCGTCCTCTACCTGCTTGGCGAGCGTTTTGCTGTCAATGGACCAGCCAAAGTCGCCGCCCTCGACGGCGCACTCCTTACCGTCGGCTCGTGTCCACCAGCGCGTGGTTCCTACGGTGTTAAAGCTGTTGGCGAGCTCTGCGGCCCAGCTACTGATCTGTGAGGTATCGAGCGTGGGATTGGCCGGATCAGCAAAGCTGATCCACTGCAGCACTGAGCTGCCGTCGACCTTGCCGACTTCATCGCCGTTAAGCTTGAGGCTCACGTTGACGCCCAGGAAGTTGTTGGCTGCATCGCATGCGGCTTGAATCTGGTCGTTGGTGAGCGTGCCGTTGAGGGGCTCGTAGGCGTCGTTGCCGATCTTGGTGATATCGACGGATTCGGCCAGCGATGCGAGCTCAAGCTCGGCATACTTGATCACGTGCTTGCGGCTGAGCTTTTCGTTGGAGCGGGCCTTCTCCACAGTGAACTTGCCAGCTTGCTCGTCATAGGAGCTCGAGGCCTCAAAGGTGCCGGAACGACCTTCGTTAAAGGCATCGATGGCGGCGCCCAGGTCCTCTTCGAACTCTTTTTGATCAAAGGCATCGGAGAGCATGGACAGGTCGACGTCTTGATCGAGGTTGACCTCATTGGCGGCGACGGCGGTCTTGGCCTTGCCGCTTAACGACTCGACAAGGCGGGCCGGCCACATAAAGGCTTCATTGTGACTGATAATCTCTTTTGCGGCAGTTTCGCCGTCGACGATAGGCTCATCGGATTTGGGCTGGTAGGTCCAGCTAAAGTCGTCGCCCGACACGGTGAGCTTGTAGTGCTTCCATGCCGAGTTAACCTTAGTGGCGGCTGACGAAGCGTTTGAGAACGAGATGTCCACGCCGGCAATCGTGGTGTTCGGGTATGCGACCTGCGAGAACGCCACGACGCCTACGATGTAGACAATGGCGACGAGGCCCAAGACCACAAAGAGGGTCGTCTTTCCGCCGAGCTTATTGCTGCCGCCCGATTTTTGGGTGTTGTTGTGATTGGCACGTGAGTGCGAGGTCGCCTGCCTGCGCGTGTTGCTGTTTACATCGTGCGGTTGGCGTCGTTGATGCTGCTGATGCTGCTGACCCGGGCGCTGGGAGGCGTTTGACGCACCGCGCTGCCTGCTGTGGTTCGGTGCAATCGGATGCGGCGACTGGACACCACCGGCATGCCTGCTGGGCTGTTGCGGATCGGGAATCAGTTGGCTGCGGTCGATTTGCGACATCGTTTATATTTCCTTCGAGTTTCGCCTTGCGGCTCATCGTGTTTTGTCTGGGCTTGAATTATAGCGATTACGCAGTTGCTTGTGTTACGTAAACGGTGGCGATAAGGAATAGGTGGGACATATGTCCCACCTATCGTTCAAGACTTTAGTCTGCTGGCCGCGCAGCGGCCAGCTTTAAACCACCCGCT
>UROM01000175.1 GCA_900549455.1 uncultured Collinsella sp. | reverse complement strand
GAGATGCTCAGGAGTCTCGTGGGCTCGGAGATGTGTATAAGAGACAGTGCGCAGGATGAACGTGCCGCCGTTTGCGCGGGCAAAAGCCCAGTTATAGATAGCGGTGCGGGCGCCGCCGATGTGCAGCTTGCCCGTCGGTGAGGGTGCAAAGCGGACGCGAACGTCTGATGCCATGGAAATCTCCTCGATTGCAGGATGGATGTATAACCGCACCAGTATAAAGCAACAATGCCCACCTCCGCACAAAGGGCACCGACTCAGTCATTGGGGACACACTCATTGGGGACAGATTGGGGACAGACTTAAATGACCAGTCTCCAAATGCCGGAATGTTCCTTCGGCTGGTCATTTAAGTCTGTCCCCAATGAGTGAGTCTGGTCGTTTATGTCTGTCCCCAATGAGTAGGTGCGGAAAGGGTGTGAATATTCGTTTAACGCGCTATGATGTGCCCTTGCATAGAGAGCCCGGCGGAATGGTAACGGTCGCCGGGACACGTTTTTGAAAGGACAATCATGTCAGAAGAACTTCGTTCCATCCCGCCCCAACACGGGTCCTTTGTGTTTACGTCAGAGTCGGTGACCGAAGGCCATCCCGATAAGATCGCCGACCAGATCAGCGATGCCGTCCTCGACGCAATCCTCGCCAAAGAAATAGAGCTGCAGGAGCAGGGCTATATTGCGCCCAACGGCGTGCCCGCCAACGTGGAAAACGTCCGTTGCGCCTGCGAGACCCTCGTGACCACCGGCACCGTCATCGTTGCCGGCGAGATCCGCACCCAGGCATACGTTGACGTGCAGGAAATTGCCCGCGGCGTCATCCGCCGCATCGGCTACAACCGCGCCAAGTTTGGCTTTGACTGCGATACATGCGGTGTCATGAGCCTCATCCACGAGCAGTCCCCCGATATCGCCCAGGGCGTCGACGAGTCGTTTGAGACCCAGACCGGCGCGACCACCGACCCGATCGATCTGATCGGCGCCGGCGACCAGGGCATGATGTTCGGCTACGCCTCCAACGAGACCAAGACCCTCATGCCCATGCCGCACTACCTGGCAAGCCGCCTGGCCGAGCGCCTGGCAGCCGTGCGCCACGACGGCACCCTGGCCTATCTGCGCCCCGACGGCAAGACCCAGGTCACCGTGCGCTACGAGGACGGCAAGCCCGTCGAGGTCACGACCATCGTCATCTCCACGCAGCACGCTGCCGAAATTGAGGACATGGGCAAGATCAAGGACGACCTCATCGAGCATGTCATCGCGCCCGTCATGGCTGCCGAGAACATGCCGTGGGATAGCGCCGATATCTATGTGAACCCCACCGGCCGCTTTGTCGTGGGCGGCCCTATGGGTGACACGGGCCTGACCGGCCGCAAGATCATCGTCGACACTTATGGCGGCTACGGCCGTCACGGCGGCGGAGCCTTTAGCGGCAAGGACTGCACCAAGGTCGACCGCTCCGCCGCGTACGCCGCTCGCTGGGTCGCCAAGAACGTAGTCGCCGCCGGCCTTGCCGACCGCTGCGAAGTCGAACTGGCCTACGCCATCGGCGTGTCCAAGCCGCTTTCGATCATGGTCGACACCTTTGGCACCGCACATGTTGCCGAGGACAAAATCGTCGAGGCCGTGGAGAAGACCTTCGACCTGCGCCCGGGCGCCATCATCCGCGACCTGGACCTGCGTCGTCCCATCTACGAGAAGACGGCAGCCTACGGTCACTTCGGCCGCGAAGACCCCGACTTCACCTGGGAAAAGACCGACCGAGTCGAAGAGCTCAAAGCAGCCTGCGGCCTGTAATTTAGATCCGCTAAGGTCAGAACAACATACGTGCTTTCAAAAGAAGTACCGCCTCCAAGCGGTACTTCTTTTTTTACAACGGTGGTGAAGATATTTCGATATGCAATGCATGACGCGTCACCAGCTAATGAATTTTGCAGCACGAGCACTTCTACCATGTATCCTTAGTCCCGAGGGGCGGGGCATAAGGTCGATCGCGAGTTCCGCACGAGCCGGAGGCCACATTAAGTGGCCTCCGTGCGAGCCAGGACTGTAGAGCAGGCGACCTTATGCCCCGCCCCTCGGGACGACGGGATAGAACAGGAGCGCATATGGCAGGCAAGCCGCAAACACTAGCTACGACCTCGGCATTCGAGATCTTGGGTCCCGTCATGGTCGGCCCCAGTTCGTCACACACCGCCGGCGCCCTGCGCTGCGCCCAAGTTGCCGCCAGCCTGTTGGAAGGCTGCATCACCAAGGTCACCTTTGGCCTGTGGAACTCCTTTGCCCACACCTACCGCGGCCACGGCACCGATCGCGCGCTCGTAGCGGGCATCTTGGGCCTCGATACCGACGACGAGAACATCAAACAGGCCTTTGACCTCGCGCGCGAGCAGGGCCTCGACTATCACTTTGACATCAAGGGCGACGACGCCTCCATCCACCCCAACACCGTCGACATCGACATGATCGCTGTCTCTTATACACATCTGACGCTGCCGACGA
>UROM01000174.1 GCA_900549455.1 uncultured Collinsella sp. | reverse complement strand
ACGAGATGCTCAGGAGTCTCGTGGGCTCGGAGATGTGTATAAGAGACAGACATCGGCGTTGCCTTGGCTGTCAAGCAGGACGTCGCTCGCTGTCCGTCCTCTACCTGCGGCGTTGCCCTGGTTGGCACTTAGGGACGTTCCTTTTCTGCCGGCGCTTTGATCCCTTGGGGACGGAGGAAAAGGGATCATTACTTTGCACCAAATACACGAGAGTGGCCCATCGATGAATCGACGTTTGTGCACATGGCTGGCGCGGCAGTCGTCTCTTTTATGTTTCCTTTAGCCGTCGCTGCCTAGGATGGGAGTTAGTCGATAGGGAAGGGAGCGTCTATATGGACGACGCGAGCGAGCGTGCAATCGAAGAGGACATGCTCGATCAGTTCAACTACTTTGATGATGAGGATGAGGAGCTGATCGATCGTCGCGAGCCGGCGTCGCTCGATGCTTTCGACCTTGTTGATGAAGAGCCCGACGAGGACGAGGTCGAATCAACGGAGCCCCCACAGTCTTCGCGCCTGGACTCGCTGCTTTCGAGAGGCCCTATGCACCACGGCGCTCGTGCCGGCGCGCTCCATATGAAAACTGACTGGCGCCAGATCGTGACGGCAGGCGATGAGCTTGCCGTCGATGCGCCGCTCACCGATAAGTCATCCATCATCTGTCGCACCGGCATGCTTATGCTGGCAAGCGGAACAGGTGCCTGGCGCGTGCGCGATACCATGAATCGTGTTGCTGCCGTACTCGGCGTCACGATTCACGTCGACCTGAGTCTTCTGTCGTTTGAGTGCACCTGCATCGAAGACGGCCACTGCTTTAACGAGGTCGTCAGCCTACCCACAACGGGGGTCAATACTCATCGCATTTGGATGATGGAGAGCTTCTTAAAGGAAATCGAGATTTACGGGCGCCGTTTTACCGTGCACGAGTACCACGAGATGCTCAAGACCGTTGAGAGCTCAAAGCCCGATTACGCTCCCTGGCAACAGGGCCTTGCGGCGGCCTGTGCTTGCGGCGCCTTCGTCTTTTTGCTCGGCGGCGGCCCTATCGAGATGGCCTGCGCATTCGTAGGCGCTGGTGTCGGCAACTTTGCTCGCTCCCATATTCTCAAGCAGGGCCTTGGCCAGTTTAGCGCGCTGACGATCGGCGTTGCGCTCGCTTGCGTTTCGTATCTGCTGGCATTGCTCGGCCTTGGCCAGGTCGTACCGGGGGCAATGTCGCACCAAGAAGGCTATATCGGCGCCATGCTCTTTGTGATTCCCGGCTTTCCCCTCATTACGGCAGGCCTTGACATCGCTAAGCTCGACATGCGAAGCGGTATCGAGCGTCTTTCGTATGCTGTGTCGATTATTGTGATGGCGACCCTCGTAGGCTGGATGGTTGCCGAGTGCGTGGGACTGGCGCCGGATGACTTCGCCCCGCTTGGTCTCTCACCGTTGGCTCTTACGCTCTTGCGCATACTGATGAGCTTTATCGGCGTATTTGGCTTCTCGGTTATGTTCAACAGTCCGGTAAAGATGGCAGCGGCGGCAGGGCTCATCGGCGCCGTGTCTAATACCTTGCGCCTTACGCTCGTCGATGCGCCGACGCTGTTTCCCTTCTTGGGCCTGAGTGCGGGCATGCCTCCCGAGGCGGCTGCGTTTACCGGCGCGTTGGTATCGGGGCTGCTCGCGAGCTTAGCCGAAATCAAGCTCACCTACCCACGCATCGCCCTTACGGTGCCATCGATTGTCATTATGGTGCCGGGTTTGTATCTGTATCGCTCGATGTATTACATGTGCACCTTCGACACGGTCAATATGCTCGGCTGGTTTGTGCGTGCAGTGCTCATCGTGGCGTTTTTGCCTGTTGGCCTGGGTGTGGCGCGCACCCTCACCGACCCTCGCTGGCGCCACACCAGCTAATTGGTGCAAGGGGGACATGTTACTTTGCACCAAATGAGTTGCGGTGAAATAGGGACTGAATTGCTGCTTAAAGGGTCAAAACAGTCCGTATTCCACCGCAACTTAGGGGGTCGGGGGATTATCGGTGCCCTGCATCTTCATAAACTCAACGCTTACGAAGCGCGTGCCGTTCGTGTTAGGGTAGTTCCACCACATAAGTAGTCGCAGACGCACGTACCACGGGCGGGCGAGATGAAGTTCCAACAGCTCCATCTTGCCCGCCCGTTTTTGTTGCGTGGTGCCGCGGCGTAACACAGAAAGGATTTTTCCCTTTATGCCTATCAACAAACGAGAGAGCCTGCTGTTTACCTTTATCATGTGCTTTTGCATGGTGCTCTGGATGAGCGTCTACAACGTTGCCCTGCAGCATGGGGCCATCAACGGCGAGGTTGTTGCCGCCGCGTGGCTCGGCTTCCCCGTTGCCTACGTTTTTGCCATGTGCTGCGACTGGTTTGTTGCCAGCCCCCTTGCCAAGGGTTTCGCTTTTAAATTCCTGGTCACGCCGGGCAAGAGCTCGCCGCTTGCCATGACGCTCGCCGTCAGCTCCTGCATGGTCGTTCCCATGGTCGCCATCATGTCGCTCTACGGCGCGTGCGAAGGCCTGTTCCATATGCCCTGTCTCTTATACACATCTCCGAGCCCACGAG
>UROM01000173.1 GCA_900549455.1 uncultured Collinsella sp. | reverse complement strand
CTTATGCGATCGTCGGCAGCGTCAGATGTGTATAAGAGACAGGCGCACGGATGTCCCGGCACCGGCAACTCGGCCACCACGTGACCGTCCTCAACGCGTGCCGCAAAGGCGCAATCGGCATAGCATCCCCCGCATGTCGTCACCACGGAGCGACCGTCATGCATAGTTCTCGATGCCATCTCGATTATTCCTTCCAGCTCAGGGGCTCAACCCCACCGCACCACAGCTCTGCCACCAGCTGCCGCGACGCAAAGCCCGCAGCATTTACCGCAGCAAGACACGAAGAGCCTCCCAAAAGGCAAACGCCCCTCGGGAGGCCCGTACGTCATTTCGGCTTATTAAGCCTCGGACTTCTTGGCGTAGATAAACCAGTAGCCGAGCGCGACCAGAACCGCACCGCCCACGATGTTGCCCAGCGTGGCAGCGGACAGGTTAAATGCAATGCCCGCAACGTTGAGCGTATCGGCGCCGGCCACCTTGGCACCATAGCCGCACGCGTGCATCACGGCGCCCATGGGCAAAAAGTACATGTTGGCAACGCAGTGCTCAAAACCGCAGGCCACAAAGGCGGCGATGGGCAGCAGAATGCCCACGACCTTATCGACTACGGTCTTGCCTGCAGTGCCGATCCACACGGCCAGGCACACAAAGATGTTGCACAGGATGCCGCGGAAGAAGATCGTCACCCAGTCGATCGTCACCTTGCCGGCGGCGACGCTCACCATGGAGTTGGCGACCGCCTCGCCGTTGAGCTTGTAAATGCCGGCCATGTACACCAAAAAGACGATGAACAGGGCACCGACAAAGTTACCGACCCATACGACAACCCAAGCCTTGAGCATCTGGACCAGGGTGATCTTTTTGCTCTTGAGCGCGCAGACCATAAGCGAATTGCCGGTAAACAGCTCGGCGCCGCACACCAGCACCAGCACCAGGCCCAGGCAAAAGCACAGGCCGCCCACGACGCGCTGGGCACCCCAGCCCAGCGTGCTGTCGCTCAAAAACACCGTAAAGAACAGTCCGCCGAAGGCGATAAACGCGCCGGCGAACATTGCCAACAGAAAGGCCTTAGCGACCGGCAGGTTAGCCTTGGTCACGCCGGCGGCCTCGGTCTTAGCCTCGATCGCGGCGGGAGCCAGGCAATCGGGAGCGGGGTACTCCGCCTTGGAATCTGCCATGTCAATCACTTCTTTCCTATTCAGCAGGGGCAAGCGCCGCTATAGCTCCTGCCCCAAGCGGACAAAGTGGGAAAAGTCGTTGGCGGCCACGGCGTCGTACACGGCGTCGACGGCCTCAAAGACCTCCGGGGACATGGGGTTGTAGAACTCCGTATCGCCCGGCTGAATCCCTATGAAGACGATATCTTCGCACGATTGCTCAATCTCTTCGATCAGAATCGACAAGGGAAGCGAATGCGTGGTGAACATCGACTTGCGGGCCACATCACGTTTGTCGAGCAGGCGGATGGCACCGACGGGCAGCGCCATATCGGCGGCATCGACCAACACCAGGCGCGGCGGACGCTCGCGCTTAACCTCGATGATGTCGTCCTCGGGCGTTTGCCCACCGTCGATGGTGTACCAACCGGCGATGGGCGTGTCCTCCATCTTTTTGGAGAGCACGGGGCCGGCGGCATCGTCGGCGCGCAGCACGCTTCCCGCTGTGAGCACAATGCCCGCAAACGGGGCACCGTTCACACGGCCATCCACAACGCGACCCATTACTGTAACCTCCCCGTCAGATACACGCCCGACACATCGCGCACGCGCTTCACCAGATCGCGGAACTTCATTAAGAACGCGACCTGCTGGGCATGCAGGCCAAAGTCGTCATCGAACACCGAGATGCCGGCCTTGGCCGAACCGCGAAAACCGCGCTCGTCGAGCAGCGCATCGCAGGCCTCGAGCAGCGACGGCACCGCCGCCTTGTCGAGCTGGCACTCGCCAAAGGAGCGGATGGCCTCAAACTTGGTTTTGGCCTCCCCCTCCGGCAGCGCGTCGACGAGCGAATAGAACACGCTCACCGGCACCGACAGGCGCGGCTCAAAGCAGTCGAGCACGCCGGTGTGGTGGCCCACGGCGAGCGTGTAGTACAGCACGTCGCAGGCCTCCTGGGGAACGTCTTCCTCGGTCTCCACAAACTTACGCGTGAGCTCATAGAAGACCACCTGGTCGGGCGCGTGGCCCAGGCAGGGGTCGGCGACGCCCTCGGCGGCCTCGTCGCTTGCGCGCGAGGCATCGCCAAAAGAGCCGCCGAGCATGCCGGGGCCCGCAAAGTAACCAGAGCGGTCCGTGAGCTCCATCTAGCGACCTCCGGCCAGCACCAGATCCTGCAGCGCCGAGTACACCTCAACACGGCGAGGATCATCCTGCTTGTCGATGAGCAGCGCCATGGCACCGCGGATATCGCCCTTGGGCGCGCCCTCGAGCGTATCCATAAACTCGTTGGCCAGGTCGCGGCCGTAACGGTAGCCGCTCATGGCGCGAGCCTCGCGCTCTATGGCAACGCGCAGCTTGTACGGCACGCCGGGGTGCAGGATATCGGCCTGCTCGCCGGCGGCCTCCACCGTGGTCTCGGCATGGAGCTTTTGGTCCAGCAGACCGAGCGCCATGGCAAAGCCGTAGACCTGTCTCTTATACACATCTCCGAGCCCACGAGACTCCTGAGCAT
>UROM01000172.1 GCA_900549455.1 uncultured Collinsella sp. | reverse complement strand
CATACGAGCTGCTCAGGAGTCTCGTGGGCTCGGAGATGTGTATAAGAGACAGGGCCTGGGCAAGACGCACCTGCTGCTCGCCATCAAAAATGAGCTGGCAGAAAAATCGCCCGAGATCAAGGTGAAGTACGCCAACTCGCAGGCATATCTGGACGACTTGATGACGGAATTCGACCGCCAAAAGAAGAGCAACGCCCCCATTATGCAGGCGTACCACGGCGTCGACGTGCTTATCATCGATGACATCCAGAACATCATTGGCAAGCGCGCGAGTGTGGATTACTTCTTCCAGTTGATGGACGAATTTATCCGTAACAACAAGAAGGTCGTGATCGCCGCCGACCGCGCTCCCAAGGACCTTAATATGGACGAGCGCCTGACCAGTCGCTTTAATGCCGGCCTGCTGTGTCTGGTGGCGGAGCCCAGCTACGAAATGAAGTACAAGATTTTGCAGCGTTATTACGAGAACACGATCGCCGCCGCACCCGAGGCGGGCAACGACTCGCTGCTGGCGGCCTACGGAGGCGACGGCGGACATCTGACCGACGCACACTTTAAACACATGGCCGAGGTCTCGGGTACCAACATTCGCGAGCTCGAGAGCTTTTGCGAGCGTTGTGCCGGCGAAGCGGGCGATCGCGAGCGCGAGGGCGGGGAGCTCACCTTTGACGACATCGACGCCATCGCCAACCAGTACTTCGACACATCGGCCAAGAAGATCAATGTGCAGACGGTCCAGTCCGTCATCGAGGAGCAATACGGCGTGACGCACGAGGAACTCATCGGGCCTCGCCGCAACGCCAATATCGCCAAGGCGCGCCATATCGCTATCTACCTGGCGATCGAGATGTGCGAGATGACGACGACGGCCGTGGGCGCCGAGTTTGGCAACCGCAACCACTCGACCGTCAGCACGAGCTATAAAAAGGTTCAGAAGATGATTCAGGAAGACCGGACCGTTACCGAAGACCTCAAGTCGCTGCGCGATAAAATTACACTGCGCTCGTAGGCAAATGGACACAGCTGTTGAAAACTTGTCGAAACGGCGGTTATAAGGTGTCGAAAACTCGAGCCGCGGTGATGAAAAGTTTTGCGCAGGTTTTGAACGTGGAAAACATGCCCGGTTGCACACAGGTTCCTGTTGATTCTCTTTTTAGGGCTGACCTGCACTTTTAGAAGTAATCAACAGTTTCGTCAGTACTATTACTATTATTAAGATATTTATATCTATAGAAAGGTATTAAAAGATGAAGTTCACCGTCAGCCAGAGCTCGCTTACGCAAGCCATCGGCGTCGTTATGAAAGGCGTCGCTTCGGCATCCACCCTTCCCATTCTGTCGGGCGCGCTCGTTAAGGCACAAGACGGCATCTTGGAATTCCAGACCTCCAACTACACCATCTCGATTCGTCACCGCATTGCGGCTCATGTCGAAGAGGAGGGCGAGATGGTGATTCCCTGCAAGATGCTCTCCAACATCACCAAGACCCTTCCCGATGCCCCGGTCACCTTTGAGCTGTCCGAGCGCCAGGTTTTGATTGGCTGCGAGAAGAGCTCTTTCCGCCTCAACACGCTCGATGCCAACGACTTTCCCGAGTTCCCGGCATACGCCATCGAGAGCGCCGTCGAGCTGCCGACCGATATTCTGTCCGAAATGGTAGGCCGTGTATGGCGCGTCACCTCGACTGACAAGGCCCGCCCCATCCTGGGCGGCGTGCACATGAAGGTCGAGAACAACATTGTGCGCCTGGTGGCGACCGACTCCTTCCGTCTGGCCGTGTGCGATACGCAGGTCGAGACCTCGACCCTCGAAGGTTCCTTTGAGCTCAACGTCCCTGCCGACGCCTTCAACGACGCGCTGAGCATCATGGCGAGTCAGGCTACCATCATGATTGGCGCCACCGACACCCAGGTTGTCTTTGAGGCCGGCAACACCACCTACGTGTCGCGCCGCATCGAGGGCGTATATCCCAATTACAAGCAACTCATCCCCGATTCGTGCGTGACGAGCGTCAAAATCGACGTAGCCGCCTTTAACGCTGCCCTTAAACGTGTGGCCGTTATCGCGAGCGCCAACCCCGCCGTCAAGTTTGAGATTGACGTCGAGAACGGCCAGATGGGCCTGTCCTCCATTTCCAACGACCAGGATCTGGCGCAGGAGACGATCGATGTCGAGGCCGAGGGCGAATCGGGCACCATCGCCTTCAACTACCACTACATCTTTGGCTGCCTCAATGCCCTGTCCAAGGAGAAGGAGATCACGCTGGAGCTCAAGAGCTATTCGCAGGCTGGCATCTTCAAGTCCTACGACAAGATCAACCACCTGTACCTGGTCATGCCGGTACGCATCTAGCGCTGCCCATGGCCATGTTCGCACGCGATCTTTCCGTTGCGCGCTATCGCAGCTTCGACAGTTACCGCCTTGCCCTGAGCGACGGTGTGACAGTGCTCGCAGGCCCCAACGCGGCGGGAAAGACCAACCTTATAGAGGCGCTGCAGCTGCTGACGAGTGGCGCCTCGTTTAGGCATCCGACCGCAGCCGAGCTCGTGCACGACGGCGTGGGCTCATGCAAGGTCGAGCTGAGGCTCGAAGGTGATGGACGCGTGCTGGACATGGGTCTGAGCGTGGAAGATGGCAAGCGTTCGTTTAGCCGCAACGGCAAGCGTTGTTCTGCGTCCGGCGTGCGCGGGGTACTGCCGAGCGTTCTGTTTTGCCCGGACCACCTGGATATGGTCAAGCGCTGTCTCTTATACACATCTCCGAGCCCACGAGACTCCTGAGCATCTCG
>UROM01000171.1 GCA_900549455.1 uncultured Collinsella sp. | reverse complement strand
GAGATGCTCAGGAGTCTCGTGGGCTCGGAGATGTGTATAAGAGACAGGTCGTAGGCTCGTCCAAAATATAGAACGTCTTACCCGTCTGACGACGATGAAGCTCCTTGGCGAGCTTTACGCGCTGCGCCTCACCACCCGAGAGCGTCGTGGCGGGCTGACCCAAGCTCACATAACCTAGGCCGACGTCATACAGGGTTTGAAGCTTTCGCTTGATCTGCGGAATATTCCCAAAGAAAGCCAGTGCCTCGGCCACGCTCATATCGAGCACGTCCGAGATGGTCTTGCCACGGTAAGTGACTTCGAGCGTCTCGCGGTTGTAGCGCTTACCGCCGCAAACCTCGCAGGGCACATAGATATCGGGAAGAAAGTGCATCTCAATCTTGATCTGGCCGTCGCCCTTGCATGCCTCGCAGCGTCCGCCACTCACGTTAAAGGAGAATCGTCCCGGCGAGTAGCCACGCGCCTTCGACTCCGGCGTGCTCGCAAACAGTGCACGCAGGTCGTCCCACAGGCCAATATAGGTAGCGGGATTCGAGCGCGGCGTACGGCCGATAGGCGACTGATCAATATCGATCACCTTATCGATGCACTCGATGCCGTCGATTTTTTTGTACGGGCCCACGGGACGCGTAGAGCGATGGATAGCGTTGGTGAGGGCAGGCGCAATCGTATCGGTGACCAAGGAACTCTTTCCCGATCCCGATACGCCGGTTACGACGGTAAGCGTGCCAAATTCAATCTTGGCGGTAACGTTTTTGAGGTTGTTGGCACATGCGCCCGTAATCTTAAGACAACCACGTCCGGGGTTACGACGTTCATCGGGAACTCGAATCATTCGCTTGCCGGTCAGATAGGCGCCCGTCATTGATTCGGGACACGCCATGATGTCAGCGGGCGTTCCCGCGGCGACTACGTGCCCACCGTTGACGCCCGCGCCCGGCCCCATATCGATCACATAGTCGGCAGCGCGAATCGTGTCCTCATCGTGCTCAACGACGATAACGGTGTTGCCGATATCGCGCAGACGCTCGAGCGTCTTGATCAGCCGCTCGTTGTCGCGCTGGTGAAGGCCAATCGAAGGCTCGTCCAGAATATAGAGAACGCCCATGAGGCCAGCACCGATCTGCGTAGCCAGGCGAATGCGCTGCGCCTCACCGCCGGAAAGCGTCGCCGAAGCACGATCGAGCGTCAGATAGTCGAGTCCGACATCAACCAGAAAACGCAGGCGTTCCAGGATTTCCTTGACGATACGACCGCCGATAAATTGTTGACGCTCGGTGAGCTCAAGGCCCTCAAAAAACTCAAGCGACTCGCGGCACGACAGGCAGCAAACCGCATAAATGGACTTGCCGCCCACGGTGACGGCGAGAATCTCGGGGCGCAGGCGAGCGCCATGGCAGCTCGAGCACGGCTCCTCGCGAATGTACTTCTCCAGGCGCGCCTTAGTGTTCTCGTTGGTCGTCTCGGTATAGCGCTCGTACAGGATATTGCGCACGCCCGAAAACTTGGTGTCCCACTGACTGCGACGACCGTCGAGCTTTTGATAGTCCACCGAAATCTTCTTGTCGCCCATGCCATCCAAAAATGCACGGCGCACCCGCGGAGGTAGGTCTTCCCACGGTGTATCCGCGCTCACCTTAAAGTGCTTACAGACCGCGGCGAAGATCTGGGGGTAGTAGTTCGAATTGCCGAACAGGCTTCCAAAGACCCCATCGGCAATCGACTTCGACGGGTCCTCAATCAGCGCCTCGGCATCGACCGTTTTCTTAAAGCCCAGACCATCGCACTCGGGACACGCGCCATAGGGCGCGTTGAATGAAAAATCGCGAGGTTGTAGGTCGTCGATGGAGTGCCCGTGCTCCGGGCACGCCAGGGCCAACGAATACTCCAGCAGCTCGCCCTCGGTCCCCTCGGGAGCATCGCGATCGGGCAGCATGTACACGTTCACATTGCCGTGTGCCAAGGCAGTCGCCTGTTCAACAGACTCGGCGATGCGGCCCAGAGAGTTTTCCCGAATCACGATGCGGTCGACTACGACCTCGATATCGTGCTTGAACTTTTTGTCCAGATCGATAGGGTCGTCGAGCGAGCGTACTTCGCCGTCGACGCGCACGCGGCTAAAGCCCTCAGCCCGAAGATCCTCGAACAATTTTGCGTACTCGCCTTTGCGCCCGCGCACCACCGGTGCCAGCACAAACGCACGTCGACCCTCCCCTGCCGCCAGGACCTTATCGGCGACCTGGTCGGTGGTCTGGCGCTCGATAACGCGACCGCACTCGGGACAGTGCGGCGTGCCCACGCGAGCAAATAGCAGGCGAAGGTAGTCATAAATCTCAGTTACGGTACCCACCGTCGAGCGCGGGTTCTTGGACGTTGTCTTCTGATCGATCGAAACAGCTGGCGAAAGGCCGTCGATCGAATCCAGATCGGGCTTGTCCATCTGGCCTAAAAACTGGCGTGCATAACTCGACAGGCTCTCCACGTAGCGGCGCTGACCCTCGGCATAGATCGTGTCAAACGCCAGTGAGCTCTTGCCCGAGCCCGAAAGACCGGTAATGACCACGAGCTCGTCGCGCGGAATGGAAACATCGATATTGCGCAGGTTGTGTTCGCGCGCACCACGGATAACGATAGAAGAATCAGACATGGAAGCTCCTTGCCTCCTATAACCTCAAATCACACTGTCGATGAGTTTAGCGCACTCGACGCGCACAGATGTTCGTAATACAAGATTCGCAGACCTTTTGCGTTGTCTGATGCCGCAGACCTGTCTCTTATACACATCTCCGAGCCCACGAGACTCCTGAGCATCTC
>UROM01000170.1 GCA_900549455.1 uncultured Collinsella sp. | reverse complement strand
TCTACACTTATGCGATCGTCGGCAGCGTCAGATGTGTATAAGAGACAGACCTGGACGCGCGTCGAGATGCCTGAGCGCCCGGGACACGCCGTGCTGCCCACGGTCCGCATTGCCGACCTGCGCCGCGAGTTTTCGCACGGTAGCCGTTCAATGTTCTCTAAACCGCTGATGGAAGGTTTGGAGCGCGTTGTAGAGCGCCGCGAGAAAGCCGTGCTGCTGCATAACCGCCGCGGCTTTGCGCCGTTTTTGATGTGCCGCGAGTGCGGTTGCGTCCCCACCTGCAACCACTGCTCTACGGCGCTTACGTACCACGAGCGCACCCATACGCTGCAGTGCCACACCTGTGGTTCGTCCTGGCGCGTGCAGCCATATCCCGCGCCCACAAGTCGCTGCCCCAAGTGCGGCAGCCGTTACCTGGCAAAAATGGGTCTGGGCACGCAGCAGATCGAGGACGCGCTGCACCAGATGCTGCCCGAGGATGTAGCCATCATTCGTATGGACGCCGATTCCACGCGTGGCAAGGACGCGCATAAGAAGTTGCTCGAGCAGTTCGATGCCGCCGATTGCGCGGTGCTGCTGGGCACCCAGATGATTGCCAAGGGCCTCGACTTTCCCGAGGTCACGCTTGTGGGCGTGGTCAATGCCGACTTTGCGTTAAAGCTGCCCGATTTTAGAGCAGGGGAGCGCGCCTACGATTTGCTGGAGCAGGTCGCGGGCCGTGCCGGACGCGGCGATCGCCCTGGCGAGGTCATCATTCAGACGTACCTGCCCGAGGACCCTGTCATTCGCGCCGTTGCCGAGCACGACCGTTCGATCTTTACCGATTACGACTTGGACCAACGCCGCGACGCGCTGTATCCGCCTTTTGTGCGCCTGGTCAACATCTTGGTATGGTCGACGAACGCGGATGACGCGCGGGGCTACATTGGTCGCATTGCAAAGCTCCTCAAGCGCCGCTGGCATGCCGCCGCGCCCGACTTTTTGCGGGCGGGCAGCGCGGTGCCGCAGGTGCTGGGCCCGGCTTCGTGTGTAATCGAGAGAGCCAAGGACCGTTATCGCTTCCACCTGCTTGTGAAGTCGCCCGTGGGGTACCATGTCTCTGATGATATCGACGCCTGCCTCAAAGAGGTGGGCTCCATGCGTGGCGTGAGCGTGAGCGTTGACGTCGACGCCTATGATTTGATGTAACAACCCGAAAGGATGGCCATGGAAGCCAACGGAATCGTACTTTCGCCCGACCCTCGTCTGCGTCAGGAGTGCGCCGTCATCGAGGAGATTACGCCTGCGATTGAGGCGCTTGCCGAGAAGATGAAGAAGATGATGTTCGAGAACGGCGGCTGCGGCCTGGCTGCCCCGCAGATCGGCGAGCTCATCCAGCTCGTCACCATCGACTGCGATTACAGCGACAAGAACGATTACGATCCGTACGTGCTCATCAATCCCGTCATTGTTGAGCAGAGCGACCATCTGGTGCCGTTTAGTGAGGGCTGCCTTTCCATCCCCGGCATTAGCTGCGAAATCGAGCGTCCCGACCATGTCGTCGTCGAGGCGTATGATCTGGACGCTAATCTGATTCGCTACGAGGCCTCGGGTGACCTGTTCTGCGTGTGCCTGCAGCACGAGATCGATCACCTGCACGGTAACACCATGTTCGAGCGACTGAAGCCCATGCAGAGGATCAAGGCCGTCAAGGAGTACCAGGACGCCCTGGCCCGCGGCGCTCGACCGGGCGAGACGGAGTAGGTCCCACCGTCCCCGGTGCTGAGCGCCCACATATCATCCCGTGCTCAAACATTCTCGCTTTGCTGCGAAACTGCGCGCAGGACGATATGTGGGCGCTCAGCACCGGGGACTGCGTTGTTCTGGCTCGGTTCGCCCGGGTGCCGTCGGGCCAGGGAGGGGCGTCTTCGCTGATAAATGCTTTGTTGGAAGAGTCGCTTTTATTGCGGCTCTTTCTTTGGTTTTGGGTATATTTATTCTTGTTGAACTGTTCTTGCGGATGGCTTGTGACTTGGCTTTCCGCTGTTATTTGTAGCCGTCTCGGCTTTGGTTGAGGGGAGACGTTCTTTATGCGTATTGTGTTTATGGGTACGCCCGATTTTGCAGTGCCTTCGCTGACTTCGCTTGTTGCGGCTGGGAACGAGATTGCGCTTGTTGTTACTCGTCCTGATGCTGTTCGTGGACGTGGTAAGAAGCTTGAGCCTTCTCCTGTTAAGGCTAAGGCGCTTGAGTTGGGTTTGCCGGTTGTTGAGGCCAATCGTATGACGCCTGAGGTTGTAGGGGCGCTTAAAGCTGCGGATGCCGATATTTTCTGCGTGGCTGCCTATGGCTGCATTTTGCCTGATGAGGTGCTGCATATGGCGCCGCTCGGCATTGTGAATGTTCATGCTTCGCTGCTGCCGCGTTGGCGTGGCGCTGCTCCTATTCAGCGTGCGATTCTTGCTGGTGACGATGTTGCCGGCATTTCTATCATGCGTATCGGGCATGGCGTGGATACGGGTGCTTATTGTGCTCAGGCTTCCACGTCGGTTGCCGGTAAGCATGCCGAGGAGCTGACTATGGAGCTTGGTGAGCTGGGTGGTAAGCTGCTGGCCGATACGCTTCCCGCGCTTGCCGATGGGTCGGCTGTTTGGACTGAGCAGGATGAGCCCCTTGTCACGCATGCTGCCAAGATTTCCAAGCAGGAGATGCGTCTGGATCCTCAGATGTCGGCGCTCGATTGCGTGCGTCACGTGCTGGCTTCGTCCGATACCGCGCCTGCCCGTTGTGTGATTGCTGACAAGTCGGTCCGCGTGCTCGATGCTGCGCCTGCCGACATGTCGCTCGGCGAGGGCGCCTGTCTCTTATACACATCTCCGAGCCCACGAGACTCCTGAGCACCTCGTAT
>UROM01000169.1 GCA_900549455.1 uncultured Collinsella sp. | reverse complement strand
AGGTTCCGCACGAACAGGAGGCGCCAGTGGCGCCTCCGTCGTGAGTCAGGACTGTTCGAAATTGAGAGGCAAGGCCCTGCGCCCGGCCCCTCGGTTCCCGCTTACGAGAGCGACGTTCTCAGCAACTCGTTGAAGAGCTTCGGGTTGCCCTTGCCGCGGCTTGCCTTCATGCACTGGCCCACCAAAAAGCCGATAACCTTCTGGTTGCCGTCACGATACTGCTGCGCCTGATCGGCACAGTTTGCCAGCACCTCGTCCACGATCGGCTGCAGTGCGCCGGCATCGCTCACCTGACGCACGCCGCGCTCGTCGACAATCTTGTTGGGGTCGTCGCCGGTCTGGGCCATCGCCTCAAAGACCTCGTGCGCCTGGTTGGAGCTGATGGCATCGGTCGCCAGCAGCTTGGCGAGTGCCGCCACCTGAGCCGGCGCAATGCCGGACTCGGCCAACGACACACCCGCGCCCTTAAGGTAGGCGATCATCTCGTTGACCAGCAAGTTTGCGACCGTCTGGGCCTCCTTGCCAGCCATACCGGCAACGGCCGCCTCAAAGAAGTCGGCAAACTCGGGGTCGCCGGCAATCTGCTCGGCGTCGGCCGCCTTAATGCCAAAGTCGGCCTCAAAACGGGCGCACTTGGCATCGGGCAGCTCGGGAATCTCGCCACGGCAGCGGTCGATGAACTCGTCGTCCAGGTCGAACGGCGCCAGATCGGGATCGGGGAACAGACGATAGTCGTCGGCCGTTTCCTTCACACGCATGACCACAGTGCGCTTGCGGCTGGGCTCCCAGTGGCGGGTCTCCTGATAGATGATGCCACCCTCCTCGAGCACCTCGGCTTGACGGCAAATCTCGTAGGCAAGGCCGTCATGCAGGCTCTTGAACGAGTTGAGGTTCTTGAGCTCGGTCTTGGTGCCCAGCTTGGTCTCGCCGCGGCGGCGCAGCGACACGTTGCCGTCGCAGCGCATAGAGCCCTTCTCCATGGAGCAGTCGGAAATGCCCAGCGTCACAAAGATGCGACGGAGCTTCTCCATAAACAGGCGCGCTTCCTCGGGCGTGCGCAGATCGGGCTCGGTGACGAGCTCGATCAGCGGCGTGCCGCAGCGGTTGTAGTCGACGAGCGACTCGGCCGCGGCGGTAATGCGGCCCTCGGCGCCGCCCACGTGGACCATCTTGGCGGCATCCTCCTCCATGTGGATGCGCAGGATGCGGATGGGCACCGTGTAGGAACCATCCTCGCGGCGCTCGGGCATCTGCAGGCTGGACGCATCATAGCTGGCCAGGTGACCGGCGCGCTGGTTACCCTCGCGCATGGTCGACGTCATGGACGTGGACAGGCCCTCGGCGTTGGCCGAGGCGCTCGCCAGGCTCTGGGCCTCGGCCTCGCCAAACGCGCAGTCGGGGCGCTCGGCGGCACCGCGACCGGTCACGTCCAGGTCCAGATGACCGTACATGGCAAAGGCGACCGGACCCTGCGTGGTCTGGAAGTTCTTGGCCATATCGGGATAGAAGTAGTGCTTGCGGTAGAACATCGAGTGGCGCTGGATCTCGCAGTTGGTGGCCAGACCCGCCTTGACGATGCTCTCGATGGCACGCTTGTTGGGCACCGGTAGGGCACCGGGCAGGCCCAGGCACACCGGGCACACGTTGGCGTTGGGCTCGTCATCGTGGCTGAGCTTGCAGTTGCAGAACATCTTGGTATCGAGTGCGGTGAGCTCGGTATGGATCTCCAGGCCGATCACGGCCTCCCAATCCTGCAGGACCTCGGAAAGCTCCTTCATTACAGCTCGCCTCCCTTCCCGGCAAAATCGGGCGCGACGGAAAGCGCGGGCGCACCCGTGGCGTCATCGGCAAAGCCGCGCTCCAGGGCGCGGGCAAACGTGAGCAGCTGACGGTCCTTAAACGCCGGACCCACCAGCTGGGCAGAAACGGGCAGCTGAGTATCCTCGCCCAGGCCCAGCGGCACCGAGATACCACCGTTGCCGCAAATGTTGAGCGAGATGGTATACAGGTCGGAGAGGTACATCTGCGTGGGGTCGCTAATCTCGCCAAACTTAAAGGCTGTGCGAGGCGAGGCGGGCATGAGGATGGTGTCCACCTTGGCATACGCGGCGTCGTAGTCCTGCGTGATGAGCGTGCGGGCCTTCTGCGCGGCATAGTAGTACTTGTCGTACACGCCCGAGCTCAGCAGGTAGGCGCCGAGCATCTGACGGCGCTTGGCCTCGGCGCCAAAGCCGTGGGCGCGCGACAGCGAACTCTGGTCGGACAGGTTAGCGCAGCCCTCCTCCTGGTAGCCGTAGCGAATGCCGTCGAAACGGGCCAGGTTGGAGAATGCCTCGGCCGGGCCGATGACATAGTAGGCGGCGATGGCGGCGTCCAGATGCGGCAGGTCGACCTCCACGAGCTCGGCGCCCTGGTTCTGCAGCTCCTGGGCGGCGCGCTGAACAGCGGCCTTGACTTCGGACGTCAGGCCCTCGGCCTCCATAAACGCGGGGATGATGCCCACGCGCTTACCCTCGATGCTGTCGTTGAGGTGCTCGGTAAAGTCGACGGTGCAATCCTGGCTGGTGCAGTCGTACGGATCGTGACCCGCACCGGTAAGCGCGTTCATGGCCAGCGCGACGTCCTCGACCGCGCGGCCAAAGGGGCCCACCTGGTCGAGCGACGAGCCAAAGGCAACCACGCCGTAACGGCTCACGGCGCCATACGTGGGCTTAAAGCCCACCACGCCGCACAGCGACGCCGGCTGGCGAATGGAGCCGCCGGTATCCGAGCCCAGCGAGAGCGCGACCTCGCCCGCGGCAACGGCTGCAGCGGAGCCGCCCGAGGAGCCGCCGGGCACGCGCTCGGTATCCCAGGGGTTGTTCTGTCTCTTATACACATCTCCGAGCCCACGAGACTCCTGAGCATCTCGTA
>UROM01000168.1 GCA_900549455.1 uncultured Collinsella sp. | reverse complement strand
ATCCAGACCGACCTGTTCTGCGAAGTCGACGACCGCGGAGCCCAATCCAGCGACCGTCGCGACCTCTCAGTCGCCATCGACGCCGTCCGAGACAAGTTCGGCGACACAGCCCTGTCCTTCGGCCGCCAATCCCGCTTCAACGATTAGCCCCTATGGCAAAAAGAAAGCCGGGCAGCTGCGAATGGCGCAACTGACCGGCGAACGGTAAAGGGTAGCTAAAAAGCCCCGTCCCAAATGAACTACTAAAGGAGGTCGAGGGGAAGCTGGGGAGCGTCACCCCAGAGCTTCTCGAGACGGTAGAACTCGCGGGCCTCGGGGGTAAAGACGTGGACGACAACCGAGCCGTAGTCCATGAGCATCCAGGTCTTCTGCTCACGGCCCTCGATAGAGAACGGATGCTCGCCGCAAGCCTCGGCAACCTTCTCCTCAATTTCGTCGACGATCGAATCAACCTGGCGGTTGTTGGTGCCGGTAGCAAGGACAAAGTAGTCACAAACATCGGAAAGCTCAGTCAGGTCGAGCACCTGAACGTCCTCGCCTTTCTTGTCGTAGGCGGCCTGCGCGGCAGCGCGAGCGACATCCTCGGCGGCAACACCGCTCGCGGACAGCGAGGCGGCAGTGCGGTCGGACGTGGCAACGAAACTCTTGTGCTCCACACTTTCAAGAATCTGCTCGTCGGTCATGGTCTCGTCGGCCATGGAATACCTCTTTCTAGACAGCCCGAGCTAGCGCAGCTGGGCGTAATGGTTGTAAATCGTAATAGCTGTGGGATAAAGATAACGCCCGGTCTGGATCACATAGACCAGACCCTGAGCAAAACAGGAGAAGAACAACTCGTCGAGCGAGGACTTCCCCACCATCTTGCGCAGCGCATGGGCATAGTCACCGTGGCGGTTGGGTTCGATGGCATCGGCCACAAAGACCACCATATCGAGCGGCGTCATGTCGCAAGCGCCCACGGTGTGACGGTCGACAGCCTGAAAGACCGCCGGCGACAGCTCAGGAAAAAGCTGCGGAAGCTCATAGGCGGCAACCGGGCCATGCAAAAGCGGCGTCGCGGCAGACGGAGAGCCGGCAATCTTAATGCCATAATGCAGAGCGCGCGTGACCAGCTCGTCGTCGGAGAGCACCTTGTCCCAGTCATGGAGCAGGCCGGCGGCAGCGGCATCAAAGCGGTCGACACCGTATACCTCGGCTAGGTGCAGCGCAGTCTCGGCAACCCCGAGCGAATGCACGTAGCGTTTACGTTTATCCTTCATACGCACATCGAGCAACTCGTGGATACGCATCAAGAGCGCGCGCTCGTCGCCCTCAAACTGATCTTCTACCGACAACATAGACCCCCATCAATCAAAATCGTCTTGCCCAAGATCGGCATACAAGCCGCGTTTACGGATATAGCCGAGCACGGACTCGCTCGTAAGATAGCGCACGCTCATGCCGCGGGCAACCCGCTTGCGAATGTTGGTCGAGCTAATCGCCAGCGCCGGAATCTGGATATAGCGCACGTCGAATGGCAGCCCCGATTCCTTAATCCGCGCCCGGGCCGTATCGATGTCAAAGCCCGGCCGCGTCGCAGCAATAAAGGTTGCCAGTTCGGCAATCTCACTAGCATTGTGCCAGGTCACAATATCGATAATCGCATCGGCACCCGTAATAAAGTAGAGCTTTACCTGAGGCGGATAAAAGTCGCGAAGGGCATGAAGCGTATCGGCCGTATAGGTCACGCCAGGACGGTCGATCTCGAAACGGCTCGCCAAAAAAGCCGGATTCGCAGCGGTCGCGAGGACCGTCATGGCATAACGGTCCTCGGCAGGCGTCACCGGTTTGTCGAGCTTAAAGGCGGGAGAGCCGGCCGGCATAAAGAGCACGGCGTCCAAGTCGAGCGACTCGCGCGCCTGCTCGGCGGTAACCAAGTGCCCGTAATGAATCGGGTCAAAGGTACCACCCATAATGCCGAGCCTAAACTCCTGCCCGTCTTCTAGAGGAAGCTCGGGCAGACCGATTCCACCGCGCAGCGACATAGCCTACTCGCCCTCCGGGGTCTCAACAACGTCGACTTCGGTAGTGCCTTCGGAGCCCTCGGTGGCATCAACCACGTCCGCACCCTCGGCCGCTACGTCAATAACCTCAACGCCTGCATCCTCGAGCTCGTCCTCAAACTCCGAGAAGTCCTCGGCGCCCTCAAAGTCAAAGGCGCGCTGGCAAATGCGGACCTCGTCGCCGGCACGACAGCCGGCCTTCTCGAGCGCGTCGTCGACACCCATGCGCGCAAACTTATGCTGCAGGTAGATGACAGCTTCCTCGTTTTCCCAGTCAGTCTGGATAACCATGCGCTCGATGGCACGGCCGACCACGCGGAAGGCATGGAGCTCTTCCTGAACAATGCGGAAACGCTTCTCGCGCTGCAGACGGCGGCGCTCCCACTCCTCGTCGCGCAGATCGACTGGCTCATCGGAGACCGCAAGCTCGGCGCGGAGCTTGGCCACCTGCTCGCCCACGGCAAGCATCAGCGTGTTGAGACCGGCACCCGTCACAGCGGACACGGCAAAGAACATATGGCCATCGTCGAGTGCCGCACGCTTAAGGTTGGCAATCTTGTCGGCCGTGCCCGGCGCATCGCACTTGTTGGCGACAACGATCTGCGGGCGCTCCGAGAGCTCTGCACCATACTGCTCAAGCTCACGGTTAATAATTCGATAGTCCTCGACCGGATCGCGATCCTCAAACCCGCCCGTCATATCAACGACATGCATGATCAGGGCCGTGCGCTCAATGTGGCGCAGGAACTGATGGCCCAGGCCTTTACCCTCGCTCGCGCCCTCGATGAGACCGGGGACATCGGCAACGACGTAAGAATATTCGCCGGCACGCACCATGCCCAAGTTGGGCACGAGCGTGGTAAACGGGTAGTCGGCAATCTTGGGACGGGCAGCGCTCATACGCGCCTGTCTCTTATACACATCTCCGAGCCCACGAGACTCCTGAGCATCTCGTA
>UROM01000167.1 GCA_900549455.1 uncultured Collinsella sp. | reverse complement strand
AACGCTGCCCGCGAGCCCGAGATCGTCGACCTTGCCAACATGCTCAACGAGATGGGTGCCAAGATCGTCGGCGCGGGCACGCCCGTCGTGACCATCGAGGGCGTGGAGGAGCTGCACCCCGTTACCCATTGCGTGGTGGGTGACCGCATCGAGGCCGGCACCTTTATCGTCGCCGGCGCCCTCATGGCCGATGAACGCGGCGTCGATGTTACGGGCTTCTGCCCCATCCACCTGGGCATGGTGCTCAAAAAGATGGAACTTATGGGTATCGAGTGCGAGCGTATCGAGAACGGTGTCCACGTCAATCGCGCCGAGCGCATCAAGCCGGTCGATATCCAGACGCTTCCGTTCCCGGGTTTCCCGACCGACATGCAGGCGCAGATCATGGTGCTTTCGGCCCTTGCCGACGGAAGTTCCGTGATTACCGAGAATATCTTCGAGAACCGCTTTATGTTCGCCTCCGAGCTCGTGCGTATGGGTGCTGATATTCGCATTGAGAGCCATCACGCCATGATTCACGGCGTTAAGGGGTTCTCAGGCGCACAGGTCACCTCGCCCGACCTTCGTGGCGGCGCGGCGCTTGTGGTTGCCGGTCTTATCGCCGACGGCGTTACCGAGGTCTCTGCCATCCATCACATCAAACGTGGCTACGAGCAGTTTGTCGAAAAGCTGCAGGCGCTTGGCGCGCATGTCGAACATGCCACCGTCCCCGATCCCGTCATCTACTAATGCAGGTTGCCTATGTTTAACAAGAAGCCCCTGGCGGATAACACCCGAAGACCCTCGACTGGTGCGCAGGCCAAGATCTACAGCCGCGACAACGTCGCTCGCTATTCCGAGCGCGCCCGTCAGCGCCGTCGCGGGCGCACGGTTCGCCGCGTAGCTCTCATCGCCGTGCTCGGCGTACTGCTGAGCGCCACGACCGCTGCAGGTCTGTGGTTTGCCACCATCATGGGCAAGCTTGGCGACTCCAATGTCATTACCAACAACTTGCGCCAGATTCTGGTCGATACCGATGAGGCAAAAGATCCGTTCTACGTGCTGCTTCTTGGTACCGATGGTCGTCCGGGCGAGGATACGTACCGTGCCGACTCGATTATCCTGGCTCGCATTGACCCTACGCAAAAGCAGGCAACGCTCATCTCCATTCCGCGCGATACCAAGGTTGTCTACAAAGGCTCGACCATGAAGATTAACGCCTGCCATACCTATGGCGGCGCCGAGGCCATGGTCCAAGCGGTCAACGAGCTGTGCGGCGTTCAGATTGCTCACTATGCCGAGGTCAGCTTTGACGGCATGCAGTCGCTTATTGATTCGGTTGGCGGTATCGACATTAACGCGACCGACGACGTCGACGATCCCGAGCACCTGGATATTAAGATTACTGCCGGCCAGCAGCACATGGATGGCGCCACCGCCCTTACCTACGCCCGTTGCCGTTACACCTATGCCGACGGCGACTATACGCGCATGCGCCATCAGCGTCAGGTACTTGGCGCCCTCGCCAACCAGATCCTCAACAACTTTGATGCCACCAAGATCTTTGATCTGGTCAACTCGCTGTCCGACATGCTCGTAACCGATATGAGCGTTCAGGATATCGTCTCTACGGTCAATGCCATGCGCGGCATGGATGTCGATGGCATCTACTCGGCCAACCTGCCCTCGTATGCCGACGGCAGCACTATGATCGACGGTGTGAGCTATGTCTTTGTCTACGAAGACGAGCTTAAGGAAATGATGGCCCGTGTCGAAGCCGGTGAGGATCCCAAGGGCCCCAACACCATGGGCCTTTCCGACGGCTCCAGCTCCACGATCGGTGACCTCAACAACAATACGTCCGAGGACTACGCATATGGCACGGCGACCTCGTCGGGTGGCTCGGACGATTCCGACGATTCGGGCGACGGCTCCGATAACTACGAAGAGCCCACCGGCGACGGCAACGGCTACGAAGCCAACTATTAGAGTTACGCGGTTTTACCAAACCGCGTAACCAGTCGACGCTGCAAACCCGCCAGAGCGGCAATCTGCCTTTCAACTTCGGCGGCATGATCAAAAGATCAATGCCGCCTTGTTTCAAGGCACCTTGCTCGCTCTGGCGGGTTTTCGCTGTCCGCGCCAAAACATCGGCGTTGCCGGAACACTTGGCGCTTGGGGGCGTTCCTTATGTGTCGGCAGTTTGGGACACTCCTTGCGTCAAGAGGCTGGCGCGCGTCAACCTGGTCTCGTTGCAGCAAAAAATCGCCCCGTTCTCGATTGAGGACGGGGCGATTCGTCTTTTGGGCTTATGCGGCCAGTCTTATGCGAAACGGGCGACAAGCTCCTGCAGGACGTCGGTCATCTTGACGAGTGAGCTGACCGGGACAAACTCGTTGACGCCGTGGTAGCAGTAACCGCCTGTCGAGAGGTTGGGGCAGGGCAGGCCACGGAACGACAACTGGGCGCCGTCAGTGCCGCCGCGAATCGGCAGCACCTGGGGCTCGACGTCGCAGGCAAGGAAGGCATCCTTGGCGACATCGATCAGCTCCGGGTAGTCGCGGACGATCTCGGCCATGTTGCGGTACTGGTGCTTAATCTCGACCGTTACGCACTCCTCGCCCAGTCGCTGGTTGAGCAGTGCGGCGGCGGCATCCATCAGCTCGAGCTTCTGCTGGAACTTGGCGGCATCGTGATCACGGACGATATAGCGCGCCGTGGCATGGTCGACCGTTGCCGAGACGCCCTCAAGGTGATAGAAGCCCTCGTAGCCCTCGGTGTATTCCGGACGCTGCTCGTAGGGGAGCAGGGCATTGAAGTCGCAGAACAGGTTGCTCGCGTTGACCATGCGGCCCTTGGCGTCGCCGGGGTGAATGGACTGGCCCTCAAAGCGAACGGTTGCCTCGGCGGCATTGAAGCACTCCCACTCAAGCTCGCCAACCGGACCGCCGTCTACCGTGTAGGCGTACTTGCAGCCGAAGGCCTCGATATCCAACAGCTCAGCACCTGTCTCTTATACACATCTCCGAGCCCACGAGACTCCTGAGCATCTCG
>UROM01000166.1 GCA_900549455.1 uncultured Collinsella sp. | reverse complement strand
TCAGGAGTCTCGTGGGCTCGGAGATGTGTATAAGAGACAGCTCATAAGCATGACGTTCACACCAAAGGGCTTATCCGTCTTGGTGCGCAGCTCGTGAATCTGATCGCGCAGCCAGTTGGAGTCGGCATTCATGGCCGCGATGATTCCCAACCCGCCGGCCTCGGACACGGCCGATGCCAGCGAGGCATCGGCAATCCAGGCCATGCCGCCCTGGAACACGGGCTTTTCGATGCCGAGCAGCTCGCAGAGAGGAGTCTTGAGCATCTCTACTTCTCCAATGCCGCCTCGACCGTATCGGCGAACTCGCCGACCGTCTTGGGGTTCTCCTCGGTATCGAGCTCAATGCCAAACTCGTCCTCGACGGCGACGAGGATCTCGACGGTGCCCAGGCTGTCGAGGCCAATCTCCTCGAGCGTGGACTCGGGCTTCATCTCGACGTCGTCAAGGCCAGCGGTCTCGCGGATAACGTCGCAAACGCGCTCGAAGGTCTTCTGATCTGCCATGGTAGTTCTCCTTTGTTTGTGCCCTAGGGGCGTTTTTATTTCCTATGTGCGACTACTTCCAGCGAAGTAAATAGCCACCTATATCCAAACCGGCGCCAAATCCAACGAGGGCGATGGTGTCGCCCGCAGTCAGTGCGTCGGTACGTGCCAGCCGGTCAAGCGCAAAGGGAATGCAGGCGCTCGAAATGTTGCCGGTCTCGCGCAGCGTTCGAACCACGCGCTCGTCTGGCACGCCGAGGCGCTTGACCGCCTGACTCAGGATTCGTTCGTTAGCCTGATGGAATACAAAATGATCGATGTCTTCGACCGAAATGCCCGCATCGATCGCAAGCTTATGGACCGTGTCGCAGATGGCGCTGACGCCGAACTTGAACACGCGGCGGCCTTTCATGGACAGCACGCTCTCACTATCTGCGGAGTCCTTAAACGGCGAGGTGCCGATCAGACCGGGAACGCGCAACGTCTCGACGTCGGGCGCCGTCGAAAGCTCGACGGCAAGGGGGCTGTTTCCCCCAGCTTCTATCACTGCAGCACCCGCGCCGTCACCAAAGAGCACGCACGTGGCGCGATCTGTCCAGTCAAGCGCGCGCGTCATCTGCTCGGCAGCAACGACAAGCACATGCTTGGCTCGTCCTCGGGCGATATAGCCCTCGGCGACATCGAGCGCAAATACGAAGCCGGCGCAGGCCGCCGAGACATCGAAGGCAGGGCACGTCGCGCCCAGACGTTCGGCAACGGCACATGCCTCGGCGGGAACGAGATGGTCACCCGTTGTCGTCGAGCAGACGATCAGATCCAGCTGGCTCGCGTCGATTCCGGACACCTGGAGTGCCCGCTCGCTCGCCGCTACGGCAAGGTCGTCAAGTGACTCGGTGGAGCAGACGTGGCGGCTCTTGATACCTGTGCGGGTAAAAATCCACTCATCCGAGGTATCGAGAAACTCAGACAGCTCGTCATTGGAAACACTGCGCTTAGGAAGCGCCGAGCCTGTTCCAAGAATCGTGAAACCCATCACTAACCTCCTTTGAGTTGTTGACGTGTTTACATCGACCAAGAGAGGATAACGCATTTCAGTCGTTGTTGACGTGTTAACATTAAATTGTTCAAATGCGACAAAGGCTTCACATTGTGTCTATCTCTCGACACCATTACGCGATTGCCTTATTACCTTAGGAGGTAGCAGCTGTTATGGATTCTCGTTTAACGGTGGTCGACGTAACCGGATCGACCAACGATGACCTGCTCGAAGCAGGAAAACAGGGAGCGCCGCACGGCACAGGACTTGCCGCCCGGGCTCAGACAGCAGGACGCGGCCGGCGCGGCCACAAGTGGGATTCAACCGCCGGCAACCTATTGCTTTCGATTGTTCTGCGCCCATGCGTTAATCCTGCAAAGTACTCTGGTCTTGCCGCCGTCAGCGGCCTAGCGGTGCTCGAGGCGCTCGAAATGCAGGGCCTTGCAAACGAGATTGACCTCAAATGGCCCAACGATCTGGTCGCGCGAGGGCGCAAGCTCGGCGGCATTCTGGTCGAGGCCGCACGCGATAACGAAGGCAAACCTTTCGCCGTCTGCGGCATTGGCGTCAATGTGAACTATGTGCCCTCGGAGGTTCCCGATGGCGGCCTGCCGGCAATCGGTCTCTCGGATCTCAACGAGAACGTTCCCGCCGTCGATGTGTTACTCAAGGAGGTCTATCACACCGTCGTAAACGCTGTGAACGCGTGGGCAGAGCGTCTCCACGCCATGGAAGATAACGCCGGACCACTCGCGCCCGTCCACGGCGAATATGTCGCTCACCTCAATTGGATTGGGGAGCACGTTATCGCCCGTTCCCCTGCCGGTGACGAGCTGGCATGCGGCATCTTTAAAACCGTCGATGCCTTTGGTCGCGCGTGTATCGAAACGGAAGGCGGCGTGCGATCCTTCCATTTTGAGGAGGCATCGCTGCGCCCCTTGAGCGAATAGGGCGCCGCAGCCACCTACTCGGCAGCAATACCCGGCAGTCCAAACCATCATTCAAAACAAAAGAGCCCCGCTACCGTAATGGTAGCGGGGCTCTGTAAGCTATGAGCGATATCGCTTAGAGCTTGATGTCGATGTCGACGCCAGCGGGAAGGTCGAGACGCATGAGCGAATCAACGGTGCCCGAGGTGGGGTCGAGGATGTCGATGAGGCGCTTGTGGGTGCGCATCTCGAACTGCTCACGGGAGTCCTTGTTCACGTGCGGCGAGCGGATAACCGTGTACAGGTTGCGCTCGGTGGGCAGGGGGACAGGACCGGAAACGCGAGCGCCGGTCTTCTGAGCGGTCTCAACGATGAGCTTCGCGGACTGATCGACGACCTCGTGATCATAGCCCTTGAGGCGAATGCGGATCTTCTGGGTAGCCAACTTAAACCTCCAAAGAGTGCGAGAGATGTTCTCGCGGATTACGTAACAGGGAGCTCGAACTTAGGCGTTCTTGCTCATGACCTCGTCCACGATGGACTTGGGCGCCGGCTCATAAGAGTCGAACTGCATCGTGTAGGATGCACGGCCCTGGGTCTGGGAGCGAAGGTCGGTAGCGTCTGTCTCTTATACACATCTCCGAGCCCACGAGACTCCTGAGCATCTCG
>UROM01000165.1 GCA_900549455.1 uncultured Collinsella sp. | reverse complement strand
ATCTACACTTATGCGATCGTCGGCAGCGTCAGATGTGTATAAGAGACAGCGATTACCACCTCGGCCGCAGCAAGGCGTCTGGCATCGAGCACCAGCGCGCCCGCCGCCTCTTTGCGCAAACAGCTTCGAAACGCCTGTGCCGACAGCTGGGATAGAAACGCATCTTCGTCACCAAGGATCTCACAGGCGGCGCCAATCGTCTTGCACACGCTCGCATTACGCTGCGCCACCACCGGCATCACCCGATGGCGCACGTAGTTTCGCAGATACGAGACATCCTCATTGCTCTCGTCTTCGCGCCACGGCTGTCCATGTACCTGTAGATAGCCCACTAGCTCGCCATGAGTTAAGTCGAGCAAGGGACGCACCACGATATTCCTTCGGCGGGGAATGCTCGAAAGCCCAGCTGGACCCGACCCCTTAATGGCGTTCATCAAAAATGTTTCCGCGCGGTCCGAAGAGGTATGGGCAGTGCAGATGCGCGCCGCCGTTCTCGGCGCCCCCGTCTTGGCGCAAAGCTCGCGTACATACCTTCGCGCCGCGGCATAGCGCACCTCGCGCGCCGCTGCCTCGATATTTCCCGACTCCCCATCAAAATAAGCGTGCTCCACACACAGCGGTAAACCATATTGCGCGCAAAGCCCGCGCACAAAGGCCTCATCGCCGTCGGACGCCTCGCCTCGCAGATGGTGATTTACATGAAGCACATGCAAGCGCTCGCGAGCAATGGGGGCAACGCCGCGTCCATCTTGGATATCCAGCTTTGATGTACACGCCATAAGAAGTAGTGCCGTCGAGTCCGCACCGCCTGATACCATGAGCACGACAGGAGCAGCCTGCTGCCTCGTCCGGGTCTCATCGACTGCCCCAGGCGCGGCATGGTGTCCGTAATGCTGTGATACCGTTGGCATTCGCTTCCTCCTCTATTCGTCCGCACCCATTGTATCCTTTGGAATCTTATGTCTCGCCTGCACCTTCATATCCTCGGCAGTGGCTCTAAAGGCAACTGTGCATTCATCGAGGGCCCGCAAGGGCTCATTATGGTCGATGGCGGACTGTCCCGTCGTGAGACACTCAAGCGCATGGCAGAGCTCGGCCTTTCGGCAGACGACGTGTCCGCCCTTGTTGTCACCCATGAGCACAGCGACCACATTAAGGGGCTTGAGGTGTGGTGTAAGCATTGGAATGGACCGGTCTTTTCCAGCAGAGGCACGCTCACATCAAAAGAAAGCCTCACACATCTGCCTGTTGAGGAATTCGACCCAGGTGACACCCTCTCTATTGCCGGAGTCCGCATTCAAACGTATTCGACATCCCACGACGTCGTCAACCCCGTCGGCTACCGGTTTGACGCTCAGGGTGATTCCGTTGGCTTTGCCACCGACACTGGCGAGTTGTCGAAGCATGCCATCGATACGCTCAAGGACTGCCGCATTCTCGCACTCGAAAGCAACCACGATATAGCCATGCTGCGTCAAGGAGACTATCCTCGCTTTCTTCAGGAACGCATCCTGTCTGCAAAAGGGCATCTCTCCAACGATCAGGCCGCCGAAGCCGCACGCGCGCTGGTAACCGATCGCACCGAGCAGCTTATCGCGATGCACATTAGCCAAGACAACAATCGCCCAAGCCTGACCGTCAAAAGCTACGCAAACTCCCTCGGCGCAACACTTGACAACGAGCTTGGCAGCACCGCCACCCGCGTTGAGGGCCCGCATAAACTCACGATACGTCCAGCAGGGCAATATCGGCCCATGACCATTCAGTAGGCCGTCTCAAATAGAAAAGGGGGCCGGGAATCACTTCCCAGCCCCCTTAACGCAGGCACCGATGTTAATAGCCGATAGCCTTAGTCAATGGAAATCTTCGTAACGTTCTTCTTCTCGACAATCTTAGGAACTGTAACGGTAAGGATGCCGTCGGCGTACTTTGCAGAAAGGCCCTCACTCGAAGCATCCTTCAGGTACACACCGCGCGTCGCGCTGTACGAGCTAAACTCCTTCTGCAGGAAGTTCTTGCCCTCGTTCTCTTCGCTCTCCTCGACATTCACGCTAATGGAAAGACGACCCTCATTGAGCTCAACATCGATGTCATCCTTAGCGACGCCGGTTAAATAGGCCTTGACCTCGTACCCGTCGCCCTTGTCCTCAACATCAACAGGGAACGCCTTAGAGGCGATCGAGTTGTTTGCCAGATCGGTCATATCATCAAAGAGGTCAAACAACGAGCTAGCAGAGGGACGAACACCAAAGACCGAACGATAAGGAACCATGCTTGCCATGACTACCACTCCTTTTAGGGACTGCCGAGCCATCTTCCAGGTGGCAGGGACTTCTTTTGACGCTCTTATATATGCCCACCCGATGCTCATATATACATCGACTATAAAGTTTTTTGAGTCCGATACTATAAGCATTTCTAAGTGTGTATGACTAAGGTTCTAGGAAGGTAAAGGTTCTTTGAACCAGAGCTTAAATAACGAGTATGTCCACAGCTACAAATAACAAGGGGCTTACAATGAACGCGTACACGTTGTTGGCAACGAGCTAAAGGGCATCATGGACGACCAAAACCAGAACAATATGTTCATGCCGACGCAGGGGGAAGATACTTCCACGCAGCCGCCGCGGTTCCATCGCCCCCACATCTCGCAAGAGCCCATTAATGATGCAGAGCCCGAGTATGTGACGAGAAATCGATATCAAACGCTCGAAGATGCCCAGACGGGACGTAAGCACATGGGCGTCGCATCGAGCGATCCCGTATATCTGAAAGATGCACCGTTATCAAAAAACAGCGCGATCATTGACGACCCGACGAAAACGCCCATAACTCGGCAGCAAAGAGGTCCTCGACCTAAACAAACCTTAACGCATTCGGCTCGTTATCTCGAGACGCCAAAACAAGGGAAAACGATCTTCGTCTCATCAAGTAAACGACGTAAGCAGCATCGACTCCAATTGCTACTTTTAATCATTGTGGTCATAGCAGTTGCCCTTGTGATTCGATTTATTGTCTTTAAATAAAGGCTCATTTCCAATAAGACCAACCGGGTCACGGGTGAAATGCAACTACATTGTGAAGTGTTAACGCAAAAAAGGGGGAGGCCGCGAGGCCTCCCCCTTCTTCAGTTCAGGCGCACG
>UROM01000164.1 GCA_900549455.1 uncultured Collinsella sp. | reverse complement strand
CGAGATGCTCAGGAGTCTCGTGGGCTCGGAGATGTGTATAAGAGACAGGTCATGATGCGTACCGCGCCGTCACCCTCCTCGTTGAGCGCGCCCGGGGCCTCCTTGCCCGCCAAGAAGCGGTCGAAGGCGAGCGCGATGGAGCGCGGAGAATTGCCGAGCTCGGCCTCTGCCTCGGCCACGGCGTCGAGCGCCTTGAGCACGTTAGCGGCAATGGCCTTCCCCTCGGGGCCGCGCTGCGCCAGGCGCACGAACCAGCCGGAGGCATTGACCGCGTCGCGCGCGATGGCGGCGAACGAATCACGTCCCACGCGACGAAGCGCGTAGCGCAGCACCTCGCGGGCACGCGTCACGAGCGGCAGGTTCTGCAAACCCGGCACATCGGAATCGCTCATGATGCCCGCATCGATGTTGCGGCGCGACGTCTCGCCCGTCTGATCGTCGAGTTTGGTCGCCAGCGTCAGGAACTCCTGAGCGCCGAGTGCAAACATCGGCGAGGCCAGCAGTGGCATGAGACCCTGCGCCGTATCGGCCGGATTGGCAAGCGCGCACACCAGGGCACGCACCGTTTGGACCTCGGCAGCCTGGGCAAAGACTGAACCTCCCGCGATAACGCAGTCGAGTCCCTGGTCGCGGAAAGCCTGCGCGTAGACGTCGGCATTAGTCATACGGCCCAGCAACAACACCATGCTGCCCTGGGGCTGGCCCGCTTTAACGAGCGCTTGGAACCGCTCCGCAATCGCACGGGCTTTCGCCTGCGTTCGTTCCTGGGTGCTGCCGCCGGCAACGAGCAGCGCCTGGCGGCGCGAAGCCTTTGCCTTGAGCTTGTCCTCGCGATCGTCACTCGGCTCAAGATCCAAGAACCCCTGCATCAAACCACCGGTATCGCCGTCAAAGACGCGCGCTACGTAACGCAGCACCTCGTCATGGCTGCGGAAGTTGCGCACGAGTTTAACGAGCTCGCCAGCAGGGGCGTCGGCCACGGCAGTCGCCTCGGGCGCAGCAGGGGAGCCCACCTTGCGCTCTTGGCGACGGAACACATCGACCTCGGCGCCTCGGAAGCGGTAGATCGACTGCTGTGCATCGCCCACGGTGCACAGCGCGCGCTCGCCCGCACCCGTCAGATAGCGAATCAGATCGACCTGCATCTGGTCGGTATCCTGGAACTCGTCGATCATGACCATCTTAAAGCGGCCCTCATAGGCAGCTCGAATAGCCGGGTAGTCGCGCAGCGCCTCGTACGCCATGCGCAGCAGGTCGTTGTTATCGAGCGCGGACTGGCCGGCCTTGAGCGCACGGTACTCCGCCTCTACGGCACGGGCGAGCCCCACCAGCGCATCGAGCGCCGAACCGCCGCAGGCAAGCACGATATTGATAAACGCATCAGCCGCCTCGGCCTTGAGTAGCTCCACCTGCTCCTTAGGAAACGCCTTGCTCGCGCGCGGCATGCTGCACGACATCATGAGTCGCGCCGCATCCTCCATGGTTTTGCCGCTCGCCTCAAACGCGTCGATGGCGTCGAGTGCCGCCTGCGCTTTCTCGGTCGTGGCCTTGTTTGCGCCCAGCGCCGCACGATAGGCATCGGCAAGCGCCGAGGTGTCGGCCTGGCCGCGCGCCACGCACACATCGTCCATGCCGCCCGGCAGCTGGCTCGATAGCTCCAACAGGTCGCGCACCAGGCCTTTGATGGTGGTACCGGCGCCAAACGGCCCGCCCTCGCCCGCCATGGGATACCAAGCGTAGAGGGTCTTAAGCGAGGCGGCAAGTTCGGGCGCGGCATCGGGCGCCGTCGCGCGCCCCAGCACATGCTCGACAGCCTGATCCATAAGCTCATCGGTATCGGTGAGCACCGTGAACTCAGGATCGATGCCCAGCTCCAGCGCGTGCGCGCGCAGGATACGCGAGCACATGCCGTGGATGGTCGAGATCCAAGCGTCGTCGACCGTCAGGGCCTCCTCGTCCATGCCCTCTTCGATAAGCGCACGGCGCACGCGGTCGCGAATCTCGGCCGCGGCGTCTTTGGTAAAGGTAATGGCGAGCACCTGGTCCAGATGCTCGACAAACGGACCGGATTCGGGCGAGAGCGCATAGACGATGCGGCGCGTGAGGGTAAAGGTCTTGCCCGAGCCGGCACCCGCCGAGACAAACAGCGGGCGGTCGAGCGTTTTGACGACTTGCAGCTGTTGCGGCATCAAGGTCGAAAGATCCATGGTCTACACGTCCCTCCTTACAAACGTTCCTTCGTGGTTATACGAGCAGCGCGCATGCGCGGCCTGAGCCGACGTTGGGTCGACAGCGGCAACGTTGCCCGCCTCGAGCTCGCGCAGGCGCTCGGCAATGCCGGTCTCCACGCGGTCGAGCAGCGCATCGAAGTCCATGTTGCCACCCTCGCCCGGAAAGCCCTTCTTGAGGCCCGGAATGCGGCCGTCGCCGCGCTCTTCCTCGAGCAACTCGGCACTTGCGGCACCACGCAGTGCGGGCTTGCCGCCCTTGGTCGAAAAATAGAGCGCCGCACGGGCATCTAGACCCAGCGCCCGGCGCATGGCCTGCGCGTAGATGAGTGTCTGGGTATGGGGCGGCAGCCAGCGCGGATCGTCGATGGGGGCCTCGCCCGACTCCTCGTCGCGCACCGTGGGGTCGGCGAGCTTAAACTCCTCGACACCCGAACGATGCTTGTAGTCAATCACCACAGCGCGGTTCTCGGCGTCCACATCCACGCGGTCGATGCGCCCGCCGAGCGGCCAGCCGGCATACTCGACCTGGAGCTCGTTGAACGCAAACTCCAGGTAGCGCGGCGCGAAGGGCGCGAGCGCCTCGGACTCGTAGGCGAGCACGCCCTCCAGTTGCGGCAAGATCTCGGCCACCTGGCGCTCCTCCACTGGAGAGAGCGGCACCAGCGGGCCCTCGGTACCGCGCTTGCCGGCGTGCTCGGCCAGGGTCTCGGCAAAGACCTCGTGCAGCAGCTCCTTCGCGCGCGGCAGATTCATGGGCGTCACGCGCTCCATGCCCTCCTGCGGAAGACGTGCATGCAAGTGTTCCAGCACGTCATGGACAAAGTTGCCCTTCTCCATGTTGCCAAAGCCCGCATCGATGGACTGAGGTTTGACGCGATACGAGACGAACCAGCACCTGTCTCTTATACACATCTCCGAGCCCACGAGACTCCTGAGCATCTC
>UROM01000163.1 GCA_900549455.1 uncultured Collinsella sp. | reverse complement strand
GACCATGACCGCGGCGTCGGCGGCCATAAGGGTACGGTAGGTATCCTCCGAGAAGTCCTGGTGGCCGGGGGTATCGAGGATGTTGACGCAGGCGCCGTTATAGGTGAACTGCAGCACCGAGGAGGTAACGGAAATACCGCGCTCCTTCTCGATGTCCATCCAGTCCGAGACGGCATGCTTGGCCGAGCTCTTGCCCTTGACCGAGCCGGCGGTCTGAATGCTGCCGGTATAGAGCAGCAGCTTCTCAGTAAGCGTAGTCTTACCGGCGTCCGGGTGGCTGATGATCGCGAATGTGCGGCGCGACGAGATTTCATCCGACAGGCTTGCCATGCGGATCCTTTCTTGCATTGAGTGCATTACGTCGATGTAACCGCACTATTGTAGCCGCGAAATGCTGCAGCAGGGCACCTATCAGGACAAATTCATCAGTTGGGACCAGGGTAGCCGGCCCAATCAGTATTTGCCTCTTGCATAACTGTATATAGTGTATATATACTGTGCTTACCGGTTATATACACGTGTAGCCCAACAGCTAAGGAGCCGCTGTGGACATCATCCTATCCAATTCGAGCGACAAGCCCATCTACGAGCAGATAACCTCGCAGGTCAAAGCCCAGATCCTTTCGGGTACGCTCGCTGCGGGAGCCAAACTCCCCAGCATCCGTGCACTCGCGAGCGATCTTGGCGTGAGCGTCATCACCACCAAGCGCGCCTACGCCGACCTGGAGCAGCTTGGGTTTATCTGCACCGTGCAGGGCAAAGGCTGCTTTGTCGCCGAGGGCAACCAAGAACTCTTGCGCGAAAGTCAGCTCTGCCATATCGAAGATCTGCTTGCGAAAGCGGCAAGCCAAGCCGAAACCCTGGGCGTCACGCGCGACAAACTGCACGAGATGCTCGACCTGGTGGCCCCCGAAACCATGCAGTAGCCATCTGCAAGAAAGGCTATACCATGCAAAACTTGCTTGAACTCAAAGGCATCTCACGCACTGTAAGCGACCGCTTTTCGCTGCGTGACGTCACGCTTGCCGTGGAACCCGGCCAGATCGTCGGCTTTGTCGGTGCCAACGGTGCTGGCAAAACAACGACGATTCGAGCTGCTCTCGGGCTTATAAAGCTCGACGCCGGCGAAGTGCACCTGTTTGGGCAGCACTGTGGCGCCGACGCGCCCGATGAGTTGCAACGCCATCTACGCTCCCGCGTCGGTCTTGTCCTGGACACGTGCCCCTTCCCCTCCACGCTCAAGGTGGGCCAGATCGAGTCGCTCGTAGGCCCGGCGTACCCCACGTGGGACCGCGAAACGTTCGCCGAATTCATCAACCGATTTGGACTCGATCCCAAGACAAAGGTCAAAGACCTCTCCCGCGGCATGGGCATGAAGCTGCAGCTTGCCTGCGCGCTCAGCCACAATGCCAAGCTGCTCGTTTTGGACGAAGCCACCGCGGGCCTCGATCCCATGGCACGCGAGGAGCTGCTTGATGAGCTGCTTGCCTTTGTCGGCGACGGCCAGCACAGCGTGCTGCTCTCGAGCCACATTACGTCCGACCTCGATCGCACCGCTGATCGCGTCATCTGCATCGATAACGGTTCGATTGTGTTTGACCTGCCGCGCGAGGACATTACCGACCGTGCCGGCATCGCCCACTGCACCCAATCGCAGGCTGCCGAGCTTATGGCTTGCGTCGAAGGCGCCTGTGCCGTCCACCACGCCTATAGCGTGGACGTGCTCGTGCCCAACCGTCGCGAAACGCTCGAGGCCTTTCCCGAGATTCCCTGCGATCGGGCAACCATTGATGACTACCTGCGCCTCACGCTGAAAGGAGCTTCGAAATGAAACGCGCCTTTATGTCCGAGCTCGCCATCGTTCGCACGCTCACCCCGAGCATCGCGGGCGTCAGCCTGTTCATCTTCGTCGTGCTAACCCTTGCCAACGCGTCGGATGGCGATTCCGGCATGAGCGCCGGCGCCTGCGCGGTCAGTGCCATGCCGCCCATCATATTCATGAACTCACTGGCCGGTTTCGACAATCAAAACGGATGGGAGCGTTATCGGGCAACGCTGCCTCTCGCGCGCAAAGACATTATTTGCGCACGCTACCTGAGCATCATTGTCTTCTCGGCTGTCATGGCGTGCGCCGCCGCGCTTCTGAGCATCGTCTCCATCCCGCTATTCAACAGCGTGGGCATCCCCTCGACGGGACAGACGGTCTTTGAGATCGCTATAGCCTCGGCAGCATCGATGCTCATCTCCCTCATGATGGTGTTTTTGGCACAGCCGCTGTTCTTTCGATTTGGACACATGGAGGCGCTGCGCCTATCCGTTGGCCTGTTTGCCCTGCTCGGGTGCCTTGCCATGGCCACGCTGAGCTCCTCCAACCCCATCAGCAACTGGCTTATGTCGATTGCCGGAGCGAAACCCGATCCTGCCGTTCTTGGCTGTCTGTGCGCAGGAATTGCCGTGCTGGCCCTCGCGCTATGTGCAATCAGCTGCACCGTCAGCACCAAGGTCTATCGAGTACGCGACCTGTAGGCACGCGAGTCTCAGTCCACGAAAGTCGCGATCGCCGCCCCTCCCCGCAAATCCGCGGCAAACGGTATGTCCCCGACGTGCGCCACCGTACTACTTGCGTAGCGGCTTGGGCAGCGGAATGCCGGCGGCGATGGCTGCGGCGATGATCATACAGACGATGCCTTTGAGCGGGAAGCACATGAGCAACAGGCCCACGACCATAACGGGTTGGCGCATGACGGCGCCCATCGTCGATGCCGTGCAGACGGCGACGCAAAAGACCGGATCGGCGCCGGTAAGGATGGCAAGGCCATAGCCCAGGCTTACGCCCGAGAAGATAACCGGGAAGAAGTGGCCACCGCGCCAACCCATATTGATGAGGGCGGGGGTCAGCATGGCCTTAACAAGACCGGTCGCGATAAGCACACCGGCGGGAATGGTCAGATAGGTTTCCATGAGCACATCGGCCTGGGTCTCGCCGGCAAACATGGTGTAGGGCAGGACTGTGCCACAGATGGCGAGCGCCAGACCGACTAGCATGGCCTTGACGACAGGACGCTCCCCTATTGCATGGGACAGTGCCTCGCTTGCATGCTCAGAGACAAAGTACAGCCAGCCGCAAACGGTGCCAACCAACGCCAGCGGAATGAGCCAGGTAAGTTCCAGGTTGCCTACCTCGGCGGACTCGAACCTGGGCATGCCCATGCCGCCGCCCACAAGCTGGCC
>UROM01000162.1 GCA_900549455.1 uncultured Collinsella sp. | reverse complement strand
GCATACGAGAGGCTCAGGAGTCTCGTGGGCTCGGAGATGTGTATAAGAGACAGCGTATAGACCAGGCGATACGAGCCGTTGTCGACGTTGCGCTCGGCGTGCATTTGCACAAAGCGCGCGCCGACGCCCTTGAGCGCCTGGACATGCGACAGGAGTCCGTCGATCCCGACGGTGGTATAGATAGCCTTTTGCATTACTCGGCCTCCTTTGCAGCGGCGGGTGCGGCGGACGTCCCAGCAGGCGCGTCACCGGCACCATCAGCCCCGGCCCCCGCAGCCACAAACCCGTCCTCGCCCAGCTCAACGCCACCGTCCCAGGTAGCGGCACCGCCCACGGTAAGCGGATCGCCGCCAGCGCGCATCACGGCCTCCTTCTGGTCCAGGATGCCGCACGCCTCCACGATGGCGTCGATCACCGTCTCGGGACGAATGGCGCACCCGGGCGCGTACACGTCCACGGGAATCGCGCGGTCCACGCCGCCGATCACGTTGTACGCATCGCGGAACACGCCGCCCGAGCACGCGCAGATGCCGCACGCCACCACGCACTTGGGCTCGAGCATCTGGTTGTAGATCTGGCGCACGACGGGCAGGTTCTGGGCATTGACCGACCCCGTCACCAAAAAGATATCCGCATGCTTGGGGTTGCCGGTGTTGACCACGCCAAAGCGCTCCGCATCGAACAGCGGCGTGAGCGAGGCCAGCACCTCGATATCGCATCCGTTGCAGCTCGAGCCGTCGTAATGAATAACCCACGGCGAGCGCGACATTTTATGATCCATGGATGCCGCCTCCTAAATAAATACGTCGACGAGGATTGGCATAAGGTTGAGCAGGCCAAACACCAGCGCCACGCCCCATCCGAGCCTAAAGCAGCTGCGCCAGGTGCTGCGCGCGAAGGTGTTGTCGATCAACACCTCGACAAAATACGTCGCGGCCATCACGACCAGGGCAACCACCCAGCTCACCGGGTTGTCCCAGACAAAGAACATGCCCACCCACATCAAAAACAGCACGGTCTCGCACCAGTGCATAAGGGTCATCTTGGCCAGCGTGCCGCCGCTCATCTCGGTGGCGACGCCCTGGACGATCTCCTGATGCGCGTGATGCGAGTACGAAAGGTCAAACGGCGACTTGCGCAGCTTGATGGTAAGCACCGCGAGCAGCGCGAGGAAAATGGGCGCGCTGTACACGATGATGGGGGCCGACTGCCCCGTCACGGCAATGGAATCGAAGCTGTCGGTGGCAAGGTACAGGCCCACGCTCATCAGCAGAACGGCGGGCTCGTAACTCATGACCTGCAGCAACTCGCGGTCGGCGCCGACCTGGGCAAACGGGCTTTGCGTCGAGGCGGACGCCAACACCACAAAGATCGCGGCGAGCGTAACCATGAAGGCGCACAACAGCGTGTTGGAACCCGACACAAAGATGCCGCCGCCCACCACGGTAAAGATGAGCGCGCACGCCATGTAGGTATCGTCCATGGTGTTTACGCTGGCGGGAGCCTTGCGCAGCAGCTTGGCCACATCGTAGAAAGGCTGCAGCAGGCGCGGGCCCACGCGGCCCTGCATGCGGGCCGAAAGTTTGCGGTCAAGACCGTCGATCAGGCCGCCTACAAGCGGCGCCAGCAAGGCAAACGCCACGGTACCAATAAAAATGCCCACGACGCCCGAACCTTCGAAATACTTGCCGCGCAGCACCGAGGGCGCGCTCATGGCAAGTCTCTCGGGCCCAATCCACGCGCAACACAGCAGCGCAAACAAGATAATGCTGCAACACACGACGCTACCCGCGGGGCCAATACGCTTCTCGCCAAGGGCGTCCTCCGAGTACCAATTGCGCTTTTCGGCCTTCACCTCGTGTCCCATCGAGCCGCGGAAATGACGGTAATTGTCGGTTCCCACACCCGAAAGATATACGTTTACGTGCGGTTTGTTGCTCACGCGGAATGAAGTCAGCAGCACCACGGCGATAAACGCCACGATAACCACCATCAGATACATGGCGTCCTTGCCAATAACGTACGGCACGCGGCCAAACACCATGGCCAAGTAAGGCGATACCAGGCCGCTCGAGATAACCGGGAACGCCACGCAGCACAGAATCAGCAGCGCGGCGATGGTGTTGAGCGCCATCCATTCGGTCTTATGGACATTGACCTCAACGTTTTGAGCCGTGGGATCGACGCCCGAAAGCTTGGCAAGCCACTTGCCCCAGAAGTAAAACGTCGCGGCCGAGCCAAAGGCAAGCACCATGATCATGAGCACGTTGCCGGTCTGCGCAAACGCCACCAGGGCGCCCCACTTGGACACGAGCATGCCAAACGGCGCCACAAACATGCCCATGATGCCCAGCATCATCAGACGCGTCAGGTGCGGCATGCGGCTGAACATACCGTCCATGTCCTCGATATTGCGGCTGCCGATATGATGCTCGGCGGTGCCCACGCACAGGAACAGCAACGACTTTGCCACCGTGTGGAACAGGATCAGGAAGATGGCCGCCCATACGGCCTCGGGTGCGCCGACACCCAAGCAGGCACTGATGAGGCCCAAGTTGGAAATGGTGGAGTACGCGAGCACGCGCTTGGCGTTGCTCTGCGAGATGGCCATGAGGGCGGCGAGCAAAAACGTGATGGCACCCACACTCGTGACCATAAAGCCGGTCACGGGATAGATGGCATAGAGCGGGCTCAGCTTGACCATTAGGAACACGCCGGCTTTGACCATGGTTGACGAGTGCAGCAGGGCGCTCGTGGGAGTAGGGGCAACCATGGCACCGAGCAACCAGGTATGGAACGGCATCTGTGCGGCCTTGGTGAGTGCGGCGAGCGACAACAGGATGACCGGCATCACCAGCAGCGCGGATTGTGCGGTTCCGGCGCCGGAAAGCTCGATCATGCCCGAAATGGTCAGCGGCATGCCGTTAACGTGCAGGTACATGAGTCCGGCCAAAAACGCGATGCCGCCCAGCATGTTGAGGATGATCTGGGTGAAGGCGTTCTTGATGGCCTCGGGCGTGCGCGTGTAGCCAATCATAAGGAACGAGCACACGGTGGTGATTTCCCAACCGCAGAACAACCACTCAAGGTTGTCGCTCGTCACAATGACGAACATGGCCGAGAGGAACAGGAACATAAGCGCCAGGAACTGCGGGCGACGGTCGGGCGCGGCCTGCCCGCGCAGAACGGCCTCATGCTCGTCGTGCGCTTGGAAGTCCTTCATGTAGCCCAGGGCATACACGCAGATAAGGCTGCCGACAATGCCGACGGCGAGGACCATGATCACGCTCATGTAGTC
>UROM01000161.1 GCA_900549455.1 uncultured Collinsella sp. | reverse complement strand
TCTACACTTATGCGATCGTCGGCAGCGTCAGATGTGTATAAGAGACAGGTTACGAGCGATGTTGCGGTGCCAACGTTAACGTACGATGGTGGTGTCGGAAGTTAACGGAGCCTTGCCCAGCACCAGGATGTTCTCGGGCGTGCCGCGAAGCTCGGTGTTGGTGGGAACCACGTTGTTCTTGTCTAGAATGGCGTTCTCGACGCGTGCGCCGCTCTTGATGATGCAGCTCTGGTTGATGATCGAGTTAGTCACCGAAGCGCCTTCCTCGACCACGACGCCGCGCGACAGGATCGAGTTGCGCACGGTGCCCTTGATGATGCAGCCGGCCGAGATGATCGAGTTGCACGCGTGGCTGCCGGTCGCATAGCGCGCAGGCGGCACGTCGTGAGCCTTGGTCAGGATCGGGCGCTCGGGATCGAAGAGATGGTCGGCCACGGTCTGGTCGAGCAGGTCCATGCTGCGGCGATACAGCGACTTCTCGCTAAACACGCCCACGACCTCGCCCTTGTACTCGTAGCTGCACACGTCGATGTTGCCAAAGTCGCCCTGGAGTGCCTCGAGCAGGTCCAGATAGTCGGCGGCCTGGTAGTGATCGATAATCTCGAGCAGCGTCTCGCGGTTGACGATGCAGCAGTCCATAGACGCGTTGTCGCCGTACACGACGCCGGCACTCACGCCCGTCAGGCGGCCGTTCTCGTTGATTTGCAGCTTGGTCTCGTCATCGACGTTGCGCGTGGCCTTGCAGTACACCACGGTCATCTGGGCACCGGAGTTCTCGTGCGCGTCGATGATGGTGTTGAGGTCCATGTTAAAGATGATGTTGGTGCCCATCATCACAACATAGGGCTTGTCCGAGCGGTGGAACAGCGTCTTGTTGGAGATGATGTCGCGCAGCAGGAAGCGCATGCCGCCCTTGGTGGTGCCATACGCGTTGCCGGGCACCATGAACAGGCCGCCCTTCTTGCGGTCCAGGCCCCAGTCCTTGCCCGAACCCACGTGGTCGATCAGCGAGCGGTAGTTTCCCGGCATGACGACGCCGACGGTCTTAATGCCGGCATTCATCATGTTGGACAGCGGGAAGTCGATCAGGCGGTAGCGGCCCAAAAACGGAACGGACGCGATGGGGCGGTCCTTGAGCAGCACGCTGCCGTAGGTCGAAGAGTAGTTAGCGGTGATATAACCGATGGCCTTGCGATTGATCATCGGATCATTCCCCCTTCCCGATAACGACGTCATTTCCAACGACGGCCGTATCCTTGGTGGTATCGACAGAGCCGAGCTTCACGCCCTCTTCGACCGTGGAGTTCTCGCCCAAAATAGCGCGGCAGATGTGCGCACCGCTCTTAACGTGCGCACCCGGCAGCAGCACGGAGTCCTCGACCACAGCGCGCTCCTCGATGATGACATCGGTCGAAAGGATCGAGTGGCGCGCGGTGCCGTAGATCTTGCAGCCGTTGGAGACCAGGCAGTCGTCCAGGCGGCCGTCCGGGCCAATGTAGTGCGGCGGACGCGTGGTGATGTTGGACATGATGGGGAAGTGCTTGTCGAACAGATCGAACTCGGGGTTGTTGCCCAGCAGGTCCATCGAGGTCTCGTGGAAGCTGGCGATGGTGCCAACGTCCTTCCAAAAGCCGTGGAACTCGTAGCTGTACAGGCGCTTGCCCTCGCCGAGCAGCTTGGGGATGATGTCCTTGCCAAAGTCGTGGCTCGAGCGCTGGTCCAGAGCGTCTTCCTCGAGCGCCTCGATCAGCACGTCTGCCGAGAAGATGTAGATGCCCATGGACGCGAGATTCGAATCGGGCTTATCGGGCTTCTCGGTGAACTTGGTGATGCGGCCGTCCTCGGGGTCGGTGGTCAGGATGCCAAAGCGGCTGGCCTCCTCCCACGGCACGGGCATAACGCTCACCGTGAGGTCGGCGTTGTTCTCAATGTGCGTCTTGAGCATCTTGCGGTAGTCCATGCGATACAGGTGATCGCCCGAAAGAATCAGGACGTACTTGGGGTCGTTGGCCTTGATGTAGTCGAGGTTCTGCGTAATGGCGTCGGCCGTGCCCGCATACCATGCGCCGCCGGTCTGCGTCTCGTACGGCGGCAGGATCGAAACGCCGCCGTCGCGGCTGTCCAGATCCCAAGCCTCGCCGGAGCCCACGTAGGCATGCAGCAGGTAGGGGCGATACTGCGTCAGAACGCCCACCGTGTCGATGCCCGAGTTGGAGCAGTTGGAGAGCGAAAAGTCGATAATGCGGAACTTGCCACCAAAGCTAACCGCCGGCTTAGCGATCTTTTGGGTGAGTGCCCCCAATCGGCTGCCCTGTCCTCCTGCGAGGAGCATCGCGATGCATTCTTTCTTACTCATCGATTTCTCCTTCTGTCATCGATGTTCCTAAACCCATTAGCGACGGGCGCGGCGCAACGTCACGCCCGTCGAGTAATGCCGTGCTGGCATAGGGGAGCTCGCGGCCTTTACGCGTGCCAGATCTCGTCGCGGTACTCGCGAATGGTGCGGTCGCTCGAGAACCAGCCGCTCGAGGCGGTGTTGAGCAGAGCCTTGCGGTTCCAGGTCTCCTGGTCGCCATAGCTGCCGGTGAGCTTCTCCCACGCATCCACGTAGCTGCGGAAGTCTGCCATGACCAGGTCGGGGTCGTTGTTGTTCATGAGCTCGTTGTAGATGCTCTCGAAGTTGCCCGAATGACCCGCAAACGTGTTGTCCTTGAGCTCGTCCATCACGCGGCCCAGACGCTCGCGATCGTTGTTGAGCGTATCCCACGCAAAGTAGCTGTTGGATGCCCAGAGCTGCTCGACCTCGGGGGCGGTCAGGCCAAAGATGGCCTCGTTCTCGCGGCCGGCCAGGTCGGCGATCTCGATGTTGGCGCCGTCGAGGGTGCCCAGCGTAATGGCGCCGTTCATCATGAGCTTCATGTTGGACGTGCCCGAGGCCTCCTTGCCGGCCGTGGAGATCTGCTCCGAGATCTCGGCGGCGGGGTAGATGAGCTGGGCGTTGCTCACGCGGAAGTTGGGGATAAAGCAGACCTTCATGACCTCGTTGACGCGGGCATCGTTGTTGATGACCTCGGCCACCGAGTTGATCAGGCGGATGGTCTCCTTGGCAAAGGTGTAGCTCGAGGCAGCCTTGCCGCTAAAGATGAAGGTCGTCGGCGTCACGTGGAAATTGGGGTCGGCGATGCGACGATTGTAGATGTCCATCACCTTCATGATGTTCATGAGCTGGCGCTTGTAGGCGTGGAAGCGCTTTACCCTGTCTCTTATACACATCTGACGCTGCCGACGATCGCATAAGTGTA
>UROM01000160.1 GCA_900549455.1 uncultured Collinsella sp. | reverse complement strand
ATCTACACTTATGCGATCGTCGGCAGCGTCAGATGTGTATAAGAGACAGAACCTGGACCGCTCGCACGAAGCGCGCGTTCGCCTGAGTGAGTTGCTGGGCGCCGAGCCCATGAGCTCGCTGGAGCATGTGGACGAGCCTGAGCTCACCGGTCTGGGTGCACTCGCAACCCTCCACGACGCTTGCAACCTGCGCGATCTTGCCGCGCGCGCCGCCACGGCATTTGGTAGCGACCCGCGCGTGTGGGGCGAAGCCGAGCGCCCGTGCCGCACCGTCGCCATTCTGGGCGGCTCCCTCGGCGATTTTGGTGAGCTTGCCATCGCCGCGGGCGCAGATGCTATTGTGACCGGAGAGGCCGGCTACCACGTGGCTCAGGACCTTGCCTTGCGTGGGCTGCCGGTGATCTTGCTCGGCCACGACCGCTCCGAGGAGCCGTTCGTGGATATCTTGATGAACTCTGCAGTTGACGCTGGGGTCGACCCCCGTCATGCGATTAAAATACTGAACCCTTGCCAATGGTGGACTGTGACAAAAGGAGAGAACTTATGAGCGCCGGCGCTACGCTACTCAAGCTGCAACAGATCGATTTGGAGCTCGCCCGTAACAAGAGCGAACTTGCCAATATGCCGGAGCTCAAGGAGCTCGCCTCAAAGCGTAAGACCTATGTGAAGCTCAAGTTCGAGATGACCAAACTCTACGCCCAGCGCAAGGATCTGGACATTGAGCTCGACGACCTCAACACCACCGAGATCCAGACCAATAACGCCATCGAGGCCGCCAAGAAGCGTCACGTCGACGGCTCTGATTACCGCGAGGTGCAGGACCTGGAGAATGAGCTTGCCACCCTGGCCAAGCGTCTGGACAAGATCGAGCACACCCGCAAGGATGTCGTTGTCGCCCATAAGGAAGCGCTCGACCGCGAGGCTCGCGCGCAGGCCATTATCTCCAAATTCGAGGAGGGCGTGAAGGCCGACACCAAGGCCGCACGAGCCAAGGCCGCCGACCTGCAGGCCCAGATCGATGCTGCAACCAAGGAGCGCACCGCCCTTGCCGCCACGCTACCGACCGACGTGCTCACCGACTACGAGCGCCTGCTCAAGCAGTTCCGCGGCCTTGCCGTCGAAACCATCCAGGGCAACATCCCCACGGTCTGCCACACCGCGCTGCAGGCATCGTCCATGAGCGACCTCAACCACGACGGCAGCGAGATTACGCATTGCCCCTACTGCCACCGCCTGCTGGTGCTCCCGAGCAAGGAAGCTTAAATGATGACGGCGGCACCCAACAATTCAATGCAACTTGAGGGAAAAACGATCCTGCTGGGCATTACCGGCGGGATCGCCGCCTATAAGTCGTGCAATATCGTGCGCCTGCTGCAAAAGCGCGGCGCGCGCGTCAAGGTCGTTATGAGCGAGCATGCCACGGAGTTTGTGGGCCCGCTCACCTTCCGTGCGCTCACCAACGAGCCCGTTGCCGTGGGCCTATTCGACGACCCCTCCGACCCTATCCACCACATTTCGCTCGCGCAGGAACCCGACCTGGTGGTCGTGGCGCCTGCCACGGCAAATATCATCGCTAAGATGGCCAACGGCATTGCCGATGACCTCATCTCCACGACGCTGCTCGCCACGCCGCGACCCATTGTGATCGCGCCTGCCATGAACAACGGCATGTGGAAGGCGCCGGCAACCCAGGCCAATATGGCCACGCTGCGCGACCGCGGGGTGCACGTGGTTGGCCCCGGTAGTGGCTACCTTGCCTGCGGCGACGTGGACACGGGGCGCATGAGCGAGCCCGGGGACATTGTCGAGGCCATCTGCGAGGTGCTCAACCCCGCGCCCCAGGACCTTGCAGGCAAGCGCATCGTCATCACTGCCGGTCCTACGCACGAACCGATCGACCCCGTGCGCTTCATCGGCAACCGATCGTCGGGAAAAATGGGCATCGCCCTGGCAGGGGAGGCCGCTCGCCGAGGTGCTGAGGTCACGCTCGTGTTGGGACCGACGTTGCTCGATGTTCCCTGCGGCGTGGAGTGCGTGCGCGTGCAGACCGCCGCAGAGATGCTGCAGGCGGCGCTGAGCGCCTTTCGGACGGCCGATGCGGCCATTTGTGCGGCGGCTGTCGCCGACTACACACCCGCCGCTCCCGCCGACCATAAGCTCAAAAAGGCCAACGAACGCCTCGATCGCATCGAGCTGGTCGAAACGGTCGATATTTTGGCTGAGCTCTCGCGCCAGAAGGGCGAGCGCCGTGTGATCGGATTTGCAGCCGAAACCGATAACATCGTGGAGTACGCTGAGCGTAAATTGGCCCGCAAGGGTTGCGATGCCATTATCGCCAACGATGTCTCGCGCGCCGATTCGGGCTTTGGATCTGATACCAATAAGGCTTGGATCGTAAGCACAGCGGGTACGCAGGAACTTCCTGTGCTAACAAAACCCCAGCTCGCAGATACAATTTTGGACTTGCTCAAAAATAATTAAAAAAGTTCTTGCACAAGGCCAAAGTTTCGGGTTAATATACTCCCTGTTGCGAGCGAGAGCACAGCAACAAACAAAAGCTTCGGGACGTGGCGCAGCTTGGTAGCGCACTTGACTGGGGGTCAAGGGGTCGCTGGTTCGAATCCAGTCGTCCCGACCAGAAGTTTGCAGGTCAGGCACGTAGTGCCTGACCTTTTTTGTTTTAAGCAATTGCTTTATTTTGATTAAGCAACAGGGTGCCAAAAATCTACCTACGCGATAATCGCTTTTTGCGGTTATTTGCGCGTTTTGCACGCGCTTAAGCCGATTTATTAACGATATATGATTCTACATACGCGCAGCAGGTACACACCAAGAACGGACGGCATTTATCGCGGCGATTTACACAGATATAACGACTGTAACGAACAAGCGTGTCACTGTATTTAATCCAGTAGTTCACTTGATCAGTGGACAAGTGAGCGGTTGCAACGAAACGCCAACCGGGATGAGCTCTATACGAGGATGCCGCAGGGGTAATGGCGGGGGAATGCGGCGGGCGCTCTGAGAGCCGCTGTACGACCCCATTTCTCCTCAAACCGACTACCTGTGACCCGAACCTCAAATGTTCGAGCAATTGCCAAAAGAAAGGCCCATGCAGGATTGCACGGGCCTTACATCAGATCAAATTTGAGCTAGAAGCACCAAACGGGGCAGACGCAACACCATCTCGTCGCGGCCTCGGCGAGCGACATATCGCAGTTGTGGTAGACATCGAGGAAGTTGTCAGATCCCGCACAGGGGGACCGCGATGGTGGCCACCGCTCCGCCCGAGGGGCTGTTGGCGAGCGAGACGGAGCCCCCGTGGGCGCTCGCGGCCT
>UROM01000159.1 GCA_900549455.1 uncultured Collinsella sp. | reverse complement strand
GGCCCGTGGGTTATACCCTAAGAGCAAACCACCCTTTTTAAGGGTGGTTCTGATTACCGATTTCAGGCGCACATCCGCCGGAATTCGCCCACTCGGTGGACTTCGGGTTTAATGCTTAGGGGCGGGGATTTACCAAAGCGAAATTTTAATGAAAAGAAACCCAGCTGCAACAATTGCCATGGTGAGGGCTCGAATTGGCCATATAGATCTAAAATAGTCACGATACCTTCTCTTTTGCTGGAACGATATATCTATACAAGGTTGTGAGCGGAAAACAAAAATACTTCGATTGCTATCCGACAAACGGGTCTGGAATTGCATTCACCGGCATTTCGGGGCAGATTGATACACATGTACGAAAGGGAACCTATGTGGTGCGTTGGGTTGGAGCTGCTGCAGGCCCGATATGGATTGCGGTCTTGCGTCCCGATGTCCAAATAGGTTTCTCTCTCTAGACGGGAAGTTGCTCATGGACGTCATATATGACGGAGATGACTGGGTCGATCATTATACTTGGCGCCTGGTCGGCTCGAACGACAATGGGGATGTGGTGTTTGATGGACTATGTCCAAAGCATCTCCATCCTTTTGTCTCGTCGTTAATTGAGAGTTCCGCTCGTGTTGCCCCCTACAGCTCGGCATCGCTTCATGATACGGACGTTTTGAAGACCATAAGGGAATCAATTGACGATGGCACGATGAGCGGCCCGCTGTTTTCTCGGCTTGTGGGGGTAGATGAGATTGGCTCGAAACGACTGCTTGCGGGCGAAAAAGTGGAACTCACTTATCGGTCGATGATTTCAATCCTGCGGCTAGCCGATGTTCTTCGCAAATAAATCCAAGCAAAACGCCGCCGGCAACTCCCCTACTCAACAAAAAAGCCCCGCCAACCGCAATCCCCAAGGGAACCGCGATTAACGGGGCTCAAGCGCGCTCCTCAATGGAATCACGCCATCAGACGAGTAGCTCAGCCGAGCAGCGCGCTACTCCTGCCAGTAAGCGTCGGCAAGCAGCTTAAAGCAGATCTTCTTGACCGGCTGCGCGCCATCGCCCGGGAACTCGAGCGTGGGCATATGAGGTTCGCCGGCAACAAACAACGCAAACTTGTCGTCAGCAAGATCGCCGGCGATTGAGGCGTCGGAATCGACCAGATCGTAGTCGTCCTTCTCGTCAAACTCCTGAACCAGCGTCAGGCTGCCCGTGGCAACCTTAAAGGCCTCGCGACCCTCGACATCAATCTGCAGGTCGTGATAGCGCTGATGCGTCTCATAGTGAGCCTCGGCCTCGGGACGCGTCGTGGGAGCCATGACGTTCGCATAGACCTTGTCGCCCAGAATCGGATGGCTGCCGACCTCGAGCTGCGCCGGATCGTTCTCCTCGAGCCAGTCAATCAGCACATCGAGGCCCTTGAGCATTCCGCGGTATTCCTCGATATCGCCCAATGCACCGTAAATCATCTAAATCCCCTCTCGGATCGTTTCTTTGGCGGCTACTCGGCAAACGCGTTACCGACGCTGTTGCCGCCCACCTACGTCTCGACTAGGGTAAAGTCGGGACTGGACACGACAAAGCCGGCGTCGCGCCCCGGCATAATGCTACTGCACTTGTCGTCGGCTCTAACCACAAGCAAACAACCGATGCCGAGGCCGCGGCACAAGCTCCTACAGCTCGGTCACGACAACGCCGTTGTAAACCTCGTCCCAACGATCCATAACCAAGTGGCCAGTCATGGGATCCATGGCATTGAGCTTGCCGCAGGTGTTGGCGGTACGCAGTACCGTCTCGTCATCCGCGCCAGCAGCGATGGCATGTGCGAAGCCTGCGATAGTGGAGTCACCAGAGCCCGTGGCGTTAACGGCAGGGATATCGGGCGTCTTTGCGCGGAACGCACGGCCATTGTGGAAGCCAACGGAGCCGGCAGCGCCCATGGATACGACGACCCAGGGGATATCGGAGAAGCGGGCGTCAGAGGCGAGCGCGGCGCGGAGCTCGTCCACATCGTCGGTGGTAAAGCTCGTGCCCAGAAGGCCGTTGATCTCGGTCAGGTTAGGCTTAACCAGCTCGGGCTTGACCTCGGACTTGAGCGCAGCCTCAAGCGAGGCACCCGAGGTATCGAGCAGTACCTTGGCGCCGGCGTTCTCGGCAATGCCCGTGATCTTGGCGTAGTAGTCCGCCTCGACGCCGCGGGGCAGCGAACCCGAAATGGTGACGACGTCGGCCTTGCCCGCAAGCTCGGTAAACTTGGCGGTAAAGGCATCGAGCTCCTCAGGGGCAATCGTCGGGCCGCTCTCGAGCAGCTCGGTCTGGTTGCCGGCGTGGAGGATGTTGAGGCAAATACGAGTCTCGCCCTTGATGGGCACAAAGTCGTTGTTAATACCGTTGGCGTCCATGAGCTCGGCCATGTAAGCGCCCATGTGGCCACCAAGCAGGCCGGTTGCCACAACGTCGTCGCCCAGCTGGCCCAGGACGCGAGCCACGTTAAGGCCCTTGCCGCCGGCGGTCTTTTCGGGCGTCACACGGTTGACGTCGTCGATAATGAGCTCATCGAGCTGATAGCGCGTATCGACAGACGGGTTCATCGTAACGGTGAGGATCATTTTTAGCTCCTTATCTCGCAGGCTCCTTGTGCCTCGCGATACGAGTCGACAAAACGGAATTACAGAATCTCAATCGTGAACGAGCGAACGACGGTCTCCTTGGGCTTGGCGACAAGGCAGCCGCGCTTATGCTCAAGCACGTCGTCCTCATCGGAACAGGTCGAAAGGCCGCCCCAGGGTTCAACTGCCACAAAATCGCCCTCGGGCTTGCTCCACACAATGAGATATGGGAAGCCCTCAAAGCTCAGGCGGACGCCCTTGTCCTCGCCCTTTTTGGAAAGCGTGACCTGACGGCTCTCGAGCACATCAAAGATGGTCTCCGCAAAATCGAAGAGCTCATGCGACAGAGGCAGTGTCTTTCCCACCATGGGGTTCTTGGAGCGGTTGGTAACGTCAATCAAGCCAGTCGAGGGGACGGCAGTGCAAAGCTCAGCAGCCTCGTCCTTCTCAAAGCGCAGCTCGTAGTCCGTATAGGCCTCGCCCTCATCGAGCGGACACCTAAAGCCGGGATGACCGCCAATAAAGAACGGCATGTCCTCGGTGCCCTCGTTGGTGACCTCGTAGGAAACGCGCACGGCAGCGTCCTCGAGCGTATAGCGGGCGACAAGCTTAAACGGATACGGATAATCGCTCAGCAGCGCGGCGTTATCCTCCGAAGCCAGGCACATCGCCAGCTCGTTCTCGCTCTGGCTCAGCAGCTTCCACTCCTGTTTGCGCGCAAACCCGTGGCGAGCGAGCTTTACATGATGCCCGGCAAACGTCATGG
>UROM01000158.1 GCA_900549455.1 uncultured Collinsella sp. | reverse complement strand
GATGTGCTCGTACAGGGCGATGAGCTCGCCGAGTGCGAACGGAGTCAGCGTGTCGCCGAAAATCGAGGTCGTCGGGCGGTTACCCTCAAAGCAACGGGCCGGGACGATCTGCTCGGGCGTGCCCTCGGCACGAACCTCGTCGGCCGTCTTACCAAAGGCGAGCGCCTTGGTCTGGGCCAGGAAGTTGCCCAGGAACAGCTCGTGCACGTCCTGACCGCTGTCGGTCGCAGGGTTGGCAGTGTTGGCGAAGGCGATGAAATCGGCCGGAACCACCACAGTGCCCTGGTGCAGCAGCTGGTAGAAGGCATGCTGGCCGTTGGTGCCGGGCTCGCCCCAGAAGATCTCACCGGTATCGGAGGTCACGGCGCTGCCGTCCCAGCGGACATGCTTGCCGTTGGACTCCATGGTGAGCTGCTGCAGGTAGGCCGGGAAACGGTGCAGGTACTGGCAGTACGGAAGCACGGCGTGGCTCTTGGAACCGAAGAAGTTGACGTACCAGACGTTGAACAGGCCCATCAGCGCGACGGCATTGTTCTCGAGCGGCGTGTTGCAGAAGTACTCGTCGATGGCGTGGAAGCCCTCGAGGAACTGCTGGAAGCGCTCGGGGCCAAGCACGACGATCAGCGACAGGCCCACGGCGGAGTCGACGGAGTAGCGGCCGCCGACCCAGTTCCAGAAACCGAAGGCGTTGGCGGGGTCGATACCGAAGGCCTCAACCTTCTCGAGTGCGGTGGAGACGGCGACGAAGTGCTTTGCCACGGCCTCGGCGTTCTGCTCATCGGAGCCATCGATGGCGCCTTGAGCCTTGAGCTGCTCGAGCATCCAGGTCTTGACCTCGCGGGCGTTGGTGAGGGTCTCGAGCGTGGTGAAGGTCTTGGAGACGATGATCACGAGCGTGGTCTCGGGATCCAAACCCTTGAGCTTCTCGGCCTGGTCGTTGGGGTCGATGTTGGAGATATAGCGGCAGTCGATACCGGCGTCGGCATAGGGACGCAGGGCCTCGTAAGCCATGACCGGGCCCAGATCGGAGCCGCCGATGCCGATAGACACCAGGTGTTCGATCTTCTTGCCGGTAACGCCCTTCCACTCACCGGAGCGCACGCGCTCGGCGAAGGCATACATGCGATCGAGGACCTCGTGCACGTCGGCGACGACGTCCTGGCCGTCGACGATGAGCTGGCCCTTCTCGCTTGCCGGGCGGCGCAGCGCGGTGTGCAGGACGGCGCGGTCCTCGGTGGTGTTGATGTGCTCGCCGGAGAACATGGCGTCGCGGCGCTCCTCGAGCTTCACCTCGCGGGCAAGATCGCACAGCAGCTTGACGGTCTCATCGGTCACCAGGTTCTTGGACAGGTCGAAGTGCAGGTCACCGGCGTCAAAGCTCAGCTTGTTCACGCGCTCGGCATCGGCGGCGAACCAGGCCTTGAGGTCGATACCTTCGGCCTCGAGCTTCTCCTGATGAGCCTCGAGCGCCTTCCAAGCGGCAGTCGACGTAGCGTCGATAGGTGCGGCAACAGTTGCCATAGAGTCCTCCTCAGCATACGGGCGCACGCCTCCATGCGCCCGGACATTCAGATGCCACTATTCTAGCGCAGGTCAAGACTATAATCAGCGAGCGTTGCCAATCGGCCCCCAAACGGCAACCGACCAAAAAGGGATAGGTTTATTTTGGCAGGTCAAACGCTTTACCAATCAAAAATACCTATCCCTTTATGCCAAATATTAGGCCGCGGCGCACACGCTGCCGAGCAGCTCGCGCAGAGGAGACCCAATGCCCTCCAGCAGTTCGGGCGCGATGATGGCAAAAACGGGCACCTCGCCGGCTCCCACGACAGCAGGCACCTTGCCCTCCGAGACAATGCATCCATAAGGCACAAAGCCGTCTTCGCCGGCATCGAGCGCCGCCATGCGCCGCGCGAGCTCGCGCGCAAAGCCAGCAGTATCGGCATCGCCAATCGCCAGGACAAAGTCCGCGCCTTCATCGGTCGCCAGGGCCACGGCTTCGTCGATCAGCTCGTCTCCCCCATCGCCAACTGAGCCGCAGCGGAAAAGCACGCGCTCGAGCAGAGCTCGATCAACCGAGCCGAGTGCCGCCGAAACGAGCTCATCACGCGTGTGCTTGTCGCCTCCCAGCACGACCAGTGCCTTGGTGCCACCGTAGTGAGCGACCAATCGTCCGCACCAGCGAGCCACGTCTCCATCCGCAACAAGGCGCGTCGGCATACCAAACCCATAGTTGACCATTATCCCCACAACCCTTCCGTGCTTTATGGTGGTATCGATCGTTGGCATCATGCTACGAAGCGAGGTTTTCCGAGCTGTTTCGCACTCTTTAGAGCTGCGTTAAAACCCGATGCAGCCGCACGACCGTACCTGCCAAAAAGGGACAGGTTTTGACGGTGTCCGGACGAGCGGCTATTATCGAACATGTATTCGATAAGAACATGTGTTTGATGAAAGGGCACGGATGGCGCACGAGCAGCACACCTATATCTGCATCGACCTCAAGACGTTTTATGCCAGCGTCGAGTGCGTCGACCGCGGGCTCGACCCGCTCACCACCAACCTGGTCGTTGCCGACGAATCACGCGGGCGTACGACCATCTGCCTCGCCATTACCCAGGCCATGAAGGACCTCGGAATCCATAACCGCTGTCGCCTGTTCGAGATTCCCGACGGCATCGACTACATCAAGGCCGTACCGCGCATGCAGCACTACATGGAGGTGTCGGCGCAGATCTACGGTATCTACCTGGAATACGTCAGTCCGCAAGACGTGCACGTCTATTCCATCGACGAATGCTTTATCGACGTGACGCCCTATCTAGACCTCTACCATACCGACGCTGAAGGCTTCGCCTGTATGCTGCGTGACGAGGTCCTGGGGCGCACCGGCATCACGGCGACGGTCGGCATCGGCCCCAACCTATTCCAGGCCAAGGTAGCGCTCGACATTACCGCCAAGCACGTGCCCAGCCGCATCGGTATACTCGACGACGAGACCTTTCGCAAGGAGATCTGGCCCCATCGTCCCATCACCGATATCTGGGGCATCGGCCCCGGCGTGGCAGCCCGCCTCGAAAAGTACGGGGTATACGATCTGATGGGCGTCGCCGCGCTCGACGAAAACCTGCTCTACGACGAGCTCGGCGTCAATGCCGAGTATCTCATCGACCACGCCTTCGGGCGCGAGCCGACAACCATCGCCGATATCCAAGCCTATCGCCCGCAAGCAACTTCGACCACCACAGGACAGGTGCTCTCGAAAGGCTATGCCTATGAACAGGCCTACACCGTCTTGCGCGAGATGGTCGACAACGCCGTGCTGGACCTGTCTCTTATACACATCTGACGCTGCCGACGATCGCATAAGTGTA
>UROM01000157.1 GCA_900549455.1 uncultured Collinsella sp. | reverse complement strand
ACGAGATGCTCAGGAGTCTCGTGGGCTCGGAGATGTGTATAAGAGACAGGCTGTGCGTTTGGCATTGAATGGCAAGTTCACCTTGCGCCGGGAAAGGGACCAGAACGGTGGCGACGCGACTTGATAGCAATGCAAATGCTGTGCGCTCATCGGGCGAAAGGCATTCAGCTTCAACGACGACGAGCTTGGGCGGCGCGCTGTTTGTGCGAAGCGTGGCTCGGTACATGCGGACCGAAGAACCCGACATAGAAAACTCCTGTATATTCGGCAAAACGTAAACTATAGTTTACGTTTTTGTTTTGCTCCATTTCAAACTCGTCTGCATGAATGAGCATGCGAAACAGATTCTTGGCGAGCGAGTTGAGCGGACGCGCAAGGCCCTTGGTATCTCCAAGGTCGATTTTTGCGTGGCGACAGGAATCAGCCGACCCTACCTCGACCGAATCGAAGATGGGACGGCAAATTTCACGCTCAAGGTTTTATTTAAGATCGCGCCCGCGCTTGGCATGACGGTATCGGAGCTTCTCGAGGGCATCGAATAGGGGATACCCGTCGAAAACTGAATTACACCATCGGGATACGGTCGTGATTGACTTGGCTGTAGAACAGGCGTTGAATCTCTGCCGCATCACGTGACTGGCCGAGTGCCCACATGGTTTTGGCCACGAGCGTCTCGGTTGTCATATCGTCGCCGCGTAGAATGCCCGGATGGTCGGCGTAGGCACGGCCGACCTCATAAACACCCAAATCGAGGCCCTCCTCGGGGACCTGTGTGGTCATAACGACGGTGCGACCCGAATTGACCCAGCGGAAAATTGCCTCTTGGAATGACTCGCCGGACTCGCCAAACTCGGGGATACCGCCAATGCCAAAGGTCTCCAGAATCACGGCGTCGTAGCTATCGGCAAGGGCGTCAAGGATACCCGGGTTTACGCCGGGCGTCAGCTTAAGGACAAACACGCGCGGGTCGATGCTATCGTAGAAACGCACCGGGTTTTCGCCCTGATGCGTGCCGTGAAGCCCGTTGCGCACGATGCGGTCGTTGCGGATGTAGGCAATGGGCGGATAGTTGACGCTAATGAACGCGTTAAAGCTCATGGTGCGCTGCTTGCGGGCGCGCGTACCGGCAATGGCGACGCCGCCAAACACGATAGAGACGTCGTGCGAATGCTCATCGAGCGCATAGAGCAGGCTCTGGTACAGATTGAGTTTGGCGTCAGTAAAAGGGTTGCCCATGGGCTTTTGCGAGCCGGTGAGTACGATGGGCTTGGGACTGTCCTGAATCAGATAGGAAAGCGCTGCCGCGGTGTAGCTCATGGTGTCGGTGCCGTGCAGAATCACGAAGCCGTCGTGGTCGGCATAACCCTCGACGATGACGTCGCGGATACGCATCCAGTCACTCGGGCGCATGTTGGTGCTGTCGATGTTCATGGGCTGCACGACGTCGAGCTCGCAGAGGCCCGAGATCTCGGGGACGCTCTGGGCGAGCTCCTCACCGGTCAGGGCGGGGGAGAGGCCGTTGCCGTCCTCGGTCGATGCGATGGTGCCGCCCGTGGCGATGAGAAGGATGCGCTTCATGCTGATATTCCTATCGTATTTGCCGCCGCAGAGGCGGAGTCGTTCGGCAGTATTGTGGCACAGGGCGTCCAATGTTCAAACGTATTACATCATCCGTGACGTTTAGTAACATTTCAATCGCCACCAAAAAAGGGTGCAGGTCGTGCGTTTGCCGTGCGCTGATGGCTGCGAGGGACGAGAAACCCCATATAACGTGTACACTATGAAAGATATTTTCGTTCATTCGCGCGGGCGGGCACCGGCTCCCCGCCAACAAGAGGGGGATACCATGGATCAAAATGCTTCCGCAAAGGTCCTCGTACTCGACTTTGGTGCGCAGTACGGTCAGCTCATTGCCCGTCGCGTCCGCGACCTCAACGTGTATTCCGAGATCGTTCCCTGCGACATCTCGGCCGACGAGATTCGCGAGATGAACGCCTCTGCGCTCATCCTTTCCGGCGGCCCGGCCTCCGTGTATGCCGAGGACGCTCCGTCCATCGATCCTGCCATCTTTGACCTGGGCCTTCCCGTCCTGGGCTTTTGCTACGGCCATCAGATCACAGCCGTAACGCTCGGCGGCAAGGTCGGCCACTCCGAGGTGGGCGAGTATGGCCGCGCCACCATCACGCGCACGGCTGGTGCCAAGCTCTTTAACTCCACGCCCATGGAGCAGACCGTGTGGATGAGCCACCGCGACGCCGTTTCCGAGGTGCCCGAGGGCTTTACCGTTACCGCCAGCACCGACGTGTGCCCGGTTGCCGCCATGGAGTGCGTTGAGCGCAAGATCTTCACCACGCAGTTCCACCCCGAGGTCAAGCATTCCGAGTACGGTCAGCAGCTGCTAAGCAACTTTCTGTTTGAGATCTGCGGCCTGGAGCCCAACTGGAGCATGGACAACCTGGCCGAGACCATGACGGCCGAGTTCCGCGAGAAGGTCGGCGACGACCGCGTGATTCTGGCCCTGTCCGGCGGCGTCGACTCCTCCGTCGTGGCTGCTCTGGGCGCTCGCGCCGTAGGTAAGCAGATGACCTGCGTGTTCATCAACCACGGTCTGCTGCGCAAGGGCGAGCCCGAGCAGGTGGAGGAGGTCTTCACCAAGCAGTTTGACGTCGACTTTATCCACGTCCACGCCGAGGACCGTTATGCCGAGCTTCTGGCCGGCGTGACCGAGCCCGAGGAGAAGCGCCGCATCATCGGCACGCAGTTCTGGAAAGAGTTCTTCGCGGTTGCTCAGCAGCTTGAGACCGATGGTAAACCCGTGAAGTACCTGGCTCAGGGCACCATCTACCCCGACATCATCGAGTCCGGCGCTCGCAAGACGGGCGGCAAGACGGCCACCATAAAGAGCCATCACAACCTGATCCCGTTCCCCGAGGGCGTGCACTTCGACCTCATTGAGCCGCTCGACCACTTCTTTAAGGACGAGGTCCGTGCGCTTGGTCTGGCGCTGGGCCTGCCGGGTCACATCGTGTTCCGTCAGCCTTTCCCGGGCCCGGGTCTTGCCATCCGCATCATCGGTGCGGTCGACAAGGAGAAGCTCGAGATCCTCAAGAACGCCGACGCCATCGTGCGCGAGGAGCTCGACGCCTACAATCAGCGTCTGTTTGAGCAGACCGGTGAGCGCAACTCCGAGCACAGCTGCTGGCAGTATTTCGCGGTCCTGCCCGACATTAAGTCCGTCGGCGTTATGGGCGATGAGCGCACCTACCAGCGCCCGATCATCCTGCGTGCCGTCGAGTCCAGCGATGCCATGACCGCCGACTGGGCCAAGCTGCCCTACGACGTGCTGGCTCGCATCTCCGGCCGCATCGTTGCCGAGGTCCCCGGCGCCAACCGCGTGTGCTACGACATCACGTCCAAGCCGCCCGCGACCATCGAGTGGGAATCTGTCTCATATACACATCTCCGAGCCCACGAGA
>UROM01000156.1 GCA_900549455.1 uncultured Collinsella sp. | reverse complement strand
AAACCACAACCCCGACAAATAATTGATCCCTTGGGGACGGAGGAAAACGGATCACTTAGGGGGTCGGTCGATTCGAGTGATCCGCAATCCTGCCGTCCCCTAGGGATCATTTGGGTAGACTCTTGAGGTGTAAACGGCTATCGATAGTAAGGAGGCGCCATGGGGCGCAATAACAAGCATAAGCGTGGAGCTCGCAATAAGCGTGGGCCGGTGCGCAGCGAGCGTCGTCCGAGCCTGACTGGCCGCGTGCAGCTCCATGAGCACAGTGCCTATGTCATAACCGAGAACGGCGACTACAAGGTCATGGGCCGCGGCAAGCGCGAGATCATGGATGGCGATACCGTTGCCGTGAGCATTAAGAACAGCCCGCATGGTGAACGTCGCGCCGTGATTGAAGGCGTCGTCGAACGTGCCGCCATCAGCGTGGTGGGTACGTATCAGATGGCCGGCCCGCTTGGCGTGATCGAGCCGCTCGATTCGCGCCTGAAGGCTGACTTCTTTATTTTGCCCGAGGACACTTCGGCGGAGCGCCTGGGCGTGCGCCCTGGCGATGTCGTCGTCGCGCGCATATTGACCTACCCGACGCGCTTGGAGTCGGGAACGGTGACTCTTGAGCGCCGCATCGGCGGTGACGATGCGCCCGATCTGGGCGTCCAATACGTTATGGCACGCTATGGCTATACCGACAGCTATCCCGAGGCGGCGCTGGCAGAGGCAGAGGCGCTTTCGCTCGATGTGACTGCAGCGCTTAAAGACCCGCTTCGTCGTGACCTGCGCGATCGCTTTGTCATCACCATCGACCCGGTTGATGCGCGCGACTTTGACGATGCCATCTCGCTCGAGCGCACGCCCGAGGGTGGCTATAAGCTGGGCGTGCATATTGCCGATGTTTCGCATTATGTTGCCTGGGATGGGCATATCGACCTGGAGGCCCGCCATCGCACGACGTCGGTCTACCTTGCCGACCGTGTGCTCCCCATGCTGCCCGAGCGCCTGTCTAATGACTTGTGTTCCCTGCGCCCCGATGAGGATCGCCTGGCGTTTACCGTCGACATCGAGCTCGACGCGCAGGGCCGTGTGCGCCATTACGATCCCTATCCCAGTGTGATTCGTTCGCGTGTGCGTATGGACTACGACGGCGCCGAGGCGCTGCTGGTGCGCGCCGGCGCTGTTGAGTATTCCGTGTTGGAGGGCGCTGCGGAGGATGTCGCTGCGGCTGAAGCCTCGCGCGAGAAAGCGCTTGAGCGCGGGCTTGCGTGCGAGGACACTGCCCGCGGCTATAACGTTGGCCTGGCCGATTTCCTGGTCGCCGCAAACGAACTCGCGGAGCTTCGGCGTCGCATACGTCGCGCACGCGGCTCGGTCGACTTTGACACGGCAGAGATCCGCGCGCTGCTGGACGAGGACGGCGTGCCCGTGCAGATCGTGGCACGCGAGCGTTCCTGCGCAACCTCGCTTATTGAGGAGGCAATGCTGCTGGCTAACGAGTGCGTTGCCGAGTGGCTGGCCGACCGCGATATCGAGGCATGCTATCGCGTGCACGATGACCCCAGCCCCGACAGTCTGCACGGTGCTGCTGTGGCGCTGGCGCAGCTCGGTATCATCGATGATCGCCGCGCGGCGGGCATTGCTCTGGGAAATCCCGACGAGTTACAGGCGACGGTTGATGCCGCTGCCGGCACGGCTAACGCGCCGCTCGTCAACACGCTTCTTTTGCGCAGCATGCAGCGTGCGTTGTACAAGCCGCGCAACGAGGGTCACTTTGCGCTCGCCGCGCCGTGCTACTGCCACTTTACAAGCCCCATTCGCCGTTATCCCGATCTGGTGGTGCATCGCGTGCTCAAGCTGCAGCTGGCATACGAGCAGCTGGGCGGAAAAGACGCCTTAGTGCGTACGCCGAGGTTGATCGGAAAAGGCAGAGAGTCGCTTCTGCGCATCCTGCCGCAAATCTGCCGCGCGTGCAGCGACGCCGAGCGTGCGGCCGACGCTGCCAGCCATGCGACGCAAAAAATCAAGATTGCGCAGTACTACGAGGACCGCCTGGGCGAGCGCTATGCCGGAACGGTCTCGTGGGTCAGCAACATGGGACTATTCGTGCGTCTCGATCTAACGCAGGTCGAGGGCCTGGTTTCCATTAAGAGCTTGGGTAACGAGTGGTTTGAGTTTGATGAGGACGCGCTCACGTTGACGGGTGCCGACACGGGGCGCTGTTTTGAGCTGGGGCAGCGCGTGATTATCGAGGTCTCGCGCGTCAACACTACTCGCGGACATTTGGACTTTAAGCTCATTCATTAACCGGCACGCAGTGAGTATCGGCAAAGCGTAGAGGGCGGTCTTTCGGGGCCGCCCTCTTTGCGTGTCTCTTAATTGCCCTGCCATGATCTCGGCAGCTTCTTCATATGCTTTTGGGAGATAGGACCTACCAAAACAAACCTGTCCCTTTTTGGCAGGTTTACGAGAAAGCGGGGATGTTGTGGCAACGGTATATGGGTATGCGCGGGTGAGCTCGCGCGATCAAAATTTGAATCGCCAGTTGGATGCGCTGAGCGCCTATGGCGTGGAGGCGGCGAATGTTTTTGCCGACCGTGCGAGCGGTAAGGACTTTGATCGCCCGCGGTATCGGGAGCTGCTTCATACCTTGGCTTCCGGCGACGTGTTGGTGGTGCTTTCCATCGATCGGCTGGGTCGAAACTACAGCGAGATACTCGAGGAATGGCGTCGTATAACCAAGGAACTTGGTGCGGCCATCGTTGTGCTGGACATGCCGTTGCTCGATACGCGTGCGAGAGATTGCGGCGGATCGGATGTGACCAGCACGCTGATCGCCGATATCGTTTTGCAGTTGTTGAGTTACGTGGCGCAGGTGGAACGAGAGAACATCCACCGTCGTCAGGCGGAGGGAATCGCGGCGGCGCGGGCGCGCGGCGTGCGTTTTGGTCGACCCCGCAAGCCGTGCCCTCCGCAATTTGAACGAGTGCGCGATATCTATGAGGCGGGCAATATTACCCGGAGTCAGGTGGCAAAGCGTTTAGGTGTGTGCGTGGGGACCTTCGATCGCTGGATGCGCGAGACGGAGTAGGGACACCGCAGCCATCTGGCGCCTTGTTTTGAACATTTGGGATTCCGCTATGGCGACGGTGACATTTGGGGGTACACTCGCTGCTGCTCAATAACAGACGGAGGTTAGCCCTTGGCGCGCGCGAAGCATATAGTCGGATGGATATCGGTTGTCCTGCTTGTCGTGACGCTGGCGAGTATTTGGATGCTGACGGAGCAGAGCGTGGAGCAGACATCGTCGCTCAGCGAGTCTACCGCGCACGTGGTGGAGGGGCAAAGCGCCAGCGTGCAGCCCGAGACTGCGGGGGAGACCCAGGCGGGAGATGCCGCCGGGGATGCGGGCTCAGCGGCTACCGTCGCCCATCCCGATCCGATTGCCCCCGTTCGCATGTGGATCTGTCTCTTATACACATCTGACGCTGCCGAC
>UROM01000155.1 GCA_900549455.1 uncultured Collinsella sp. | reverse complement strand
GAGATGTGTATGAGAGACAGGTCATACCCACAACGTTGTTGACGACGCGGGTGCCGTGGGCGTCGGCCGGAACCTCGAGCGGAGCGTGAGCCGGGAGGTACTTCTCGGTCTCGAGAGCAATGCTGGCCTGCATCTTGACGGCCTCGACCGGGTACTTACCGGCAGCGGACTCGCCGGACAGCATAACGGCGTCGGTGCCGTCGTAAATGGCGTTGGCAACATCGGCAACCTCGGCGCGCGTCGGGCGCGGGTTCTGCTGCATGGAGTCGAGCATCTGCGTAGCGGTGATAACGGGCTTGTAGGCCGCGTTGCACTTGGCGATGATCTCCTTCTGGATGTGCGGAACGAGCTCGGGCTTGATCTCGATGCCCAGGTCGCCACGGGCGACCATGATACCGTCGGATGCCTCGAGGATCTCATCGAAGTTCTCGACGCCCAGGGCGCACTCGATCTTCGGGAAAATCGTCACGTGCTCGCCGCCGTTCTCGCGGCAAAGCTCGCGGATGCCGCGGACGGACTCGCCATCGCGGATGAAGGAAGCGGCGATGTAGTCGATGTTCTCGGTCAGGCCAAAGAGGATGTCCTGACGATCGCGCTCGGTGATGGCGGGCAGCGAGATGTTGACGTTGGGCATGTTGACGCCCTTGCGCTCGCCGATCAGGCCGTCGTTCTTGACGACGCAGGTCATGTCCTGGCCGTCGACGGACTCGACCTCGAGGGCAACCAGGCCGTCATCGATCAGGATGAGGGAGCCCTTCTCGACCTCAGAGGGCAGAGCCAGGTAGTCGAGGGAGATGTGCTCAGCGGTGCCGTGGAAATCCTCGGACGTGGGCTGAGCGGTGACGACGATCTTGTCGCCGGTCTTGACGGCAACCTTCTTGCCATCGACCAAAAGGCCGGTGCGGACCTCGGGGCCCTTGGTGTCGAGCAGGATGCCGACGGGCATGCCGAGCTCCTTGGAAATACGGCGGACGCGCTCGATGCGACCGTGGTGCTCGTCGTAGGAGCCGTGCGAGAAGTTAAAACGGGCGACGTTCATGCCCGCCTTGATCATCTCGCGGATGGTCTCGTCGCTATCGCAGGCGGGACCCATGGTGCATACAATCTTAGTGCGCTTGTACATTCAGACCTCCATCTGACATCGTCTTGCGCTGATAGATAAACCATAAGAAATAAAACTGAGATGATTATAACGAAATGACGACCGAATACCCCAAAAAATCGACCGTATGCCGAATTAGAAGTTCATTTTTTGCGGAAAAACGGTATATGCAAAAATTTTACCAACCGTTCTAACCGCTGCTATCTGGGCGATATTTTAGTTCGATGATGCGCCGAAGAAAAAACGTTTTATCAATGTTGAGCATCACACGGTCTGCACCGTTGCTTATGGACCGTATTTCCAAATGGATTGTTTTGGCTAGACGCGTTGCTTTGGGGTACCATAGCTCCACTATCAACTGCCGCTCAGCACGGCAGCCTTGATGAGCCCTTGCCCTTCTCCTGGGAATTATGATCGGGCATCAATCTGCTGAGTGGCCCGAATCCCAGGAGGGGACTCTATATGCAAAAGGAATACCTGTCCGCTGCGGCGGAGGTGCTCAGCGACCAAGGTGTCGATGAGCACCTTGGCCTGAGCAACGACGAGGCGTCGTCGCGCCTCGCCAAGACAGGCCTTAACAAGCTCGAGGAAGCCGAGAAGACGCCGCTGTGGAAGCGTTTCTTTGAGCAGATGGCCGACCCCATGGTCATCATGCTGATCGTTGCCGCCATCATCAGCGCGCTCACGGGCATGGTCAAGGGCGAGCCCGACTTTGCCGATGTCGTCATCATCATGTTCGTCGTTATCGTCAACTCGGTGCTGGGCGTGGTCCAGGAAGCCAAGAGCGAGGAGGCCCTCGAGGCCCTGCAGGAGATGAGCGCGGCGCAGTCCAAGGTACTGCGCGACGGCAAGCTCGTGCACCTGCCGAGCGCCGAGCTCGTGCCCGGCGACGTGATCATGCTCGAGGCGGGCGACTCCGTCCCGGCCGACTGCCGCGTCCTCGAGAGCGCCACGATGAAGATCGAAGAGGCCGCACTCACCGGCGAGTCCGTGCCCGTAGAGAAGCACGCCAACGTGATCGAGCTTGCCGCGGGCACCGATGACGTGCCGCTCGGCGATCGCAAGAACATGTGCTACATGGGTTCCACCGTTGTGTACGGCCGTGGCCGCGCCGTCGTGGTCGGCACCGGCATGGATACCGAGATGGGCAAGATTGCCGGTGCCCTGGCCGAGGCCAAGGAAGAGCTTACGCCGCTGCAGGTGAAGCTTGCCGAGCTCAGCCGCATCCTCACCATTATGGTGATCGTCATCTGCGTCGTGATCTTTGGCGTCGATATCCTCCGCCGCGGCGTGGGCAACGTCCTTACCGATCCGACTGCCTTGCTCGACACCTTTATGGTCGCCGTTTCGCTCGCCGTCGCCGCCATCCCCGAGGGCCTGGTCGCCGTCGTGACCATCGTGCTGTCGCTTGGCGTGACCAAGATGGCCAAGCGCCAGGCGATTATCCGCAAGCTCTCTGCCGTCGAGACCCTCGGCTGCACGCAGACCATCTGCTCCGACAAGACCGGTACCCTTACTCAAAACAAGATGACCGTCGTCAAGCACGAGCTCGCCGCGCCTAAGGAGAAGTTCCTGGCCGGTATGGCCCTTTGCTCCGATGCCCAGTGGGACGAGGAGCTGGGCGAGGCCGTGGGCGAGCCGACCGAGTGCGCGCTCGTCAACGATGCCGGCAAGGCGGGCCTCACTGGCCTGACTGCCGAGCATCCGCGCGTGGGCGAGGCCCCGTTTGACTCGGGCCGTAAGATGATGTCCGTGGTCGTCGAGACCCTGGATGGCGAGTACGAGCAGTACACCAAGGGCGCACCCGACGTGGTGATTGGCCTGTGCACCCATATCTACGAGGGCGAAAAGGTCGTCCCCCTGACCGAGGAGCGTCGCGCCGAGCTCGTGGCCGCCAACAAGGCCATGGCCGACGAGGCCCTGCGCGTTCTGGCGCTGGCAAGCCGCACCTACACCGAGGTCCCGAGCGACTGCAGCCCCGCTGCGCTCGAGCACGACCTGGTCTTCTGCGGCCTGTCTGGCATGATCGACCCTGTCCGCCCCGAGGTCGCCGACGCCATCCGCGAGGCCCACGACGCCGGTATTCGCACCGTCATGATCACGGGCGACCATATCGACACCGCCGTTGCCATTGCCAAGCAGCTGGGAATCGTCACCGATCGCAGCCATGCCATCACCGGTGCCGACCTCGATCGCATGAGCGACGAGGAGCTCGACGCACACATCGAGGACTACGGCGTGTACGCCCGCGTCCAGCCCGAGCACAAGACCCGCATCGTCGAGGCTTGGAAGTCGCGCGACCAGATCGTGGCCATGACGGGCGATGGCGTCAACGACGCCCCGTCCATCAAGCGCTGTCTCTTATACACATCTGACGCTGCC
>UROM01000154.1 GCA_900549455.1 uncultured Collinsella sp. | reverse complement strand
CACCAATAGCATGGAAGTCACCGGTAAAGTGCAGGTTGATGTCCTCCATGGGGATGACCTGCGCCCAGCCGCCGCCGGCGGCACCGCCCTTGACGCCAAAGACGGGGCCGAGCGAAGGCTCGCGCAGGGCCACAGCGCTCTTGACGCCGCGACGGCGCAGGCCATCGGCCAGACCGATGGTCGTAGTGGTCTTGCCCTCGCCGGCGGGCGTGGGGTTGATGGCGGTCACGAGGACGAGCTTGGCCTGGTGATCGGTCGGCTCGTTGAGCAGTGAATAGTCGACCTTAGCCTTGTCGAAGCCGTACGGAATCAGGTGCTTTACGTCGACGCCGGCGTTCTTAGCCACCTCGGTAATGGGCAGCGGCGTGACGGAACGTGCGATTTCGATGTCAGTAGGCATGGGCGGTCCTTTCGTTACCGGATGAGAAAAAGACCAATTCAGCATAGCACGGGCACGCAATAGTAAAACACCCGTAACCGATGAATGGCGATATGTTTATCCAATGCTCAGCGATAGCCTACAGACCAGCCAAAACAAACCCGTCTCTAAACGGCTGGCTCGATACCCAAATGCTCAAAGGTGCGAAGCGTTGCCTGGCGGCCCTGAGGCGTGCGAATCATCAAGCCGCACTGCAGCAGATAGGGTTCGTAGACATCTTCGAGCGTACCCGGGTCCTCGCCCACCGCGCTGGCAAGGGTCGTCAGGCCCACGGCACGTCCGGAAAACGTCTTGGCAAGCGTCTCTAAGATGCGAATGTCCATCCAGTCCAGACCAAGCTCATCAATCTCGAAGAACTCGAGCGCCTGACGGCAAATATCAAGCTCAATAGGCCCGTTACCGCGTACCTGCGCATAGTCGCGCACACGCTTGAGCAGACGGTTTGCGAGGCGCGGCGTACCGCGCGAGCGCGAGCCGATCTCGAGCGCGCTCGGATGGTCTATCGTCACGCCCAAGATGGTCGCCGAGCGCGTCACGATCTGGGCGAGCTCTTCGACCGTGTAGTAGTCCAGGCGATACGAGATGCCAAAGCGATCGCGCAGCGGGCCCGTGAGCATGCCCGAACGGGTCGTGGCCGCCACCAGCGTAAACTTAGGGATATCCAGGCGAATCGAGCGCGCAGCCGGACCCTTGCCGATCACGATATCGAGCGCAAAGTCCTCCATAGCGGGATACAGAACTTCCTCGACCGAACGGTTGAGGCGGTGAATCTCGTCGATAAACAGCACATCACCCGGCTGCAAGTTAGTCAGGATGGCCGCCAGGTCGCCGGTGCGCGCAATGGCCGGGCCGCTCGTCGTCTTAATCTGAGCGCCCAGCTCGTTGGCGATAACCGTAGCCAGCGTGGTCTTGCCCAGACCCGGAGGGCCCGAAAAGATCACGTGGTCGAGCGTCTCGCCGCGGCTCTGCGCCGCCTCGATGAGCACGCGCAGACTCTGTTTGATGTGCTCCTGACCGCAGTAGTCGTCCAGGCGCTGGGGGCGCAAGGTGCGGTCGACATCGAGGTCCTCGGGCGTCAGCTCCGAGCCCACCATGCGCTCACCGTGTGCCATGGATGCCGCCGGCGAGTTGCCGGGCGTCGCCCACAGGTCCTGAGAGTCATCGGCTTCCCACATCACGCATCCATTCCGAGTCGCTTAAGCGCAGCGCCGAGGAGGTCCTCGACACGCATATCCTGCCCATCATACCCGCTCAGGGCAACATCGGTCTCCTGCGGGCTAAAGCCCATGGAAAGGAGCGCCGCACGGGCGTCATCGATCACCGAAGGAGTGGCGGCGGGAACCGGCATCGCAATCTGGCCGGGAATCACGTCGACCGGCACAAAGCCCTTGTCCTTGGCAAAGGTGCTCTTGAGTTCCAAGATGAGGCGCTGCGCTGTCTTTTTGCCCACACCGGGCACCTTGGCCATGCCCTTGTCATCCTCGGCCATTACCAGGGAATACAGCTGCCCCACGGTATAGGTGGAGAGCACGGCGAGCGCCAGGCGCGGACCGACGCCCGAGACGGACACGAGCCGATCAAACATCGTGCGCTCGTCCTTGGAGGCAAAACCAAAGAGCGTCATGGCGTCCTCGCGCACCTGCATACGGGTATAAAGGCGTACCTCGCCGCCGGGCGTAGGCAGCGTGGCGGCAGTGCTGCCCGAAATACCAAGCTCAAAGCCCACGCCCGATACATCGACGACGGCCGAGCTCATCGTGGCCTCGACAAGCGTTCCATGGAGCTGGGAAATCATCAGTATCCGGTTCCTCTCTGTTGATAGAACTCGCCGCCGGTAAGCGCCCGGGTGCGGCTGAGGTTAACGTGGCAGATAGCGCAGGCCAGAGCATCGGCGGCATGGTCAGGATTCGGGTCGTGATCGAGCTGCGTGAGCGTGCGCACCATGTAGGCGACCTGCCGCTTATCTGCGGCACCCGTGCCCACCACGGCCTGCTTAATCTGCATGGGCGTGTATTCGCCAATCTCGAGCGCGCATTCCGAAAGCGCCACGAGCGCGGCGCCGCGGGCATGCGCCGTAGGAATGGCCGAGCGAACGTTGGCGCCAAAATAGATGCTCTCGATGGCGGCGGTATCGGGGCGGTAGCGCTCCACGACACCCTTGAGGTCGCGGGCGATATGCGACAGGCGCACCGCGAGCGGGCTGCCCGCGCTGGTCTCGATACAACCGTAGGCACGGCAACGAACCTCGCCACGCCGCTCCTCGATAATCCCCCAGCCCGTATGGGCCAAACCGGGGTCGATACCCAAGATAACCAAGCCGACCTCCCCTCGTCACAAGTACAGCACAAGACAAGGCCCCGCGCACCATTCACGAACGTCTGTTCTAGAATAACACAACCTGGGAAGCATAAGCCAAGCAAGGTTGAATCGCAGGTTGAACATACGCCAGCGAGCGAGTCCCTGCCGTGGCAAGGTGTCGCGAAAGAGGAGTGCCGCGTACTTCTGTACGCAAGCGACGGTTTGAGCGGCAGATTGCCCGGCAGGGGCTCGCGCAGCGTCGACTCGTTACGCGGTTTGGCAAAACCGCGTAACCTTTTTAGTTCTGCGAGAAGAATGGGAACTGTCGGGGATCAACCGGCGGGTGCGGCATCGGACCTCCCTGCGGTCCACCCTGGCCGCCCATCATCTTATCGATGGCGTCCTGGACCTCGCCCTCAAACTTCTTCATACCCTCATGCAAACGACGCTGACCGTCCTCGGAGCGCAGCTCTTCCATCTGCTCGGGCGAAATACCCAACAGCTCGCCTAATAAGCCCATCATCTCGCCGCGCATACGGTCACTCGTATCGTCGTCGGCAAAACGGCGCACCTCGGCGCGCGCCAGCGAATCAACCGCCATGCGCTCCTTACCGTTGAGCCCCAGATCGGACCACGCAAGCATGTACGGCCAGGCGCGTTCGGCAAACGAACGGGCCGAAACGATCGGCGCCGTCGGTAGCATGCGACGAGCAGCCTCACCTCTGTCTCTTATACACATCTGACGCTGCCGACGATCGCATAAGTG
>UROM01000153.1 GCA_900549455.1 uncultured Collinsella sp. | reverse complement strand
TCTACACTTATGCGATCGTCGGCAGCGTCAGATGTGTATAAGAGACAGGAATGCTGCACCTGCTGGGTTACGACCACATCGAGGACGATGAGGCCGAGGTCATGGAGGCACGCGAGGATGCCATCCTGCGCGACCTGGCGCTTGAGCGCGGCGAGGACCCCAAACTCGTCCACGTCGGCCCCATAACCAATCATGCCCACGACTAGGAGCTGTCTATGATTCCCGGATCGAACAAGGACCATCCGTCCTTTTTAAAGTCGTTCTCATACGCGATGGAGGGCTTCGTCACCGCCGTCAAGACCGAGCGCAATATCAAGGTCATGCTCGTGGCGGGCGTGTGCACCGTCATTGCCGGCTGCATCGTGGGGCTCGATATTGCCGAGTGGGCTACGGTCATCATCTGCTGCGGCCTGGTGATTCACGGCGAGTTGTGCAATACCGCCATGGAGGCGATTGTCGACCTGGCGACCCAGGAGCTGCATCCGCTGGCCAAGCGCGCGAAGGATATCGCCGCTGCCTCTGTATACGTTCTTTCCATTACCGCCGCGATCGTTGGCTTGCTTGTCTTTGCCCACGCGCTCGACTTTATTTAGAAAGGGATTCACATGTCCGACAATATGCAGCCTACCGATGGAGTTTTGGATGACGAGGTCCTGGACGAGGCTGAAGGTGCCGATTCGTTTGACGAGGTCGAGGAGTTCGATCCGTTTGAGGGTATGAGCGATGAGGAACTCGATGCCCTGTGCGACGAGGATGAGAGCCTCGCGGGCTTTGGCGACGTGGAACCCGGTTTCCGCAGCGGCTTCGTGGCCCTGGTCGGTCGCCCCAACGCCGGCAAGTCCACGCTGCTCAACGCCTGTTATGGCAAGAAGGTCGCCATCACCTCTCCGGTGGCCCAGACGACCCGCCGCCGTATGCGCGCCGTGGTCAACCGCCCCGGTTACCAGCTGGTCTTCGTTGACACGCCGGGTATCCACAAGCCCAAGGACGGCCTGGGCTCCGAGCTCAACAAGAGCGCGTTGTTCGAACTGAACGATGTCGATGTCGTCGCGTTTCTGATCGACGCCACCAAACCCATCGGCAGGGGAGACGCCTGGGTTGCCGAGCGCGTCAAGAGTGCCCGTTCCAAAAAGGTCCTGGTGCTCACGAAGGCCGACGAGGCCGATCCCGCCCAGGTTATGGAACAGCTCAAGGCCGCTCACGAGCTTATGGAATACGACGATGAGATCGTGACGTCGTCGGTCAAGAACTTCAACGTCGATGCGTTTATTGAGACCGTTGCTCACTTTTTGCCCGAGGGCCCGCGCTGGTTCCCCGAGGACATGGGCACCGACGCGTCCGACGAGACCCTCGTGGCCGAGTTTGTACGCGAGAAGGTTCTGCGTCGCACCCGCGACGAGATCCCTCACTCCGTGGGCGTCATTTGTGACGCGCTCGAGCAGACTAAGAAGGTCCTGCGCGTGCACGCCACGATTTACGTCGAGCGCGAGGGGCAGAAGGGCATCATCATCGGCAAGGGCGGCGAGATGATCAAGCATATCGGCATCGATGCCCGTCGCGATCTTGAGCGTATCTTTGGCACGCAGGTCTTTTTGGAGCTCGACGTGAAGGTCAAGGCCGGCTGGCGCGATGACGAGGCGCAGATCCGCCGCTTTGGCTATAACGCCGAAGATTAAGCCTCGGCGTTCATGGCAGGCTCTCGCACATATCGCACAAAGGTGCTCGTCCTCGACAAGACCAAGCTCAAGGAAACCGACCTGATCTTGACGATGCTCGACGAACGGGGGCGGCAGGTGCGTGCCGTGGCCAAGGGCGCACGTAAGCCTGGCGGTCGCCTTGCGGCCCGCTGCGAGCTCTTCTGCACCGTTGATATGCTGTTGGCGCATGGTCGCTCGCTCGACGTGGTTTCTCAGGCGGAGCTTATGGAGGCGCCGCTCGGTGCTGCTCCTGACTTCGAGACGACCTGTGCCGCCAGCGCGATTGCCGAGGTTGCGCGCGTGTGCTCGTTTGAGGATGCCGAGGATCCATTTACCTTTGCCATCACACAGCGGGCGCTCACACTTGTCGGCGGTGGGATCGACTCGGCACATATGGACCTGCTCGTGGCGGCCTTTGTCTTTAAACTGCTGTCGCACGTTGGTTACCGCCCCGATTTCTCGGCATGCGTCTCGTGCGGCGATCCCATGCTCTCGCATTTCTCGGCCCAGGCCGGCGGGCTTCTGTGCGGGTCGTGCGCCTCGAGCGTGCCCGGTGCCGAGTTGGTATCGGTCGGCGAGGTCGCATGGCTGCGCGCTCTGATGTCCATGACCTTCGATGCCCTTATGGACGAGCAGATCGATCCGCATACGGCTGCGTTTTTGCTGGGGCTTTCGCATGTTTGGGCCGCCACGCACACCGATCAGCGGCTCCGTGCGATGGAATTCATGTTGGGTCGGTGATGATGCGCAGGCGCGCGCCGCTTGTGGTAACATACCGACCTGTTGGTACCTCGACCTTGGATGTCCGCTCCACCGGCGGCTTCCCAGTCCGAGGCGAATAGAGTCGCCCACGGGCGACGTAAAACGAAAGGTGAAACAATGACTGTTTCCAAAGAGCGCAAGGCGGAGCTTACCGCCCAGTTCGGTAACTCCCCGGTCGATACCGGTAACCCCAAGGTTCAGGTCGCCATCCTGTCCGAGCGCATCAAGGAGCTGACCGAGCACATGAAGTCCCACCAGAAGGACTTCCACACCCGTCGTGGCCTGCTCATGCTCGTCGGTCGCCGTCGTCGTCTTCTCTCCTACATCAAGAAGAACGACATCGTCGAGTACCGTGAGCTCATCAAGGCTCTGGGCATCCGCGACAACATCCAGTAAGGATTTGTACATGCTAAGAGCGTCCTGCGCAGCGGGGCGCTCTTTTTGTGTAAGGGCGTGAACAATCACGCTCTGAAGCGTGGCGGGGGCAGGGGGCCCGCGTCACATGAGAAGCCCGCAGGCAAGGGGCCTGTGGGGTAAAGGAGAACAATGACACTCGTATCCAAGACCTTTGAGCTGTACGGCAAGACCTACACCTTTGAGTCCGGCGAGCTTGCCAAACAGGCCACCGGCGCTTGTCTGGTCAAGCAGGGCGACACCACGATGCTCGACACCGTGGTCGTCTCCAAGGAGCGCAAGAATTACGACTTCTTCCCGCTGACCGTCGACTTCAACGAGAAGATGTACGCCGCCGGCCGTATCCCGGGCGGCTACCTCAAGCGCGAGGGCCGTCCCAGCGAGAAGGCCACGCTCACCGCACGCATGATCGACCGCCCGATTCGCCCGAGCTTCCCGGACGGCTTCCGCAACGAGGTGCACATCGTCGCCACCTCGCTCGTCGCCGACCAGGTCAACCCCTTCGACGTCATCAACGTCATGGGCGCCTCCCTGGCCATGACGCTCGGCGGCGTGCCCTTCGAGGGCCCGCTTGCCTGCGTGCGCATCGGCCGTAACGTGGAGACCGGCGAGTTTATCGTCAACCCCACCTATGAGGCTGTCTCTTATACACATCTGACGCTGCCGACGATCGCATAAGTGTA
>UROM01000152.1 GCA_900549455.1 uncultured Collinsella sp. | reverse complement strand
TCTACACTTATGCGATCGTCGGCAGCGTCAGATGTGTATAAGAGACAGATCAAGGCAGGCGAGTGGGTTGCCGCCGTGGTGGACGATGACAAGGAGGAGGGCGCGCTTTTTGGCCTGACACGCACGCTGTGGCTGGCGACGCCCAAAGGACTGCTTGCACTTGAGGAGGGCGATGGCGGTGCGCCTGCCGTGGTCGATGGCTTCAACTTCGCTCACGGCGTGATTGCCGGCGTGCTTGCGCGCCTGTTTATGGAGGGCCGCGTGGCGAGCCCGGATATGAAAGCGCTGCTGCATGAGCTTTCGCCCATCGATTCCTCCGAGCCCGAGCTCATGGATCCGCTGGCAGTTGATTCCACGCGCATCTTCGATACCGTGGTTGCCGCCTACCTGTTGGATTCCGACCGCTCCGAGTTTGACGAGGCGTATCTGGCCGATACCTATCTGCAGATGGCGCTGCCTGCGGCGCGCGGTGCAGAGGGTGCCGGTGAGGACGCTCCTGCGCCCGCCGCTCGCACGGCGGCCTTGACGCTGGCACTGGTCGTACCGCTGCGCGACCGCATGACCCGCGAGAACGCCGTCAACGTGTTCGATGGCATCGAGATGCCACTCGTGCCGGTGCTTGCCAAGATGGAGCGCGCGGGCATGCTCGTGGACCCCGACCGTCTGCATAGTCTGTCCGAGGGGCTTGTTACCCAGATTGCCGAGGTTGAGCGAAACATTCGAGACCTGGCGGGTGACGAGACCTTTAACATCGGCAGCCCCATGCAGCTCTCGCATGTGCTGTTTGACGTTATGGGGCTTCCGACCAAGGGCCTCAAGAAGACCAAGCGCGGCTACTATTCGACCAACGCCAAGGTGCTGAGCGACCTTGCCCGTGACCACGAGATCGTGCGTCTGATCTTGGATTGGCGTGAGAAGTCCAAGATCAAGTCCACTTACCTGGATACGCTGGGCCCGCTGCGTCGTGGCGATGGCCGCGTGCACACCACCTACAACCAGACCATCACGGCGACGGGCCGCCTGTCCTCGAGCGACCCGAATCTACAGAACATCCCGACGCGCTCTGAGCTTGGTCGTACCGTCAAGACGGCGTTTTCGGCGGGCGAGGGCAGCGTCTTTTTGGCGGTGGACTACTCGCAGATCGAGTTGCGCCTGCTCGCGCATCTTTCGGGTGATGAACATCTGGTACGTGCCTTTAACGAGGGTGAGGACTTCCATGCCGAGACGGCCGCGCGCGTGTTTGGCGTTCCCGTGTCCGAGGTAACGCCCGATCTGCGCAGCCGCGCCAAGGCCGTGAACTTTGGCATCGTGTACGGTCAGCAGGCGTACGGCCTGTCGCAGTCGCTGCACATCTCGATGTCCGAGGCGCGCGACATGATCGACCGCTACTACGAGGCCTACCCGGGCGTGCGCACGTTCCTCGACAACGTGGTGGCGCGCGCCAAGCAGACGGGCTATGCCGAGACCATGTACGGACGCCGTCGTCATATTCCGGAGCTCAAGGCCAAAAACCCGCAGCTCCGCGGCTTTGGCGAGCGCACGGCTATGAACCATCCCATGCAGGGTACCGCGGCGGACATCATCAAGATTGCCATGGCCCGCGTAAGCCGCCGCCTGGAAGAAGAGGGCTTTGCCGCCCACATGATCCTGCAGGTGCACGACGAGCTGGACTTTGAGTGCCCCATCGACGAAGTCGAGCGCCTGACCGCCATGGTCCAAGACGTCATGGAACACGTCGTAGACCTACGCGTACCCCTCATCGCCGAAGCCAGCACCGGCATAACCTGGGCCGATGCCAAATAAAGAAGCACCAACAACCCCAAAGTAACCAAAACCAGAAGGACGCCCCTCATCAACAAGGAGCGTCCTTCGTTCAATAAAAATCAGCCAAAGTATCTAGGCGCCAAGACGCCATCCAGACGGCAAGCAAATCACCGCAGGACCTGGCCGGGCGAGCGGGTAAGTTTTTCGTAGATTCCGCACGAGCCGGAAAGCACTTAATGTGCTTTCCGAGCGAGCCCAGGACCTGACCGAACGAAAAACTTACCCGCTCGCCCGGCCAGGTCCGACGAGCAACGTTAACGAGCCGCCAAGATGGCGTCGATGAGCGTCAGTACGCCCCCGTCGTTGTTGCTCGGAATGCGCCACTTGGCGTGCGCGTTCATGTGCTCCTCGGCATTGTCCACGATAAAGCTGTGCCCGACGCGCTCCAGCATGGGGATGTCGTTGTAGGTGTCGCCCACGGCGGCAGCATCGGCAATATCGATGCCCAGGTGCTCGCACAGGTGAGCGACGCCGGCGCCCTTGTCGACGCCCAGGTTCATAAAGTCGATCCACTCGCGCCCGGCGTTGGTGACGTAGAGCTTGTCCGAGAACTCGGGGCTATAGGTCTCGCGGAAAGCGGGCTCGGCGTCGTAGCCGGGGAAGAAGACCGAAATCTTGTTGGACTCGAAATCAATGCCCTCAAAGCTGTCGACGTAGTTGATTGTGTTGTAGTAGACGCTGATCTCGTCGTGGTATTGATGGTCGCGGGCAAGCACGTAGAACTCGTCGAAGCAGCACAGGACGGGGACAGCGCGAGGATCCTCCGAGGCACGGCTCAAGACCTGCTGATACAGCTCCATGTCAATATTGCTTTTATAGATATAGTTACCGCGATAAATGACACAGGCGCCGTTATCGGGACAAAAAGCGAGGCGGTTCTTAATGCCCTCGAACATTTCCTCGAGCTTGGGGGCGGGACGTCCGCTGGCGGGGCAGAATACGATGCCTGCGTCGGCGAGCTTGTCCAGACGCTCGTCGAGACCCTGGGGCAGCACGCGCTCGTCGGTCAGCAGCGTCTTGTCCATATCGACGGCGAGAATCTTAATGTTTCCGATATTGGCGTCCGATTCGTAAGTTTGCATAAAAGCGAGCCTTTCGTTTCGAAATTGTTTCAGACGTTATAACCATCAACTCGTAGTCAGGCGTATTTTCGCAGGATTGGCGCGCGTTTGCATCTTCATTCACAAAGTAATGAAAAATCTTTTCAGAAATTTGAAGTTGTCGCTTGCGCCGCGGGCACTTTAGCGTAATATAGCGACCATCGAAAACGGAGACGGAAAAACAACCGCTTACCGAGGAAAAGGTACCGTTTGCGATATTAGAATTGCGGCCGGCGATAGGTGAAAGGAGAGGCAGATGCAGTTCGTAAAGATCATCACCACTGCAGACAATGCCATCCGACGCCAGCGCGCAATTTCCCGACGACGATAACAATCGTCTCTGTCCGCATGGGGCGAATTGCCTCAACAGAGTCATTTTGAGGTCGTTGGGTTTTAGCACGACATTGCTGCATGTTTCTAGGGCATGTATGTGCTGATTTTTGCTATTTAACCTGATATTGCACGGTTTTTGACCTCAAAGTGACTTGCAACTGACCGATGTTCTAATTAGCTACCAAGGGCGAAAGGAAACAGCCATGAGCAAGGAAAAAGTCGTTCTCGCATATTCCGGTGGTCTTGATACATCCGTATGTGTCAAGTGGCTCCAGGACGAGAAGAATCTCGATGTCGTTTGCGTCTGCGGCAACGTGGGCCAGGAGCTGTCTCTTATACACATCTGACGCTGCCGACG
>UROM01000151.1 GCA_900549455.1 uncultured Collinsella sp. | reverse complement strand
GCAGCGCCGTTGCCGACGTCCTGTGCGAGCAGTGCCCGACGCCGCTCAAGAAGATCGGCGTCAACGACACGTTCGGCGAGTCCGGCCCGGGTGCCGAGCTCCTGCACAAGTACGGCCTGGACGCCGCCAACATCGTGGCGACCACCAAGGAGTTCTTGGCATAAGGCAAGGCGGATCTCAAGGACTGCTTCGCCAGAACTATAAAACTGCTTCGCCAGTACTATGGAAACCCGGCAGGGGCGCTCTCTTGGAGAGCGCCCCTGTTTCAGTTGCGGTGAAATAAGGACTGTTTTGCCAGCCTAAAGGCTCAACTAATCCGTATTTCACCGCAACTTTCGAAGGCGTTCCCGCTTGTGTTGGCGCCGCCACGTCGACCGATTGCCGCTTGGCACAGTGCGGCAACATCGGGGGCGTCGTCGCCTTTATATGTCATGGCGAGTAGGGCGGCATCATAGATTTCGTCATTGGTTACATCGGCGGCATCAATGGGGCAGAAGGTGAGAATCGAATCCTGTTCTGCAAGTTCGGCCAGATCGATCGTTTCACCCATGGCAAAGGCGTCATCGAGGACGAGTGTGGCACTCGTGCATGGAATTTGATAGATGGTGCCGTCCGCAGCGATAGGGGAACCTGCTGCTTCGAGCGTGTATACACCTTGCGTGAGATTGATGCCAGAGCCATCGGAGGCGACGAACTCAATCCTGTCGACCGTTATTCCGTCGATGGTCTTGCCCGTAATGTGTATCGGAACGCGCGATGCTCCGTTATCGGTGTCCCAGCCCGCAGCCGCGACATTCAGCACGATGGCGTGCTCCGAATGGGCAGATGCAAAGTGCGATAACACCTGCCGCAGATGAAGACCCATACAGCTACCGCCGACAATGCCAATTACCAGCATGCAGGCAAGGATGACCGCAACGTGGTTCCGAGGCTTTACCCGAAGCTCAGAATCAGCAGAGATGCTATTGACGACAGCCCCGCACGCCGTGCAGTACCTCACGCCATCGCGCAACTCAGCTCCACAATAAGGACAATTCATACCAGCCCCCACAACCATAGACGTTCCTATCGAGGCCACTTTAAATCGACAATCCAAATCCAAGTTGCGCAACAATCAAATCGAGCCCATTTCAAGCAAGGGTTTCCTCCGGGAAGCGGGCCCATCCCAACAAAGTGCAATTCAGACCCTCCCAAGCATGCATTTGCTGCACCTAATAAAAACGCGGTGACTCCTTAGTAGCCGCAGGCCACGCACAGGGTTACCTCCCAAATCTTTCCGCAGGACGGAGGAGTCCCCGCAGCGCGAAGCGCGTAGCGGGGACTCCGACATGTCCGAGGACGATTTGGGAGGTAACCCTGTGCGCGGCCGGTGGGACCCAAACGCCGCCATGCTTCTTATGTGCAGCAAAGCTAATGCTGCTAAAATACAAAGCGCTCATGTAGTTTAAACGCACGACGATAAGGAGCACCAGTGGGTAACCACTTCCGTACCTCCGGTGCGGGCGATGACGCCCCCAAGACGCAGCCAGGCGCCGTGGGCACTCGTTTCGCCACCCCGGATTCAGAGGATCAGCTGTTTAGCCCGATCCCCGCACAGCCGGCAGATCAGGCACAGCCGGCATCAGATCCCTTTGCCTACAATCCCACCAATGATGTCGAGCTTTCCGAGGCCGCGGGTTTTGAGCCCGTGCAGAAGGTGACCGCTCGCGTGGATCAGCCCCAGGCGGACGTTGTTGCGTCGCAACCCGTCATGGCCGGTATTCCCGATCCCATGGCTCCTGCGACTCCGGCGCCACAGCCTGCGCAGTCCGGCCTTTTTGCCGGTATTCCCGATCCTACGCAGCCCGCGGCTCCCGTAGTCGAGAGCGATCAGGCCGCCGAGGTCGCAAGCCTCGACAATGCGCTCAACAACCCCGACTTTACGTCGGTGTTTGCGCCCATCGATCCGCAGGCCAGCCGCAAGAAGATGGCCAAGCAGGCCGGTGTCGAGCCCGTCATCCTCATGGAGCACGTCACCAAGATCTACCCGGCACAGCCCAACAAGCCCGCGCTCGACGACATCAACATCGAGATCTATCCTGGCGAGTTCGTCTTCTTGGTCGGTCACTCCGGCTCGGGTAAGACCACGCTGCTGTCGACGCTCAACCGCGACGTCAAGCCGACGAGCGGCCGCATTTTGGTCGCCGGCCAGGACCTCATGAAGATCAAGAACCGCAAGGTTCCGTTCTTGCGTCGCCAGATCGGTGCCGTGTTCCAGGACTTTAAGCTCCTGCCGCAGAAGACCGCCTACGAAAACGTGGCGTTTGCCCTGCAGTGCATCGGCAAGCCCAAGGGCGTCATTCGCAGCCAGGTGCCCGAGGTGCTTCGCCTGGTCGGCCTGGCCGATCAGATGGACTCTCTGCCCGATCAGCTGTCCGGTGGCGAGCAGCAGCGTGTCGCCGTTGCCCGCGCTATGGTCAACCGTCCGCCGCTGCTTATCTGCGACGAGCCCACGGGCAACCTCGACCCGGCGATTTCGCTGGGCATTATGAAGCTGCTCGAGCGCATTAACCGTACCGGCACCACCGTGATCGTCGCCACGCACGACCGCGAGATGGTCGACAGCATGCACCGTCGCGTGATCGCCCTCGAGGGCGGCCACGTAATCCGCGACCAGGAGAGGGGAGGTTACGGCAACTATGGCACCAACTAACGTGGGCTATTCGCTCAAAGAGGCTATCAGCCACTTCTTCCGTAACTGGACCACCTCGCTCGGCGCCGTCATCACGATTTTCCTTTCGCTGTTTATCATCGGCCTGTTCATTATGGGTTCCGCGATGCTGAACTCCGTGATCGGCACCGTCGAGGATCAGGTTGTCATCAACGCCTTTATTAGCGATGACGCCGATCAGGCAGACGTCCAGGCCTTTGAGGCCGAGCTCAAGACGTGGAGCAACGTCAAGTCCGTGACCTATAAGGACAAGGACGACGCGCTGGCCGAGTACACGAGCAAGATGTCGGGCAACGCCGACGCCACCATGAGCGCGCTCGACGGCCAGAACCCGCTGCCCGCCTCGTTTGCGATCGAGATGGACGATCCGTCTCAGGTCGAGAGCACGGCCAAGAAGCTCAAGAAGAACGCCGACTTCCAAAAGATCGCGGACGACGGCGACGTCAACGCGAGCGTGCTGTATGGCCAGGAGGAAGTGAGCCGCCTGTTCCAGGTGACCAACTACATCCGTATCGCCGCCGTGGTGCTCGTCGGTCTGCTGACCTTTATCGCGTTCATCTTTATCAACAACACGATTCGCCTGTCCATTACGGCGCGTCGTCGCGAGATTGCGATTATGCGCCTGGTGGGCGCCAGCAACGGCTTCATCCGCGGACCGTTCATTACCGAGGGTGTGCTGCAGGCCATTCTGGGCTCGCTGCTTTCCATCGGTGTTTTGGAGCTGCTGCGCAATCTGATGGTTCCTCGCCTGCAGGAGAGTGTCGGCTGGATGTCGTTTGCGCTGCCGATGCAGTACTACCTGGTGACCTACGCCGCGCTGATTCTTGTCGGCGTCATTATCGGTCTCTTTGGTTCTGCCATCGCCATGCGCCGCTACCTGCGCGTGTAGGCTGTCTCTTATACACATCTGACGCTGCCGACGATCGCATAAGTGTA
>UROM01000150.1 GCA_900549455.1 uncultured Collinsella sp. | reverse complement strand
TCTACACTTATGCGATCGTCGGCAGCGTCAGATGTGTATAAGAGACAGGTGGGGCAGGGAGGGATCCTGCGCGATGCGAGCGACGAGTGCCATGATTTCGGCGACACCCGCCTTGTCGTCGGCTCCCAGCAGCGTAGTTCCGTCGGAGCAGACAAGGTCCTCACCCACCAGATCGTTGAGGGCGGGAAGCTTGGCGGTGCTCATGGACACGGGCTTGCCGTCAACGATGCCACAAACCAGGTCGCCGCCCTCGTAGTGCACGATGTGCGGCGCTACGCCGGCGCCCGGCGCGACCTCGGTGGTATCGAGGTGCGCGATCAGGCCCAGGGCGGGCTTATTCTCGGAACCGGCGCTAGCGGGAATGTGCGCGCAGACATAGGCGTTTTCGGTTACATGGGCATCGGTCGCACCCAGCTCGCGCAGCTCCTCGGCAAGCACGTTGGCAAGGTCAAACTGGACGGTGCTCGACGGCACCTGGTCGCAGTTGGCATCCTCGGACTGCGTGTTGATCTGGACATAGCGCAAAAAACGCTCGAGGACGTCGGGGTTCGTGGTGGTGTTTTCCATAAAGACCGCTCCAATCTTGGTCGTCGTGTGCAACAAGAACTCTAGCACGGTATGCCGCGGCATACCGCGACGCTTGGATGGGGTAGAATCAGCCATTGAATGCAGAAGGGACGGATGTTCATGGATACGACAAATAGCTCGCGCGAGCTACGCCTAACGGTGGCGAACGAAGACTACTTGGAGTGCATGGTTCGCATCGAAAGCGAAGATGGGGAGACCAATGGCGTGCGATCGGTCGATATCGCACAGCGCCTTGGCGTCTCGAAGGCATCGGTCAACAAGGCGGTTTCGGCTCTCAAGGCATCCGAGCTTGTCGAGCAGTCTCACTACGGTAAAGTTATCCTGACTGACCGTGGACGCGAGGTCGGCTCGGCTATCTGGTATCGCCATCGCCTGATCCGCACGTTTTTGGTCCAGGAGCTCGGCGTCGACTTTGAGTGTGCCGATACCGAGGCCTGCATGATGGAGCATGCGCTTTCCGAGGACACGATGAACCGCTGGCTCGCCTATCTCGAAAAGCAGGGAATCAGCGTCGAGGAATAGCGAAATACATATATGGACACGAGTTATTACAATCGTTTTGGCGGCGAGGAGCTTATGCGCCGACTTGCCAGCGAGACATTGCTGGCACAGGGCCCCATGGGCAGCGTGTTGCTGAGCGAGTGCGGTGCCGCCGATATTCCGCCGGCATTTTGGAACCTCGCCGAACCGCAGACGGTTTCCCGTATCCATCGACTGTACGTCGCCGCTGGCGCGCAGGTTCTCATCACAAACACGTTTCAGGCGTCGGGCCACGCGCTCGATCAAGATGAAATCGCCCCATCCATGGCGGAGGTCAATCGCGGGGCGGTCGACGATGCCCGCCAGGCAAATCCTCAGCTCCTGTTGGGGTCCATGGGCCCTATTGCCATTGAGTGGTTCGTCGAGGATTCTCTCGAGTATCGAGAGATCCGCGCAAACGCTCGTGAGCAGGCGTCCGCCTTGCTCAACGCCGGCGTCGACGGTCTCCTGATCGAGACAGTCACGTCGATCCGCAATCTGCAGCCCGTGCTCGCCGGTGCCCATGATGCCGCTGACGGCATGCCCGTTCTGGTGAGTTTTGCTATTGATGACAAGGGCGACCTGCTGGGCGATGGCCTAAACATCGAAGGTGCCATCTTGTATGCCGAGAAGCACGGTGCGAACTCGGTCGGGGTCAATTGCTGCTCCCTGACAGCGGCTACTGCCGCGGTGCCAAGGATGGTCGCCACGGCCACCACTCCCGTTACGGTTCGGCCCAACGCGGGAAATCCGGTTCAGACACAGGATGGGCCCGTGTGGCACGAGGATCCCGAAGCCTTCGCTCGCGCATGCGTCGAGTGGGCGCGGGCAGGCGCCGCAATGGTAGGCAGCTGCTGCGGAACCACGGCGGTTACGACGGCCGCTCTGGCAGATGCGCTCGATATATAGAGCCCCAAAAATAGGAGTATCGAATCACCGCCCCTGCCGGGGCGGTTTTTTGTTGCCGGCGCGCATCTCGGCGGCTTTTGCCTAAACGGTGAACGAGCGTGTCGGCGGCTTGTCGGATGCCCGTTGCGGGTATACCTCATGCGTACCATGATCCAAACACTGCGAGGTGTCTGCGCGTGTGCGCGATAATTCACTTTGGAACTGACGGTTGGCGAGCTCGCGTCGACGGAGACTTTACTATCGACAACGTCGCTCGTGTCACCGATGCTATCGGCGGGCTGTGGCAAAAGACGAATCCCGGTAAAACGGTATATGTAGGATTTGACACGCGACCGCAAGCGCGCGAGTTTGCCGAGCTCGCGGCGGGTGTGATTGCCGCCCACGGGCTCGATGCCGTGCTCGTGTCTCGGCCGGTGCCGACTCCCGCTCTTACGTGGGCGGCCGCGTATGACGGCGAGGCGTGCGGCGCGCTCATGGTGACGGGCTCACATCATCCGCAGGGCTATCTATGTCTCAAGCTGCGGATGGGCGATGGTTCGACGGCCAACCAGGATGTCATCGAAGAGCTCGAGGAGACGATGGCCACCGAGCCGCTGGGGCTCGAGGGGCAATACCGCACGGCAGATATCATTCCCGACTATATGCGAGCGGTGGCATCGTTTGTCGATGCAGATGCCATTCGCGCTGCGCGTTTGCGTGTGGTGGTTGACCCCATGGGCGGAGCGGCTCAGGGATATCTTGCCGACTTGCTTCGAGAGCTTGGCGTCGAAGTCCACGAGATTCATGCCGGCGAGACGACCGATAGGGGAGATATTTGTCCCAACCCGGTTGAGCCGTGGGTGGATGCTTGTGAGCGTGTGGTTGTCGAGGACGGGGCGTGCGCCGGCCTGGTGACTGATGGCGACGCCGATCGCATCGGCGCGGTTGATGAGCGCGGTAGATATATACATCCGCATCAGATCATGGCGCTCGTTTTGGGCGACTTGGTCCAGTATCGCAATCTGGAGGGACGCGTCGTCGTCAACCTTTCTTGCTCCACGCTTGTGCGTCGCGTTGCCGAAGCGCTTGGCTGCCGCGTGGTCATCAAGCCCGTCGGTTTTAAATATATAGCGGCCGAGATGAAGAAGGGCGGTGTCCTCGTGGGTGGCGAAGAGGCCGGCGGCATCGGTATCGCAGCGCACATGCCCGAGCGTGATGGCATTCTTGCCTGTCTGATTTTGTGCGAGCTCATGGCCAAGACCGGTGCGCCCTTGGGCGTGCTCATCGATCAGCTCGAGGCGAGCTTTGGCAAGACGAGCTACGGACGTCGAGATTTGCGGCTTGAGGCCGAGGATGCCGAGACGTTGCGCACGCTGCTTCCCGGCGTGAATCCCAAGTCGATATGCGGCAAGGCGCCGCAGAGCGTAAGTCATATGGATGGTTTGCGCCTGGCATTCGAGGACGATACCTGGCTGCTGGTCCGTCCCAGTGGAACCGAACCGGTGGTGCGCGTGTACGCCGAGGGCTTTTCGGTGGAGGAGCGCGATGAGTTACTGGATGCCGGCTGCGATTTGGCCAGGGGCGCATATCGGCTTTAGCCATGGGGCTGCTTTATATAAAGATGCGCTCGGCGAGCGGTAGCTAACAACTGGCAAACGTCAATTGATGGTACAATTGTGTAGGAAATGTGTACGACCAGATTCCCGCCCGCGGGGGCCCTCCGGTCTGGCAATATATCTCCTTGCCGCGCGGCCCGGTCGGACCGGAT
>UROM01000149.1 GCA_900549455.1 uncultured Collinsella sp. | reverse complement strand
CAGCGTCAGATGTGTATAAGAGACAGATCCCAATGTGATGTACCGTGCCTTTCCGCTGCTGGGTGGATCGGCGCTGCTTGCCCAAGACGTGTCGGAGCTCAACGAGCTTAACCGTGAACTGGCACATCGTCGAATGGAGCTGCAGCGTCAAAACGAGCTGCTCGCCGCCGACTACGACCTTAAGGCGCATTTGGCAGATCAAGAGGCCGAGACCTTGCTGGTCCAAGACGTGGACCAGGCGCTTGCCCGCGCGCTCGAAGAGATGTACGACCTGCTGGGCTCGTTGCCACCGTTGACCGACGAAGCGTCTTCGCACGAGCGTTACCGCATGCTGCAGCGCGCCAAGATGCTCGTCGCCTATTGCAAGCGCAAGGGGTCGCTCACGTTGGCACAGCACGGGGAGAGCGGTTTTGATCGCGACCGCATTCAGCTCATCGCCAACGAGCTCGCAAGTGACCTGCGCACGACCGATGTCGATTGCGCCTCGATTATCGCCATACGGCGCCCGTTGCACGCCAGTACGGTAAGCGCCCTGTACGACTGCGTGTATGACTTTGCGTTTTTTGCCTACACCACCGACCATCCGGCGCTTATGTATCACTTGGGCGACCATGACCGATGCAGTGTCGAGCTGCGCGCCACGCTTTTTTCCAACGATGATGAAGATCTTTCGCAGACGCTCGCTGCGCAAGAGCTCGAAAGCGCTCTGCAAGGGCGCAACGTGGCATACCGCCTTGAGGGCGAGCCCGGCCAGCTGCACATGATTGTCTTGATGCCGAGGGCGGGTGAGTGACGATGCAGATTTCGCTCATTCTTCCCCAAATCGTTGCGCTCGATGTTGTCTTTGCCCTGGCTGCGTGCCTGCAGACGATCCACGTCCCGCTCATCGCATCGCGCCGCTCGCCCTATAACCGTAAGGTGATTTGCGCCTACGAGGCGAGCCTTGTGCTTCACCTGGTGGTTTCGGCGCTCATCTTATTCGCGTCGTCTGGCTCGTATCTGGTGGCGCCGCTTGACGTTTGCGCCAGGGCAATGGGCGGAGCGTTGTGGCTCAATGCCGCAATCTTTGCCTATGGCGTGGTACTTATGGTGCACTATCGTCGCCTCGTCATGCTGGCCGAACTGTTGCTTGTTGTCGCCGTTACACCACCGGTGGTTTTTGCCATGGGCTCGGCGTGGACCGTTGTCCTTATCACGGAGGGGGCATTCTTCCTGTTCCGCTCCATCGCGGCGCTCTTGATGGACGTCCGTAACCGCCAGGAGGATATCACCATGTTCTCGACGATCGAGACCATCAACGTGATTCCCGTGGGCATCCTGTATCTAGACCCGAGGGGCCGTCCGCTGCTCATGAACCGCTGCATGCGCAAAAACCTCGTAGAGCTCCATATGCCCACCGATCTGGGCGACATGAGCAGCACGTGGAACGACCTGCGCAAACTTAGCATGCAAATGCCCGAAAGCAGCACTAATCGCGCCCATATCGACCTTGATCGCTTTGGTAGGGATCGCGCCGTGGTCGAGATCTCTCCTTCCGAGAGTCGTCTGTTCGTGCGTGACTCCGTTACGGTCTCGGGCCGTCCGTTCGAGCGCGTCGTCGGCCTGGACGTGACGGAATACGCACACGCCTACGACCGCCTGGCGCAAGCCAACCACCTGCTTGAGCTTGCGGGCCAAGAGCTCCAGGCCCAGATCGAAGAAGTTAAAAAGGTTGCCGACAATGCGGCCTACCTACGTATGCGTGCCCGCGTGCACGACGTGATCGGGCAGCGCCTGTCCATTCTTCATCGCTATTTGGAGGAGGGACGTCTGGACGATGAATCGCTCGAGCAGATTGACCCGTTGCTGCGCTCAATCGCCGCCGATTTGCGCAGTGGCGGTGCCAGCGAGCCTGCAGAGCAGCTGGGTGATATCGTCCATGCTTTTGGCCTGGTGAGTGTGCAGATCGATGTTGAGGGTGTGCTGCCCGAGGACGCGCGTGTCGCCGCCGCATTTTTGCAGATTATCCGCGAGGCCTCGACCAATGCCACCAAGCATGCGCAGGCACATCGGGTCCACGTGCGTCTGTGGCAGGAGGGGGCGGATGCTGGAGCCGTCGCGCGCATGACGATTTCTAACGACGGGTCTCCGGCCCCCGTATCGTATCGCGAGGGAACGGGTATCCCAGGTATGAGGCATGTCGCACAAGATCTGGGTGGCAGCCTAGAGGTCCACGCCGCCCCGCCCTTTACGCTTGCGGTGTCCATTCCGCTTAACGCCAACGACACGTCCCAAAGGAGAAGCTCATGATCCGCGTTCTTATAGTCGAAGACCAGGCCATTCTGCGCGAGAGCCTGGCACGCTCCGTTGGTGACCAGCCCGATATGACCGTCGTCGCCGCGATTGCCGATGCCTCCGAGGCCTTGGGCGTCGCACTCAGGGAGCGCCCGGACATGATACTGATGGACGTGTGCACCGAACACGATTCAAACGGCATCGTGGCGGCGGCGCGCATCAAGGAGCAGCTGCCCGAGTGTCGCATCATTATCATGACGGGCATGCCCGAGATCACCTTTGTCGATCAGGCTCGCGAGGCGGGCGTCGATAGCTTTGTGTACAAGAACGTCGGTATCGACGAGCTGTTCGCTGTGATGCGCTCCACGCTGGCGGGCTATTGCACGTTTCCCAAGCCGCCCGAGAGCATTTTTTCGGGCACGGCGGCCCTCGACGATGTCGAGCTATCGATTTTGCGCCTTGCCTGCGAGGGCAAAAGTCGTCGCGAGATCGCGGCCGAGCTGTTTATGAGCGAGGGCACCATCAAGCGCCGCATTTCGGAGATCCTGAGCAAGACTGGCTACGACAACATCATGCGTCTTGCCGTGCATGCGGTGACCGAAGGCAGTATCGTCCCCAATATGGAGCGCCCGTAGTCGGTGCGCCGCCCGTGCTCCAACGCCAAAGATAGGCCGCCCGCCGTTTCGCATCTAAAAACGGCGGGCGGCCTGCTTGTATGGGCAGTGCTGTCGGCATAAAGCGGCGGGGCCGCAGGATTATCTCCTGCGGTCCCGCCTGACATGTGCGCGGATGTGTCCGCCAATCCGCGGCTATCGGTGTCTGCCGTTACGCGATGGTTGCGCTGTAGGAGGCGACGTCCTCGTAGGAATCGGTCAGGTAGGCGTCGATGCCGATGGTCGTGTTGACCAGGTCGTCAAGGCTGTCAAGCTCGCCGTTCGAGAACGTGAATTCCTCGGTGGCGTTGGTGCCGGGCATCAGGTGAGCCGAGAACCAGGGTTCCTTCATGGTGCCGTTGACGTTGGTCTTGCCGGAAGGAGCGTAGAAGGTCAGGTCCTTGTCGCTCTTGTTGGTGATGTTGACGACAAAGCCGATGTCGCCCCAGTCGTCCTTGAACTTCTCGGTGATGGTGATGGTGCACAGATCGTCATCGGCGACGGTGACGGCGGGGGAGATTTCGACGCTCTGGACATCGTCGTCTTCGACGGCCTCATCGATCTCCTCTTCCTTCTCGGCCGCCTCGCGATCCTTCTTCACCGTACCGGACAGGTCCTTGTCGGACTTGGTAAAGACAAGATTGCCGTCATCTTCTTCGAGGATGAGTTTGCCGTCCTTGAGCTTCATGTCATGCGACTCGTCTTCGGCGGTGATGGTTACAGTGGTGGCGTCCTTTGCCTCCCATTTAAGGTCCATGACTTCAAGGAACAGGTCGAGGGCGCCTGTGCCGTCCTCATCGAGAATCAGGACGCAGTGGACACCCCAATCCTCGAGCATCTTCATGTACTCATCGGTCAGCTCTTCGCCCTCCAGGGTCTGTCTCTTATACACATCTCCGAGCCCACGAGACTCCTGAGCATCTCG
>UROM01000148.1 GCA_900549455.1 uncultured Collinsella sp. | reverse complement strand
ACGTGACCGTCCTCAACGCGTGCCGCAAAGGCGCAATCGCCTGGCAATGCCGTTTGACGAGCGCGACCGGATTTTGCAACCCATGCGCCGACGAGCTGATGGCTCGGGGTTCGATGTGATTTCGTGGGACGAGGCGTTTGCCCAGATTGCCGATCGTCTTTTGGGGATTGTTGACGAGCATGGGGCTCGTGCGCTGGGCATGACGCTCGGCGTTCCCTCGTTCGATCGCTACTGGGCCTATCGCCTTATGCATGCGCTGGGCTCGCCTAACGTGTACGGTGCCGATGGCGCCTGCGAGGTAAGCCGACTTACCGGTTGGGAGCACAGCCTGGGCTATAGTCCCGCCTCCGATCTGGCGCATACCGATTGCATCATGTACCTGGGGCGTTCCATCGTCGATTCGTCGACGATGGGGGCCGTCGATGCGCTCAACGATGCGCGCCGGCGCGGGGCGAAGATCATCGTGGTCGACCCCCGGCGCAGCGGCTCGGCTGCTATTGCCGATCGCTGGCTGCGCGTGCGCCCGGGCTGTGACCTGGCCTTGCTGCTGGGCATCGCCCACGTGCTGATTGCCGAGGACTTGTACGACCACGAGTTCGTGGACCGCTATACCACGGGTTTTGACGAGCTGGCGCAGGCGGCCCGTGCTTGGACGCCCGAGTGGGCCGAGTCGATGTGCGACGTGCCGGCCGCAGAGATTGTCGCCACGGCGCGCGATCTAGCTGCCGCCGCGCCTGCCGCCGTGGTGGATGCGGGCTTTCATGGCGGCATCGGTATCGCGTATGCCAATAGCACCCAGACCGCGCGCGCTATCTGCTTGGTCGATGTGCTGCTGGGCTGTATCGGGCATGCGGGCGGTGCGCTCAATCCGCCCACGCCGCTTGTGTTGAGCGATCTCGATCCCGCACGCTTTGCGACGCCGCCGGTGCCGCGCAGGCCCAAGCTAGGGTCCGAGCGCTATCCACTAGTCGATCCGGTGCGCGGCCTGTGCACGACCATCGGTCAGTCGATTCTCGCCGGCGATTTGCGCGGACTCATCGTCTATGCCAGTAACCCCGGTGCGGGCTATGGCAATGCGCAGGCTTGGTTGGGTATTTTGCAGCAGCTCGACTTGCTCGTGACGATTGATATTCGCTGGTCTGAGACAGCGCGCGCTTCTGACTTCGTGCTGCCCGATGTGACGTATCTTGAGGCCGACCGCGGCGTGGGCACGGTCGTGGGCGCCAACGATGCGCGCGTGTTCTACCGCAACGCCGTGCTGCCTATTTTGCATGACGACACGAGACCAGGGCGGGAGATCTTTGCCGGGCTGGCTGCGGCCTGCGGCGTTGGCGAATGCTTCGACTTTACGTCCGACGATCTGGCCGCTGCTCAGGTGACTCCGTTTGGGATTGATCTTGCCGCACTCAAGGAGCGCGGTTGGGCCGATACGGGCGTGGCGCTGCCGTCGCGCACGGGTGAGCCGGTGATTCCCTTGGATGGCGGCATAATTGCGCTGGCAAGCGACGTATGGGAACGAGCCGGCTTGGGACGCGTGCCAGGCTGGATCGCGCCGATGGTGGAGCCCAGGCCGGGGATGTTTCGCCTCATTAGCGGCAATCGACCCTTCGAGTCGCATACCTCGCGCAGGCTCGCGGCGGCCGGTGCCGCCGAGGCGGGGTCGGACTTGGACGCCGTGCAGATGAACGCCGATGCCGCCGCTCGCATGGGTATCGCCGATGGCGAGGTCGTCGAGCTTGTGAGCGACATGGGCCGCGATCGCGTGCGCGTGGAGACGACGCCCTATCTGCATCCGGCGTGCATCTTCACCTCGGCCGCTCCCGGTGGACGCGCATTTGGTGCTGAGAGTGGTGGCCGGCAGGCACTGGGCGTCGGGCCGCTTGACCACACGCCGCTACGCTGGGACCCGTTGACGGGTGCCGCGCTCACCCAGGAAAACGCCGTTCGCGTGGAAAAGATCACGGAGCACGTGGATAATAACAACTGATTGATTCAGCAGATTGATTCGGCTGGTTTTTATGAACGACCGGCTGATCTACCCTTGGTTTTGAAAGGCTGCACATGAGCGATAGCCAGAACATGTCCGATGAGGTGCGCGACCGCCTGCGCGCCATTCCTTCCGTCAACGAGCTGCTTGCCGAATGGCCGGTGGTGAAGGCGGCGGGGGAGACCTGCGACGCGGTGGTCCATGCTGCCGTCACGGCCGAGCTCGACGAGGAGCGCGCCGCCATTCGCGCCGGTGCCGCCCCGCGTTCCAGGCGCGAGCTGGCCTCGGCCATCGAGTGGCGTGCGCATCGCTCCGCGCTGCCGAGCTTGCGTCCCGCCGTCAACGCCACGGGTGTGGTTATCCATACCAACCTGGGCCGTGCTCCGCTCGCGGAGTCGGCCGCCAAGGCCGTGGCCGAGGTCGCGCGCGGCTACAACACGCTCGAGTACAGCGTGGACACCTGCTCGCGCGGGTCGCGCAAGGAACATGCCGCGCAGCTCATCCGCTCGCTTACCGGTGCCGAGGACGCGCTCGTGGTCAACAACAACGCCGCCGCGGTGCTGCTAGTGCTGGCGACTCATGCCGCGGGCAAAGAGGTTATCGTCAGCCGCGGCGAGCTTGTCGAGATCGGCGGCAGTTTCCGTATCCCCGATGTTATGGAGGCCTCGGGTGCCAAGCTCGTTGAGGTCGGGGCCACCAACCGCACGCATTTGAGCGACTACGAGCGCGCCATCACGCCCGATACGGCGATGATCCTCAAGGTCCATCCTTCCAACTATCGCATCGAGGGTTTCCACGAGGAGGTGGGTTCTCGGGAGCTTGCGGCGCTTGCCCACAAGCATGGCCTGCTGTTCTACGAGGACCAGGGGTCGGGCGCGCTGTTGCCCGACGACATCTTGGTGCGCGGCGGCGAAGAAACCACGCCGGCTTCAGTTTCGGCGGGGCTCGATATCGTGTCGTGCTCGGGCGATAAGCTGCTCGGTGCCGCACAGGCGGGCATTATCATGGGTCGTCGCGATCTGGTCCAGGCCTGCGGGTCGCATCCGCTTATGCGTGCCCTGCGTCCGGGAAAGCTCGCACTGGCGGCGCTCGAGGCTACACTGCGCATTTACATGGATGGGGCGGATGTGGCCCATCGCGAGGTGCCGGTGCTCAACATGCTCACGCTTCCGCAGGCTCATCTGGAGCGTCGCGCACGCAAGCTGCGCGAGCTGATGACGGCAGGCCTCGATAAGGCGGGTTGCCCGTGCGCCGTGCAGGTGGAGATCGCCGAGGATTCGTCGACCCCCGGGGGCGGCTCGCTGCCTACCGTCGAGCTGCCCACGATGTGTGTGGCCGTCTGCCCGGTTGACGGGCGCCTGTCCCTCGACGCGCTCAAGCGCTCGCTCGTCCAAGACTTCGATACGCCGGTCGTCACGCGTGCCTCGCACGACCGCATTCTGTTTGATGTACGCACGCTCGTGGGCGACCGCGATATCGAGACGGCGGCATCGACGCTCGTCGCGTGCGTTAAGAAGGCGGTTGCGCGATGAGTGAGGTTCAAGCGCTGGTGGAGTGTCCCGTTATCGTTGGCACGGCGGGCCACGTCGACCACGGTAAGTCGGCGCTGATCGAGGCGCTGACCGGCAAGAATCCCGATCGTCTGGAGGTTGAGCGCCGTCGCGGTATGACCGTGGAGCTGGGCTTTGGCGAGCTGGCGCTGCCGAGTGGCAAGATCGTCGGCCTGGTCGACGTGCCGGGCCACGCGCATTACCTGCGCGCCATGGTGCAGGGTGCCACGGGTATCGACGTGGCCGTGCTGGTGGTTTCGGCCGTCGAGGGCGTGATGCCGCAGACCCGCGAGCACGTGCATGTGCTGGAGCTGCTGGGCGTTACGCATATGGCTGTCTCTTATACACATCTCCGAGCCCACGAGACTCCTGAGCATCT
>UROM01000147.1 GCA_900549455.1 uncultured Collinsella sp. | reverse complement strand
GTCGGCCTTGCGGATCTTGTTGACGTTGATGCCGTCGTAGCGGATCTTGCCGTCGTCAATGTCGTAGAAGCGGTTGATAAGATTGGTGATCGTGGTCTTGCCGGCGCCCGTCGCACCAACGAGCGCGATCTTCTGCCCGGGCTCGGCTTCGAGCTCGATATCGTGCAGCACGAGCTTTTGGGGCACATAGCCAAAGCTCACATGGCCGAGCATAATATGCCCCTTGAGCGGCGCGAGCCCGCAGCCGCCATCGTGATGTGGGTTCTTCCAGGCCCAGCGCTCGGTTCGCTCGCTCGTTTCGACAAGCGCGCCGTCCGCGTCCTCGCGCACGTTGACCAGCGTCACGTGGCCGTCGTCGGACTCGGGCTTCTCATCCATGAGCGTAAAGATGCGCCCGGCGCCCGCAAGCGCGATGATGATCGAGTTGAGCTGGTTGGACACTTGCGCTACGGGGTTCATAAAGTTGCGCGTGAGCGTCAGAAACGACGCGATGGCGCCGAGCGTGAACGTGTCGAAACCGGTAAGACCCAGGTTGGGTGTCCCTGCGATGGCCATGTAGCCGCCGAGCACAGCCACCACCACATAGATCAGGTAGCCAAGTGCGTTCATCATGGGCATGATCGAATTGCCCACGCCCTGCGCGTTCGTCGCAGCCTTTGCCCAGGCACGGTTGAGCTTGCCCATTCCGGTGCGTGCGGTGTCCTCGTGACAAAAGACCTTGATGACCTTCTGCCCGCCGACCATCTCCTCTATGTAGCCGTTGAGCGCGCCGAGCGTATCTTGCTGCTCGATAGAAAACGACCCGATGACCCCCGTGATGCGGCCCACGAACACGAGTATCGCCGCCATGAGCACGCAGACCACCGCGGTGAGCCCCACGCTCATCCAAAGCATGCACACAAAGACCGCGACCAGCGTGAATACCGAGCTTACGAGCTGCGAGAGCGACTGCGCGATCATCTGGCGCAGGGTGTCGGTGTCGTTGGTGTAGAGGCTCATGATGTCGCCGTGCGCGTGCGTGTCGAAGTAGCGCAAGGGGAGCGTCTGCATGTGCGAGAACATATCGTCGCGGATGTGTTTGAGCGTGCCTTGCGCCACGGTGACCATCGCGCGGTTGTAGACGAGTGTGGCCACGACGCCCACCACATAGACAGCGCCGATGGTGATGAGCGCGTGCGCAAGGCCCGCCCATACGGGAGCGTCGGTCGCCAAAAGCGGGACGATGTAGTCGTCGATGAGTGCCTGCAAAAACATCGACGACGCGGCGCTCGCGATGGCAGAGAGCAGAATGCACGCGACGACGAGTACAAGTTGTCCTCGGTAGCAGGACATATACGAGAGCAGTCGCTTGACGGTTGCCATATCGAGCTGCATCGCGGGCATGTCGGCGCCCGCCGCGGCTCCGTTTGCGGGGCGTTTCTTCTGCTTACTCATCCTCTGCCGTTCCCTTCTGCTGCGACTCAAAGACCTCGCGATAGATATCGCTCGTGCGCAAGAGCTCCTCGTGCGTGCCCACCGCGCTGATGCGTCCGTCGTCCATGACCACGATCTTGTCGGCGTGCATGACCGAGCTCACGCGCTGCGCGATCACGATCTTGGTCGTGGTGGGCAAGTACTCGGCCAGGCCGCGTTGGATCTTGGCGTCGGTCTTGGTGTCGACGGCGCTCGTGGAGTCATCGAGCACGAGCACACGCGGTTTGGCCACGAGTGCGCGGGCGATGCACAGACGCTGCTTCTGCCCGCCCGAGACGTTGGTGCCGCCCTGCTCGATCATGGTCTGGTAACCGTCCGGCAGCTGATCGATAAACTCGTCCGCGCAGGCGAGCTCGCAGGCGCGCACCAGCTCTGCATCGTTGGCCTCGGCGTCACCCCAGCGCAGGTTCTCGGCGATGGTGCCGCTAAAGAGCTCGTTTTTCTGCAGTACCATGGCCACCTGGCCGCGCAGCGCATCGAGGTCGTAGTCGCGCACGTCGACGCCGCCCACGCGCACGCTACCCGCGGTGGCGTCGTAGAGGCGGGCGATCAGGTTCACGAGGCTTGACTTGGACGAGCCCGTGCCGCCGATGATACCCACGACCTCGCCGCTCTTGATGGTGAGGTTTACGTCCTCGAGCACGTTTTTCTCGGCCTTGCTCGCGTAGGCAAAGCTCACGTGGTCAAACTCCACGGAACCGTCCGCAACCTGCGTGACGGCGCGACCGGGCTCGGGGCTCGCGATGTCGCTCTGTTCGTTGAGTAGCTCGGCGATGCGCTTGGCCGAGCTCTGGGCAATCACGATAAGCGTAAAGACCATGGAGAGCATCATGAGCGCCATGAGGATCTGCGTGGCGTAGGTAAAGAGTGCGGTGAGCTGTCCTGTGGTGAGGCCGAGCGCGGCGTTGTTGCCCGAGGCCACGATGGCCTTAGCGCCGAGCCACGAGATGAGTATCATGCATGCGTACATGCAGGCCTGCATGAGCGGCGTATTGAGTGCGATGAGGCGCTCGCCGCGGGCGAAGTCCTCGTAGATGCGTTGGCTGATGCGGCCGAACTTGCCAATCTCGTGCTCCTCGCGGTTGAACGACTTGACCACGCGGATGCCTGCGACATTTTCCTGCACCACGTTGTTGAGCGTGTCGTAGGTAGCGAAAACGCGGTTGAAGATGCTGCTTACGCGCCACATGATGAGTCCGAGCGCGATGGCAAGGATGGGGATCACGGCCAGGAACACAAACGAAATCTGCCGGTTGATGGTAAACGACACGATCCAGCAGAACGCGAGCATCACGGGTCCGCGCACGCCCATGCGGATGATCATCATGTAGGCGTTTTGCACGTTGGTGACATCGGTGGTGAGGCGTGTGACGATCGAGCCGGTAGAGAACTTGTCGATGTTGCCAAAAGAGAAGATCTGCACGTTGTCGTACATATCGTCGCGCAGGTTGGCGGCGAAGCCCACCGAGGCGCGTGCGCCCATCCAGGCGCCGCCGGCGCCCACTCCAAACTCGAGAACGGCAAGGACGAGCAGGGCGATGCCAAGGCGCCAGACCTCGCCCATGTTGCCGGCTTGGATGCCGCGGTCAATGAGGTCGCTCATGACGAGCGGGATGGCGATCTCGAGTATCACCTCCAGGATGGAAAGTAGGATGGCGGTGACGGAGCTCTTGCGGTATTGCCGCAGGCTCCGCGCAAGCGTTCGTATCATGTATGTTCCTTTCTGTACGAATCAGGCTGAAATTACGTAGCAAGCTACGGAATAGGGCGTAAAGAAGCCCGTCGCAGGCGGAATGAATCCGGTGGGCGACGGGTGCTACTGAGGCTACTGTTTGCAGACGTTGGCGTAGACCCGCCTGAGTATGCGGATGAGCTCCGTCTGCTCGCGTTCATCAAGGCCGGCGAGCAGCTCTCGATCGCGTTCGCGCATTGTGGCACGCATGCGATCACCGACATCGTGTGCCTTGTCCGTAAGCTCAACGACCTTATTGCGTCGGTCATCCTCGGCTACCCAGGTGCGCACGAAGCCGTTTTTCTCGAGCCGGCTGACGAGGCCGGAGACCGTTGGGTGGGAAACCTTGAGGTTAGCTTCGATCTCTTTTTGGAGCGCTCGGCCCGCATGCTCAATGAGGTAGACGATCACCTGGCTTTGCGCAAAGGTGAGCCCTTGCTCCTTGAGGTCCGCATCGGCAGACGCCTGCATGCGTTCGTTGATTACCTTAAACAGGGGTCCAACAGCATCTTCGGGAACCATTCCAGCCACCATCCTTTCCGTAGCATGTTACGTTTATACCACAACCCGAAGCATGCGACAAATTTACACAAAACGAGCCCCTGGCCAACCGGCCAGGGGCTCACAAACTTTTATTTCCTTCTAAATGACGGGCTGATTGCGCGCAGGAGGGTGCCCCGGGGGCGGCGGGGTATTTCCTCCGCGCGCAGTTTCGCAGCGCAGCGAGAATGTTTGA
>UROM01000146.1 GCA_900549455.1 uncultured Collinsella sp. | reverse complement strand
TCTCGGGGTCGAACTCACGCGCAAAGTAGCGCATGGTGCCCTCGACCGCTTCGCCGTGGGTGATGTGGAACGGGTCTTTGTTGTGCTCGTTGAGCAATTCGAACGCACGGTCGCGGGTGATTCCGGCGGAAAGCGGCTCTTCCATAAAAGACTCCTTGTGTTCGTAGGTATCGCTAAGAATGAATACTACTAGAACGACTAGAACGAAAAAAACCACCACAAAGGTGCCTGTCCCCTTTGTGGTGGTTTTGGCGTGGGCAGGTTAGTTGAGGGCGGCTTGGGCTAGACGGGCTTCGGCGGCCTCTTCGGTGACGCCCAGGGCCACGGCGAACTCCTCGATGGAGCGGCGCTTGGCTTCCTTGAGTACGCGCATGTAATAAGAGCTGGGCTTTTTATCTGCTTCCTCGGCCTGGCGAATACGGTGCATCATGGTTTTTGCCACGCGAACCGTCTCGGGCGCGCCCAGCTTGAGCTGCTGCTTAAAGTGCGTCTCCTCGAGCGAGCTATTGCGCTCGGTAAAGGTGTCGCACTCCAGCTCGTCGTAGTGGCTCAGCAGGTGCTCGGCATCTTGCTGGGAGATAGCGGCATGCAGACGGTCGGCCTGCGCCACGGGGTACATGAGAATCGTCTGCGCATGTCCCTGCTTGGTCTCGAGCAGCAACATGGGCTGAGGTGTGTCGTCCCTAAAACCGACGACGGTGCAGACTCCCTGACCCGGATGAATGACGTGTTGACCGATTGAGAACATGCTACCTCCAACTTATACGAATTTACGTATGTTAAGAATACCACGCTGACGTGCGCAAACCATCACTTTATGCAGGAAAAGCACACAACTCCGATAGGTAAGAGTATTCGATAAATAGAACGGCTTATTCATACGTTTATGCATTTCTGGAACGTGTATAAACAGCAGGCAAACCGCCAACTTTGTACCGCCGCGCAAGAGCGGTAGTCATTTTTGTGCATATGCAATATCTATTAGCTTTACCCTGCGACAGTAGTTACTGCTTGTGATAGAGTGCTACAAACTCTGGCTTTTGCCCTACGAGTGACCAAGAGCTCGGGGGCTTTAACACAAGGAGGATCTATGCCCGAGAAGATTGAAGAGCTGGTACGCGCTGCGCTTGCTGCGGCCCAGGAGGCCGGCGACCTTTCCGCATTTGAACTTGACGATTGCGCTATCGAGCGACCGGCTGACACTTCTCATGGCGAGTGGACCTCCACCATGGCCCTGAAGTCCGCCAAGCTGGCTCACTGCGCCCCGCGCAAGATCGCCGAGGCCGTCGTTGCCCATATGCCCGAGGACCCCGCAATCGAGAAGGTCGAGATCGCAGGCCCCGGCTTCATCAACTTCTACCTCTCCGTTGCCGTCAAGAACGCCATCTTTGGCGAGGCCCGCGAGAAGGGCATGGACTTCGCTAAGTCCAACGTCGGTGGCGGCCTGAAGACCCAGGTCGAGTTCGTCTCCGCCAACCCCGTCGGCCCCATGCACATCGGCCATGGCCGCTGGGCCGCTCTGGGCGACTCCCTTTGCCGTGTTATGGATCACGCCGGTTACGACATTCAGCGCGAGTTCTACATCAACGACCACGGCTCTCAGATGAACACCTTCGGCAACTCCATCAGCACGCGCTATATGCAGCTTGCCGACATCATCGCCAAGCAGGGCGTGGATATCGACGAGGCTCACAAGCTGCTGATCGCCGACCGCGACGCCTTTGTTGCCGACGAGAACGATGAGCACCCCGAGACCCATCCGTATCAGGACAACTTTGCCGAGACTCTGGGCAAGGACTCCTACGGCGGCGACTACATCATCGACGAGGCTGCCGAGTTCTGGCGCACCGACGGCGATAAGTGGGTCAACGCCGATCCGCAGGAGCGCATGGAGAGCTTCCGCGAGCGCGGCTATGTAAAGATGGTCGACAACATGCGCGACCTTTGCCACGCCGTTAACTGCGACTTCGATCGTTGGTTCTCCGAGCGCTCTCTGTACGTGAAGGACACCGAGGGCGAGACCGCCGGCACCTCCGCCGTCGACCGCGCTTTTGAGAAGCTCGACAAGATGGGCTACCTCTACACCAAGGACGGTGCCCTGTGGTTCCGCTCCACCGACCTGGGCGACGACAAGGACCGCGTCCTGATCAAGTCCGATGGCGAGTACACCTACTTCGCCTCCGACGTTGCCTATCACTGGGATAAGTTCCAGCGCGTCGACCACGTCATCGACATCTGGGGCGCCGACCACCACGGCTACATCGAGCGCGTCCGCTGTGTCTGCGACGCTCTTGGCTATCCCGGCAAGTTTGAGGTTCTGCTGGGCCAGCTCGTCAATCTGCTGCGCAACGGCAAACCCGTCCGTATGTCCAAGCGCAAGGGCACCATGGTGACCCTGCAGGAGCTCGTCGACGAGGTCGGCTCCGACGCCGCTCGCTACACGCTCATCTCCAAGAGCTCCAACCAGATGGTCGACTTCGATATCGAGGCCGTCAAGAAGCGCGACAACTCCAACCCGGTGTACTATGTGCAGTACGCTCACGCTCGCGTGTGCTCCATCCTGCGTCGTGCCGCAGACGTTACCGCCGAGCAGGCCGCTGAGATGGGCATGAAGGCCGTCGCCGCCAAGGCCATCGGTGAGAACGTCGATTACTCTCTGCTGACCGACCCGACCGAGCTTGCCCTTTCGCGTAAGCTCAACGAGCTCACCGACCTCATCGCCAGCTGCGCTCGCGATCGTGCCCCGTTCCGCCTGACTCACTTTGCCGAGGAGCTCGCCGGCGACTTCCACAGCTTCTACGCCGCCTGCCAGGTTCTGCCGAGCGAGGGCCGTCCCGTCGACCCCGAGCTCTCGCGCGCCCGTCTGGCCGCCTGCGACGCTGTCCGCGTGACGCTCGCCCTGGTGCTCACCCTTGTTGGCGTGACTGCTCCCGAGCAGATGTAAGCGCTGGCCGTTTGACTGCGCGGGCTTGGTTTAACTGAGCCTTGAAAGCCCGATCTCCCATGCGGAGGTCGGGCTTCTTGCGTTTGGCGGTGCTTTTTGGTGTGTTGGGAAATGCTACCAAATCGCAACTATACCGGTTTACGGGGCTGAATCACCAACTGGCGACCATGGCGCCAATAGCGAAATTAAAACCGAAGGTAGACGGCTCATTGTTTCTTGAAAACGCAGGGTATGGTTGGCTTGTATCATTCTGGCCCCGTAAACCGTCATAGTTTTGAAAATGACCCCTTGGGGACGGAGGAAAATGGGTCATTTTTGTCTCGTGGAGGAACGGCGGAACACCCTCTGCCAAGAATCGGGGGCATCTACTACGTTTAAGTGCGTACCCCGAACCACGCCGAAAATCGCAATATTAAAACCGCAGGTAGCGGACTCGATGTTTCTGAAAAAATAAGGGTATGGTCAGGGGTCCGGGGGCAAGCGTAGTAGATAGGCGCGTTTCGTGGCGCGGCGAATCCCGACGCCATGGATTTGCTCCCTAGTCGCATCATTTGAAGGCGCCTTAGGGCAAGAGTGTCCCTTTTGACTAGTCGTTTATGAACGTCTCCGATGACTAAGTTGCAGGTGGCAGCGGTTGTGTTACACTTACGCTGCGTATTTGACGCAATCATCTCGATACAGATCAATGGTGCCCGTCGCTTTTTGGACGGAGCTAGACTGTTTAGCCGCCCTGAAGGTATATGCAGGGAGCATGTGATCGCAGGGCTTGAAAAGAAAGTTGAGCAAACACTGTGTCTGATCAACAACAAGAAAACGAAATAACGACGACGCAAACGGCTCCCGCTGCACCGGTTACGTCGGACCAGGCCGTGGTGCCCGCGCCAGCTCAGGCCTCGGCTCCCGAGGCGCCTAAGGCCGCCGCGCCTACCATGCCCGTTGCTAGCGAGGAGGCTGCACCCGCCAAGCCCTGTCTCTTATACACATCTCCGAGCCCACGAGACTCCTGAGCATCTCGT
>UROM01000145.1 GCA_900549455.1 uncultured Collinsella sp. | reverse complement strand
CTACACTTATGCGATCGTCGGCAGCGTCAGATGTGTATAAGAGACAGGCACGATGCTCAACAAACCCGCGTCCGAGCTGGGCCGAGCGGCAGCCTCGCTCGACGCCCTTTCGCCGCTCAAGGTGCTTGCCCGTGGCTATTCCATCGCGTACAGCGATGATGGGGTGGCTACAAGTGCCAAGACCTTTAAGCCCGGCGACGCCATTCGCGTGCGCATGGCAGACGGCAACGTGACGGCAACGGTCAATACGGTCGAGTAGGCCGCGTTTCATAGCGATAAACCTTTAGGAAAGGAAACAGATATGGCAGAGAAGACCCCGGTCGAGCAGCTTACGTACAAGCAGGCCTCGCAGGAGCTGGAGCTCATCATCCGCAGCCTGGAGTCGGGCGATATGGAGCTCGAGGAGTCGCTCGAGAGCTACACCCGCGGCGTCGAGCTCCTCAAGAGCCTGCGCACCCGCCTGTCCGATGCCGAGCAGAAGGTCTCGGTGCTCCTTAAGGACGTCGACGGCAACGACGTGCTCGCCGACGGCGAAGCCGCCAACACGGACGACAACCTCTCGTTCTAACCATCCCGACTAAATATAATTACCTTGGTCTGTGAGAAAGGAACCAGCCATGTGTGACTGCATCTTCTGCAAAATTGCCAACCACGAGATCCCCTCGACCGTTGTCTATGAGGACGACCAGGTCATCGCCTTCGACGATCTCAATCCCCAGGCGCCGGTCCACACGCTCGTGATCCCCAAGAAGCACTACAGCGACATCGCCGACAACGTGCCTGCCGAGACCATGGGCGCCATGGCCCACGCCATCCAGGAGGTCGCTAAGGCCAAGGGCCTGGAGGACGGTTTCCGCGTCATCTCCAACAAGGGCGTCAACGCCGGCCAGACCGTCATGCACTTCCACATGCACATCCTCGGCGGCAAGAACCTGGGCGAGAACCTCATCTGAGGGCGCGTAGCTCGTCGACTTGGCTGACTTTGGAGTATTCTATGCATCTTTCTCAACTCGAATACCTTCAAGCGGTAGCGAACTATGGCGGCGTGCGCAAAGCAGCTCGCGCCGTTCACGTGAGCCCACAGGCCATTTCGTCGGCAATCAAGAAGTTGGAATCTGAGTATCAGATTGTTTTGCTCGACCGATCGGCGGGGGAGGCTGTTTTGTCTCCGGCGGGCAGAGAATTTGCGCGTCGTGCACGCGTGATCCTGGCACAAGTCGACGATCTCAAAAAGTACGCTCAATCGGGGAACGGCGGCGTTTCGCCCGACGGCCACTTCCGTCTTTACGCCCCCTGCCTTCATGGGCGGGGGCGCCTTTTTGCCGAAAACTGGTATGACTCGTTTGAAAGCTCGCACCCTCAGATTCACCTTGATGTGTGGCATCAGCCAACGGCAACATGCTTTGAATCACTTATACTTGGAATTTCGGACGCGGCTATCTCGTTTGAGGAACCACGGGACAGCGTCCTTTCTTCAAAATATTTGGGTGAAAAGGAGCTCAAGGTTCTTTCATGCCCAGCGGGTCATCAATCTGTTGACGCTATGACCATTCGTGAGTTACTGGGCGGCAGGCTCGCTGTTCCCATTAATTTGTCACCCTGTCTCAATGCAATCAATCAATGTCCCGAAGCCCAGCTCGTCAATTTTCGCTTCCGTGATGTTGAATACGGAAGCAGGGCTCAGACTGAGTTTCTTCAAGCCGGGGGATTGATATTGAGCTTGTCTGGGTCCTCTCTCGCATCGGATGGGTCAGAAGTGAGTGAGTGCTCCGTTGAAGGTTCGCGTGATGTAACCTTGCCTATCTACTTTTGCTATCGGCAAAATTCCTGGACTGATCGACACCAGACGGTTTTTCTGCACCTATTGCGTCATCTTGCTTCGTGAGATTAATTGGCTTCGAGACGTCAAGTGATTATTGACGCCTTGCAACACATAGCTGACAGCTTTGCCCTCATGCTTTTCCAAGATTCCGATTTAGATTGCTGACTCTTGGAGGGCGGAGCATGAAAAACCGTACGGTTTTGCTTTATATGACGTTCGTTTTTCTGTCAAACTTCAGCACCATTTTGTATTTTCTGACGGTTTACCTTGAATTCGTCGGATTCTCGATGGTAGCGATTTCTAGCATGATGATTGCATATCAAGTGAGCAAGTTCATCCTTGAAGTTCCCACTGGCTATATTGCTGATAGGTTTGGACGAAAGGCGAGCGGCCTCGTTGGCATTGTGGGAATGCTTGGGTACTACGCCGCCCTGCTTCTCGTCCGTTCTCCTCTGCTTTTAATCGGCGCGTTTGCTCTCAAAGGTTTTGCCGTTGCATGTGTGAGCGGATCCATAGAAGCGATTTACATTGACAGCGTCTTTCAGGACCAGCTCGTAAGACTTAATGTCGTTGAACGATTTGTCTTCTATGCGTCTTATGCCCTCTCCGCTTGTGTGGGCGGTTTCATTTCGTCCGCTGGCGCGTATCTCATTGGGCTTTCGGTCGATGTCATCACAATGGTGCTGACATTGGTTGTCGTTGTCTGTATTCCTGAGGCGAGAAGAGAGGGCGCTGCGGTGACACCTGGGTATGGAATGAGCCCGAAGATGATCGGTGCCGCTATTGCGTGTAATGGCCTTCTTCGTTCAGCGTTCATCATGGACTGTTCTCAGGCATTTGCCTTCGTCGCTCTGGAAGACTTCTTCTCACTGTTGCTTGCAGGACGCGGAATGAATGCCGTCGCTTCGGGCGTGACCATTGCGGTCCAGCTCCTTGCTTCCGCCTCCATAGGTTTTATTGTGCCCAGTGTGATTGCTCGTGTCGACAAGGGCCGTTTTGCGCGTATTTGCGGCATCGTGCGCCTTTCCCTGACTGCTCTGTTTTTGATTCCCTTTACTCCGGTCTATTTGCTGCCCGTGTTCTATGTGCTGCAGACGGCCGCTTACTCGTTATTTGCTCCAATTAAATACTCAATTTTTCAAAATGCTGTCGATTCTTCGATGCGCTGTTCACTGATTTCGGTCCAAAGCCAGATGGTGGCGGTGGGTGCCATCCTTTTCTATCTGTTCAATGCTGCGTTGAGCAGCATTGCGGGCATTCGAGTCATATTGCTTGTAGCGCTCGGGATTTCTTCTTTGGCGTATATCCCCGCGCTCTTTCGTCTTACAAGTCAAAGGCCATGAGTATTTGGGCACCGATAACTTATATATCAACGCAATAAACCCGAGCGCGAGGGCGTTTGGGTTTATTATTGAAGCGTATGTAACCTGGCGGCGCCACACCGCCTGTTAGTAGGGAGACACATGAACGTTCTGGTCGTCAACGCAGGATCTTCGACCCTTAAGTATCAGGTCATCGATACCAAGTCCCACAAGGTGTCCGCAAAGGGCTCCTGCGAGCGCGTCTGCTTTACCGGCGGTACCTTCACCCACGCTGCCAACGGTTCCAAGAAGGTGACTGAGAACATCGAGTTCCCCGACCACAAGGTCGCCATCGAGGTTGTCCTGAAGGACCTCGAGGCCAACGGCGTCAAGATCGAGGGCATCGGCCACCGTATCGTTCAGGGCGGTTGGTACTTTGGCGATTCCTCCCTCGTCGACGAGGACGTCCTCGCCAAGATCCGCGAGGTCGCTCCGCTGGCGCCGCTGCACAACAACCCCGAGGCCAACGTTATCGAGTACTGCCTGGAGCAGTATCCCGACCTGCCCAACGTCACGGTCTACGACACCGCTTTCCACTTCAACATGCCCGAGGTCGCCAAGACTTACGCCCTGCCCAAGGATGTTTGCGACAAGCTGCACATCCGTAAGTACGGCGCCCACGGCACCAGCTACCGCTACATCTCCAAGAAGGTTGCCGAGATGACCAACGGCGAGGCTCGCAAGGTCGTCGTGTGCCACATCGGTTCCGGCGCTTCCCTGTGCGCCATCGAGGACGGCAAGTGCATGGACACCACCATGGGCTTAACGCCGCTCGATGGCGTCATGATGGGTACCCGCTGCGGCTCCATCGACCCGGCTACCGTGTGCTACCTGCAGCGCGAGGGCGGCT
>UROM01000144.1 GCA_900549455.1 uncultured Collinsella sp. | reverse complement strand
GCTCAGGAGTCTCGTGGGCTCGGAGATGTGTATAAGAGACAGAGCAGGGCGTGCCTACTGCCGATGAGTCCACCGCCGTGGCATTCCGTGAGGTCGTCGATTTGATCGACAGCCTGCCGCTCGATAAGCAGCAGGTTATCGTCCGCGCCTTTACGAGCTTCTTCCACCTGGCAAACCTGTCGGAGGAGAATTACCGCGTGGCGCAGCTGCGCGAGCGCGAGGCCGGTGCGTCGACCGATACCGAGGTCGATCCCGCCAACGAGCTCACCGTTGCCTATCACCAGCTGGTAGACGAGATGGGTGTCAAGGGTGCTAACGAGCTGCTCGACAAGCTCGAGTTCCACCCTGTCTTTACCGCACATCCCACCGAGGCCCGTCGTAAGGCCGTCGAGGGCAAGATCCGCCGTATCTCCAACCTGCTGGAGGAGCGTCCGCGTCTGGGCGGCTCCGACCTGGTGGAGAACGAGCGCCATATGCTGCAGGAGATCGACGCCCTGGTGCGTACGAGCCCCATCGCGCTCAAGAAGCCCACGCCGGTCGAGGAAGCCGATACCATCATCGACATCTTCGATAACACGCTGTTCGACGTTATCCCCGTTATCTATCGTCGTTTTGACGATTGGGTGCTGGGCGACAAGGCCGGTACTGTGCCGCCGCTGTGTCCGGCGTTCTTCCATCCCGGCAGCTGGATCGGTTCCGACCGCGACGGTAACCCCAACGTCACCGCCAAGGTGAGCCGTGAGGTCGCCGCCAAGTACTTTACGCACATGGTGCTCAAGCTCGAGGACAAGTGCCGCCGCATCGGCCGCAACCTCACGCTCGAGGCCACCTACAGCAAGCCTTCTGCCGAGCTCATTAACCTGTGGAACCATCAGGTCGAGATGAGCCCTCGGTACACGGCCCGCGCCGAACTGATCTCCGAGCACGAGCCGCATCGCGCCGTCATGCTCGTCATGGCCGACCGTCTGAACGCCACCGTGCGTCGCATCACCGACACCATGTACCACAGCGCCGACGAGTTCCTGGATGACCTGCGTGTCGTCCAGCGTTCGCTGGCCGCCTGCGGTGCCGTCCGTGCTGCCTACGGCCCGGTCCAGACCATCATCTGGCAGGTCGAGTCCTTCGGCTTCCATATGGTCGAGATGGAGTTCCGTCAGCACTCCGTGGTGCATGCCCGCGCCCTCAAGGATATCCACGAGAACGGTATCCATGGCGACCTGCAGCCCATGACGCGCGAGGTCATCGATACCTTCCGCGCCATCGGTTCCATTCAAAAGCGCTACGGCAAGAAGATGGCGCACCGCTACATCATCTCGTTCACCAAGAGCGCCCAGCATGTGGCCGACGTCTTTGAGCTTGCCCACCTGTCCTTTGCACACGAGGAGGATGTCCCCGAGCTCGACGTGATCCCGCTGTTCGAGCAGCTCGAGGACCTCGAGGGCTGCGTCGACGTGCTCGACCAGATGCTCACGCTGCCCGTGGTGCAAAAGCGCCTTGCCCAGACCAACCGCCGCATGGAGGTCATGCTGGGCTATTCCGACTCCTCCAAGGATGCCGGTCCCACCACGGCCATGCTCGCGCTGCACTCCGCGCAGGAGCGCATCGCCAAGTGGGCAGAGAAGAACGATATCGATTTGGTGCTCATGCACGGTCGCGGCGGTGCCGTGGGCCGTGGCGGCGGCCCGGCCAACAAGGCCGTGCTGGCTCAGCCCAAGGGTTCGGTCAACTGCTTCTTTAAGCTCACCGAGCAGGGCGAGGTCATCTTTGCCCGTTACGGCAACCGCACGCTGGCTCAGCGCCATGTTGAGTCCGTTGCCGCTGCAACGCTTTTGCAGTCGGCCCCGAGTGTCGAGAAGACCAACACCGAGACCACGCAGAAGTTCTGGGATATGGCCGAGAAGCTCAACGCCGCAAGCCACGAGCGCTATCTGGACCTGCTGAATACCGAGGACTTTACACCGTGGTTCTCGACCGTGACGCCGCTGACCGAGGTCGGTCTGCTGCCGATCGGCTCGCGTCCCGCCAAGCGTGGCTTGGGCGCCAAGTCGCTCGACGACCTGCGTACCATTCCGTGGATCTTCAGCTGGAGCCAGGCGCGCATCAATCTGGCCGCTTGGTACGGCCTGGGCACCGCCTGCGAGCAGTTGGGCGACCTTGACCAGCTTAAGGCTGCCTACCAGGAGTGGCCGTTCTTCCGCACCTTTATCGACAACATCGAGATGTCGATTGCCAAGACCGACCAGCGCATCGCCAAGATGTATCTGCACCTGGGCGATCGCCAGGATTTGTCCGAGAAGGTCTTCACCGAGATGCAGCTCACGCGTAAGTGGGTCCTTGCCATCGTCGGTGACGAGTGGCCGCTGCAGCGTCGTCGCGTGCTCGGCTGCGCCGTTCGTGTGCGCAACCCCTACGTCGACGCCCTGTCTATCGCCCAGGTCCGCGCCCTTCGCGAGGTGCGTATGAACCAGGACGAGATGGCCGAGGAGAAGAAGGCCGAGTACATGAGCCTGATTCTTTCGACTGTGACCGGCGTCTCGGCAGGACTGCAGAACACGGGGTAATCGATAGCCCTGTAGTCGTCCGGGCCCGCCATCAGTTTACTTTTAGGCACGTCCTCGGACATGCAAGAAGCCCTCGCTGCGCACTTCGTGCGGCGAGGGCTTCTTGCGTCCTGCGGAGTGTGCCTAAAAGTAAACTGATGGCGGGCCCTGCGATGTCCGGCCTTCGGCGGATTACTGCTGGGGGAATATTGGCGCGCTCCGCGCGTTTGAAAAGGGCTTCGTGCTGCGGAATGCATTCAGAGGGAAACCCGTCGGGTCCCTTCGTCCTCGGTCTTCAGGGATTAAAGCTGATGATAATAAAGCGCGCTTCGCGCCCCGCGTCTTATCGATTGGGATTGAGATGCATGTGGCGCTTCTCGCCTTACGACTGTTGCGGCCGCGGTCCCGTTTGGGGTCGCGGCCGTTTTGTTGTGGGTCAAATATGAACGTTGTGTTAATGAGTCGGTGGACGGTGGTGTTTTTCGGTGAGCGGCGTATCCTTCCAACGGTTTATCTAGTGTGTCAGTTGAAAGGAAGAGGGCGCTCGTCATTGTTTGAATGTGAACTGCCGTTTGACCACAAGACGTTGCATCTGGAGCTCGAGGATAAGAACTTCGCGGGTGTGATGGAAGGTCATCAAAACGAGTTTAAGACCACAAAATCGCAGGAATAGCTGGTAGAGGAATCGCTTGCCAACCCTTATGGCTCGCCTTCGCTCGAGGAGCTTTGTGCTGGCAAGAAGGATATTGTCATCATTAGCTCCGACCATACGCGCCCCGTTCCCTCGCGTGTGACGATGCCTATTCTGCTGCATCACATCCATTCCGCTGCGCCCGAGGCTCGCGTGCGTATTTTGGTTGCTACGGGTATGCATCGTCCGTCGACGCACGAGGAGCTCGTCAACAAGTACGGCGAGGAAATTGTTGCCAACGAGGAAATCGTTATGCACGTCGCGACTGACGACAGCATGATGAAAAAGATCGGCACCCTGCCTTCTGGCGGCGAGTGCATCATCAACAAGATTGCCGCCGAATGCGACTTGCTGCTTGCCGAGGGTTTCATTGAGCCGCACTTCTTTGCCGGTTTCTCCGGCAGCCGCAAGTCCGTCCTGCCCGGCATCGCCAGCTACAAGACCATCATGTACAACCACAACGGTCAGTTTGTGAATGATTCCCACTCGCGTGCCGGCAACCTGTGCCACAACCACGTGAGCGAGGACATGTTTGCCGCTGCCGAGATGGCTCACCTTGCCTTTGTGCTTAACGTGGTACTTAACGGCAAGCACGAGGTCATCGGCTCCTTTGCCGGCGACATCCACAAGGCGCACGAAGCTGGCTGCGAGTTCGTGAAGAGCCTTGCCGGCGTTGAGCCCGTCGAGTGCGAGATTGCCATCACCACCAACGGCGGCTACCCGCTCGACCAGAACATCTACCAGGCTGTAAAGGGCATGTGCTCTGCCGAGGCCACGCTTCCCGAAGGCGGCGTGATTATCGACGTTGCCGGTTGCGCCGACGGTCACGGTGGCGAGGGCTTCTATCACAACATCGCCGACAACCTGTCTCTTATACACATCTGACGCTGCCGAC
>UROM01000143.1 GCA_900549455.1 uncultured Collinsella sp. | reverse complement strand
GCCCGTGGGTTATACCCTAAGAGCAAACCACCCTTTTTAAGGGTGGTTCTGATTGAGTATCTAATTGAGGCAATGAGCGCAACCGTCGTGAGATCGCATTGGCGCTCTCCGAGTCACCGACAAACTGCCTTCTATCTATGTGACCAATTCGCTTTCGGCCTTTAGCCTGCTCGAGGCGCGCGAGGATTGCGAGCTGTGCCTGGTGGGCGGCATGTACCGTCGCCGCACCGCCGCCTTTGTGGGCCCATGGCCGAGGATACCCTGCGCGCACTAGGGATTGACACGGCGTTTATCGGTGCCAACGGCATTCTGGACGGCGACGTGTCCACGTCCAACATGGACGAGGGCCGCATCCAGCAGCTCGCCTTTAGCAAGGCCGATACGCGCTATCTGATTGCCGACTCCAGCGGGATCGGCAGGCGCGACTTCTACACTTTCTGCCGCCTGGACAGCCTGGACGCCGTGGTATGTGAGTCGAGCATCGCCGCCGAGGATCGTGTCGCCATCGAGGAGCACGCGCAGGTCATTTGCTAACAAGCGCTGCAGGCGATACTTCTGCCCCCTGCCGGCGCGGGGATAATCGCTTCACAATGGCGCGCAAATAGCTTTGGGCAACAAGGATGAGGCTATTCTGGGATATGACTAGACTCCGAATTTCGTCTTTATGTCCCTTGAGAATGAATCGTAGTCTTCATAGAGCCCCTCTCTGTTTTCATCCTCGGCGTGGTTTATGCGTTCAAGGAGTCTATCCTTTGGAGCCTTTTTTATTATTGCGGCCTTGCCATCGGGTATTGCGGATTGCAAGAATAGTTCAAGAGCATGGGCGTCTTTGAGTATGTAGCCCGTCGAACGACCCGCTCCTGTTTTTTCGATTGCGCTGCAACTAACAAGCTGACCGAGGGTTCGTTTAACGGTTACCTCGCTGATATCAGGGCAGTTGGACCGGATGTCGGATTTCTTAATGACGCCGGGTCTATGTTGAAATAGAACAGCGATGCGCGCTTGCTTCGACATGGGATGAGTGCTTGATTCAATTAAGGTACGCTGCTCGAGCTGTCGGTAGGCGGCCAGGGTTGTTCCGAGCATGAAACGGATAAAGGGTACTTCGGTGTTTTGATTTTCATTCCATCCAGTGGAGCTTGCAGCGAGGGCGCTGTAGTAAAGCGCTTTGTTGTCTTCAATAAGTCGTTCGATGCTGATGTAACGCGCAACGTCGTATCCGGTCTTTTCGAGCAGCAGCGTTGTAAGGAGCCGGCTCATCCTGCCATTGCCATCGTTGAAGGGATGAATGCTAACAAAATCGAAGATAAAGCGGAGCGATATAAGGAGGGGATCGCAAACTTGGCGAGATAAAGCATCGTTGAGGGACTGGCAGGCTTCTTTAATAAGTCCCGGGGTTGCTAGAGCCGAAGGGGGCCTAAAGCGCACAAATCGATTACCTTGATCGTCAATGGAGACGATTTCGTTATCGCCATCTTTCCAATGGCCTCCATACGAGATTGCCGTGTGCGCCATGAGGTCACGATGCAACTGCAGAATGACCGATGGCGTTACGGGAATGGAATCGTGTTGCTCGTGAATAAGCGACAGCACATCTCGGTATCCAGCGATTTCTTCCTCTGCGCGGGAGCTTGGCTTGGCGGAATACGCCATGATCGCTTTGAGTCGTTTTTGGGTGGTAAAAATTCCTTCAAGTCCGTTGGAGGATCGGGTGCTTTGGATCTTAGCCTCCTCCATTAGGGACGATAGAAGCTCGGGTTTGACTTGACTCAGAGCAAGCTGACGGCCTTTATGCTCGCGTATCGAGAGGAGGAGGTTGGTGATTGGAGTTGCTTCGAGTTCCGCTGGGACTGTGGTGTAATCGAACTGGCGCATGCGGCTCCTTTCGGTATCACGAACATACTTTCGATATCATAATACCATTAAATGATACCGAAAGTATGTTCGTGATACCGAAAACTAGAAACCATGTTTCATAACTGCTTGGAAAGTTCGGATTTGACTATCTTATTGTCTTGATCTGTAACAGTTAGACGGTTAAAAGTGGGCTACGTGTTACAGATTGAGATCTTTCAGCCCTGGTCGCCCGTTCGTCTAAATCTATAACAGTTAGGATTGAAAATCCCTGCTAGATGTTACAGATTGAGATGAACGGCCTGTTCGGGCCGCTCAAAATAAAAAAGGCCGCATGCGAACCCGTGGAGGGATTCGCATGCGGCCGACAGGGGGTATGCGGCAAAAGTTAGGCCATAAGCAGGCCGGTCTCCGAGACGTTCTTGTACCAGTACGCGCTCGCCTTGGGATAGCGCTTCTGGGTCTCAAAGTCGATGTAGAACAGGCCATAGCGCTTGTTATAGCCGTTGGTCCAGGAGAACTGGTCCTGCAGCGACCACACAAAGTAACCGTCGACGTTTACGCCGCCGTCGATTGCCTTGAGGATCCATGCGAGATGCTGACGCATGTAGTCGATGCGAGGGGCGTCGTCGATAAATCCGTCCTCAAAGTCGTCCTTATAGCCCATGCCGTTCTCGGTGATGTAGATCTTCTTGTAGTTGGGGTAATCGTTCTTAATGCGCAGCAGCAGATCGTACAGGCCCTCAGGATAGATAATCCAGTCCCAATCGGTGGTGGGTACGCCTTCGCGTACGCATGACTCGCCAACGCCCTTGAGGAACCAGCGCGAGGAGCCCTTGTCGCCGGTGCCATTATGGTTGATGTCGTTTTCGCCCTTGGCGGCACGCAGGAACTGGCACTTGTAGGTGTTGACGCCCAGGCAATCGTTGTAAGGGAGCGCGGCGGTCAGCGCGGCGATGTCCTCGCCGCGGACGTCGAGCTCGCCGCCGGCGATATGGGCCAGCTTGGTCGCAGCCTCCATGGTGTCGGCTGCATAGTGGCCGCGGAAGGTGGCGTCGAGTACCCAGCGGTTGTTGATGACGTCGGCCATGCGAGCTGCCTCGCAGTCGGCGGCATTGTTGGGGTCGAGGGGATACTTGGGCTCCAGGTTCTGGACAATGCCGATCTCGCCCTCAAAGCCGCCCTCATGGAAGGCGACGACGGCCTTGGCGTGGGCCACCATCATGTTGTGCATGAGCTGGAAGGCCTTGTCCAGGCGATACTTCTCGCCGTGCGGCCAGTTGCCGACGATAAAGCTGCCCTCGGCGGTCGCGGGAATCTCGTTAAAGGTAAACCAGTGCTTGACCTCGGTGAACTCGGCAAAGCAGAACTTGGCGTACTCGACGAAGGCATCGATGGTCGTGCGCGTCAGGAAGCCCTCGCTGCCGTCCTGATAAAAGGCCTCGGGCGTATCGAAGTGATCGAGCGTGACATAGGGGATAACGCCGGCATTGTTGCAGGTGGCAAAGAGCTCGTGATAGAAGGCGACGCCCTCGGGGTTGATCTCGCCAGTGCCGTTGGGGAAGATGCGGCTCCAGGCGATGGAGACACGGATGCCGTTGATGCCGAAGCGCTGGCACAGGTCGATATCGACCGGGTACTTGTTGTAGAAATCGCTTGCGGGATCGGGGGAGAAGCGACCTTGGGCTGCCAGGAAATCGTCCCAGGGCACTTTGCCCTTGCCGTGCGTGCGGGTCTCGCCTTCAACCTGGTAAGCAGCGGTGGCGCCGCCAAACACAAAGCCGTCGGGGAACTGCATGGGGTTGGTCATGAGTCATCCTTTCTGTGGGATACGAATAGGGAGAGGTGCCCGAACTGGGGATCCGGGCACCAACAGAGGGAGGTAACTAGTCGAGGTTCTCGCGGAGCCACTTGATGGCGCCAGTGGGGTCACGGGTAAGGTCGATATATTCCTTACCGCGCGGAGCGAGCAGCTTAATGCCCAGGCGATCGGTGTCGGCCTTCATGTCGTTGTAGTAGCTACGAACCTGCGGGGCAAGCACGATAACGTCGTACTGATCCATGATGGCAGTGTGCTGGCCATAGGCGCCTGCGGAGGAAGCGATGTTCTCTCCGGTCTGCGCGGCACCTTCCTTGATGGCGTTGGCAAGCATGGCAGAGGTGCCGGCGCCGGCGCACAGGACGAGGACCTTCAGGCCATCGACGTCCTTCTTAGCGGATACGTCGGCGGCGGGCTCGGGCTGATCGGCGACAGGCTTGCTGTCGGCGGCAGCGGCGGTCGGCTCGAT
>UROM01000142.1 GCA_900549455.1 uncultured Collinsella sp. | reverse complement strand
ACCGAGATCTACACTTATGCGAGCGTCGGCAGCGTCAGATGTGTATAAGAGACAGCCGCAGTATAGGCACGCACCAAGCCACCAGGACCCAACAGCGTGCCACCAAAATAGCGCGTCACTACGCAGCAAACATTTTTGAGCCCCGCACCGCGCAACACCTCGAGCGTCGGCATACCGCTCGTGCGGCTCGGCTCACCATCATCGCTTTGGCGTTCGCGTCCATCGACCAAAATCCACGCGGGAACATTGTGTCGAGCGTCGTAATGGCGCTTGCGAACTGTCTCGATAAAGGCATTCGCCTCATCCTCGGACTCAATATGGACCAGCTGGGCAATAAACCGGCTCTTGCGGTCCACAAACTCGCCCGAAACCTCAATATTCGATTGCAGAGTAAAATAGCTGTCCAACAAAGCCCCTCAACAACAAGCAAAGCAACAAACAGCCTCAATAATACGGCAAAGGCCGTACCGATTGTCAGGGTAACAAAAATGCCAAGTGGGCCTATAAGCCGGGTTCTGTCGTGAACGGTCATTTATCTTGTCTGCACGTTACCATGCAGCTCCACGCACGCTACCCGAACGCGGACCGGGCCGGCCCATAGCGTTCCTATTCGCGCTTGCTCCGGATGGGGCTTGCCAAGCCGCCGTGTTGCCACGACGCTGGTGGTCTCTTACACCACCGTTTCAGCTTTTCCCTTTACGCCTTGCGGCGCAGGTGGGAGTCTTCTTTTCTGCGGCGCTTTCCGTCGGATCACTCCGCCCGGCCGTTAGCCGGCATCCCGCCCTCTGGAGCCCGGACTTTCCTCACGCGTGCTGCAAGCAGCACATCGCGCGACCGTCTGGCCCACTCAGCAGTGCAAGAGTGTAGCACACCGTTGCCGCAGGCAGTGGCACAACACAAGCGTTCGACACGATAAACCAAGAACCACGCCATGCAGTACAATAGGGTTGTCGATGGGCAACGTCGTCAGTCGAGACGCGACCGCGCTCCACACCCCTCCGTCTACTCGGTGTGTTCCCGCCTCCTCCCCGAGGCGGGATGTCGGCATTTTTCATGCACCAACAACCCAATAGCCCGTGGCCAGCCCGAGCAGCATCGCGAACCTCAGCAGAAAATACAAAAAGGGACCCGTCCATTGCGGACGGATCCCTTAAAACAAGTGATCGTCAAACCGATTTACTCGGCGTCGGTCTCCTCGTCCTTCTTCTCGGAAGGCAGCGGGGTAACCTCGATCTCGACGCCCAGAGTCTCAGCAGCGGACTTCATGGACAGAGAGATACGACGACGGTCGAGGTCGATCTCCATGACCTTGACCTGAACCTTGTCGCCCACGTGGGTGACCTGAGAAGGCTGATCGACGTGCTTGTTGGCCATCTCGGAGATGTGCACCAGACCCTCGATGCCCTCGCCCAGGTCGACAAAAGCGCCGAACGGGACAAGCTTGGTCACAGTGCCCTCGACGATAGCGCCGACGGGGTACTTCTTGACCAGTGCGCGCCACGGATCCTCGGTGGTCTGCTTGAGACCCAGGGAGATGCGCTCGCGGTTGAGATCGACGTCGAGAACCTCGACCTCGACCTCCTGGCCGACCTTGACAACCTCGGAAGGATGGTTGACGTGGTTCCAGGAGAGCTCGGAGATGTGGATGAGGCCGTCGATACCGCCGAGGTCGACGAAGGCGCCGAAGTCGACGATGGAGGAAACGGTGCCCTGGAGACGCATGCCAGACTTGAGCTTGGACAGGATCTCGGAGCGCTCGGCCTTACGGGACTCCTCGAGCACGACGCGACGGGAGAGGACGACGTTGTTGCGGTTGCGGTCCATCTCGATGACGCGAGCCTCGATGCGGGTGCCCATGTAAGAGGTGAGGTCCTTGACGCGACGGAGGTCGACGAGGGAAGCGGGCAGGAAGCCACGCAGGCCGATGTCGAGGATCAGGCCGCCCTTGACAACCTCGATAACCTCGCCCTCGACGTTCTCGCCGGAGTTGAACTTCTCCTCGATGCGGTTCCAAGCACGCTCGTACTCGGCACGCTTCTTGGACAAGACCAGACGACCGTCCTTGTCCTCCTTCTGGAGAACCAGGGCCTCGATGGGATCACCGAGTGCAACGATGTCTGCAGGGTTAGCGTCCTTGCGGATGGACAGCTCGCGGACCGGGATAACGCCCTCGGACTTGAATCCGATGTCAACGAGCACCTCGTCATGCTCGATCTTAACGACAGTGCCGTTAACGAGATCGCCCTCATCAAAGTCGGTAATCGTACCGTCGATGAGGTTGTTCATCTCCTCCTCGTTGACATCGTCAAGAGAGAAAATGGACGAGTTCTGAATCTCACTCAAAGGTGGACCCCTTTCGAACTACGGGGCCCCGATTGCTAGGACCTACAGAAGGGTGCGACAAGCACACAACGTTTAGGAACACTCGGGAGCCGACAGATACTAATGTGACGCTTATGCAATCACGTTCGTATAGGTTACGGGGAAATCATTTCGATTTCAAGCGTGAACTGCGATTTTTTACTCGTATGGAGACTTTTTCGCAATCTTGTGGACGACCGTCTCCATAAGTTGACGATAGGCAGTTAGGCATACGGCTTTGCGGTAAAGTATCCGGAGCCAACGATTCTGGAACGATTTTTCGAGAAAGGTGCCCGCGTGCTCAAAGCAGTCGTTTTCGATATGGACGAGACGCTTCTTAGCATCAACCTCAACGCGTTCATCCTTCGCTATTTTAAGGATGTCTCGTCGATGCTCGCGGATATCGGACGCCGCAGCCGCGGTGGCACGATGGCACGCCTCGGCACCATCCTGGTCGACCTCAATGCCAATCGCCGCAGCGGCACGGACAACCGCACCAATCTTGAGTTTTACCGCACCGAGGTCGAGCGCCGATGCGGCATCTGCCTCTCCGATCCCATCATCTACGAGGCGTTTACCTACTATGACCGCGAAGTGCTTCCACACAAGAATGACGATGTCATCAACGCCCACGCCATGCCGGGCGCACACGCCGCGCTTCAGGCCGTACAGGACGCAGGGCTGCGCTGCGCGCTCTTTACCAACCCCAGCTTTCCGCAGGGGGCCATCGAGTGCCGCATGGGTTGGGGCGACCTGGCCGACGCCCCCTTTGAGCTCGTCACGCACATGGGAAACACCACCCGCTGCAAGCCCGATGCCACCTACTATCTCGAGCAGCTTCAGGTGATGGGACTCGAGCCACACGAGGTCCTTATGGTGGGCAACGACCCCAGGCGTGACTTCCCCAGTCCCGCCTGCGGCATTCAAACTGCCTATGTTGGCCAGGGAAAACCCAGCCGAGCCACCTGGCACGGAACCATGGAAGACTTCGCCCGCAACTTCAACGCCGTAGTAGAAGCCTTCTACGAACACCAAGTAGCCAACGAGCTGTCTTAGGACCCCTCGCTCCAAACAAAATAACGCCGCAGGTTGAGCATAAGTCAGCGAAAACGCCCCTAAGCGAGCAATGTGCCTTGAAAGAGGAGGGCATAGGCCTTCTGGCTATGCCCGACGATTGAAAGGCAAATTGCCGCTTAGGGGCGTTTGCAGCGTCGACTGGTTACGCGGTTTGGTAAAACCGCGTAACTAGCAGACTCGAGTCTTGCCGATCATGATGTTGAGGATCTCGACGTCGGTATCTTTCATGCCCACACGGCCCACGTAGCCCATGCTGGCGATTGTCTGCTCGACGGTATCCTGGATCAGGCCCTCGCCGGCACGGAAGCCACGGCCCTGCATGGCCATATCGTGGCCCAAAATCGCCGCATCGACGGCAGCGGAAATCTTGGCGGCACAGCTTGCCTTGGCGCCATCGCACACGATGCCGCCAACGTTGCCGAGCGTGTTCGAGACCGTCGCGCCAATCTGCTCGCGCGTACCACCGCACAGCCAGGTAATCGCAGCGCCGGCGCCGCACGCGGCACAAATAGCACCGCAAAACGCCGAGAGCGCACCAATATAGCTCTTGATATGCACAGCGATAAGATCGGACAGCATCACGGCGCGCACCAGGCGATCGTGGTCGCAGCGCAGATACTCGGCATACTCCATAACGGGCAGCGCGCAGGTAATGCCCTGATTGCCCGAGCCGCACACAATGGCTGTCTCTTATACACATCTGACGCTGCCGACGATCGCATAAGTGTAGA
>UROM01000141.1 GCA_900549455.1 uncultured Collinsella sp. | reverse complement strand
GGGTGTGGGCGTGGGGTCGGGGGTAGGCGTCGGCGTGCCGTCGCCGCCGTCGCCGCCTGTGCCACCGTCGCCACCTGTCGTACCGTTACCGTTGCCGCCGGAGGTGTCGCCGCCCGGGGTTTCAGTGGTCGTGGTTGTCGTCGTAGTGGTTGTGGTGGTCCCTTCCTCCTCGTCTTCGTCCTCTTTGTCTTCCTTTTTGTTGGTTGTGCCAAAGAACTTCCAAGAGTCATTGCTCTTGTATTGAGGCGCCGTGCCGGTCGGGAACTCCTCGCGCTCTTTGCCGGCCAAGACCGTATCCATGAATTTCTTGAAGACGGGCAGGTTGGCGGAATAAGGGTGTAAGTCTGCACCGTTCTTTTTGATGGGGATCTCGCCCTGGGAGTAGCCGTTCCAAAGCGCAACGGAGAGTTGTGGGGTGTAGCCGCAGAACCACAGGTTGGTAACATCACTGGTGGTGCCCGTCTTGCCGGCACATGGCTGGTTGACGCTCAGGGCGCCCGAAGCGCCGGTGCCGCTGCCACGCATGACGCCGCTCAGGGTATCGGTTACGGCTGCAGCCTCACCGGCGGTGAGCACCTGTTGCGGATTGTCGGTGTGCTGATCCAGCACTGATCCGCTGCGGGAGATGATCTCGGTGATGGCGATGGGTTGGCGATAGTATCCGCCGTTGGCAAAGGCGGCATAGGCGGCGGCCATCTCGAGCGGCGAGATAGAGCCGGTGCCGAGCGTCATGACGGGCACGTCTTCGAGGTTGTCCTTCTTGGGATCGATGCCGAGTTTTTTGGCAAGCGAGATGATCTTGTCGTTGCCGATGGCGTCTGCGACCTGGACATAGCCGGTGTTGGACGAAACCGCCGTCGCCTGTTTGAGCGAAATGGAGCCAAAGCTCTGGTTTGCGTAGTTCTGGACCTTGGCAGAAGAATTTTTAAGGGGGAGCGGCGAGTTGCAGTTGAGGGTGATATTGGGATCCATGCCGCACTGGATGGCAGCGGCGAGCGTGAACGCCTTAAACGAGGAGCCCGTGGGACGTTTGGCCGTTGCGTGGTTCACGTGGTTCTGGTCCGAGTTGTAGTCATAGCCGCCCACCATGCACTTGATGTAGCCGGTCTTGGGGTCAATGACCACCATGCCCATGTCCAGGCCGTCGAGTCCGATTTTGTCAAGCTGCGAGCGCACGGCCTCCTCGGCCACCTGCTGCATCGTGGGGTCGATGGTGGTCTTAACCGTAAGGCCGCCCTTAAAGAGCACGTCGGTGGAGAACTCCTGCTCCAGAAGTTGCTTGACATAGGAGACAAAGTAGGGCTGAGAGTACACGTCGACGCCACTGCCCGAAATCTCGGTCACATTGAGCGTGATGGGCTCGGCCTGAGCGGCATCGTGCTCTTCCTGTGTGATGTGGCCCAGACGCAGCATGTTGTCCAGAACTTTGTTGCGGCGGGACAGCGCCAAGTCGGGGTTAACCGTGGGGTCGTACTGAGAAGGCGAATTGGGAAGGCCGATCAGCAGCGCAGCTTCGCTCAGGGTGAGGTCGGCGGCGGTCTTGGACAGATAGGTCTCGGCTGCCGCCTCGATGCCGTAAGCTCCATGACCGTAGTAGATGGTGTTGAGGTACATCATGAGGATATCGTCTTTGGAGTACATATCCTCCATCTTGATGGCGATATAGGCCTCGCGCACCTTACGCTCGATGGTCGAGTCGAATTGTTCCTCCTGCAGGATGGTGTTGCGGACCAGCTGCTGGGTGATGGTCGACGCGCCCTCGTGACCGCCGGTGAGGGTTGCCACCGATGCACGCGCAATGCCCCAGAGGTCGATGCCGCCATGCTCATAGAAGCGCTCGTCCTCGACATCGATGGTGCCCTGCAGCACGTAGGGGGACACTTGGTCCTTGGTGATGGACTTGCGGTTTTGAGTGTAGAAACTCGCAATGGTATTGCCGTTGCAGTCGACGATGTCGGTGGGCTCGCTGACCAGATAGGCGTTGGCGTCGGTGTAGTCGGGCAGGTCGGACAGCCAGCGGTTGACGTTGCCGATCATGCCGATGCCAAACGCTACGCCCGCGATAAGCAGAAAGCCCAAAAACGAGAGCAAGATCATGGGAAGGGCATGCGTCTTGGAACGACCGCGTCCCTGTCGTTGGCGAGGACCCATAGATTGACCTCCAGGTATGTCGTGCCAGGCGTTAGGTGTGTTGCCGGGCAGGATGGACATAAGTTATTACACATTAAACCAATCGGGGCACGTGAGGCCTCGTGTATGCTGGTTGGAAGCAATTTTCAGAGTGAAAGCACACCTTGGCAAGGAGTTTATCGATGGCGATTCGGCCGATGGAACCGAGCGGACAATGCGAAAGCGAGTTGGCGGCGGCTGGAGTGGCTCTGCCCGAGCTGCTGGCGCCCGCTGGCGGGCTCGACCAGATGCTCGCGGCAATTGCGGCGGGTGCCGATGCCGTCTATGCGGGGCTGGACGGATTCAACGCTCGAGTGAGCGCGCATGGCTTTAGCGATGATGAGTTCGCGCGCGGTTGTGCCGTGGCCCATGCGCATGGCGTGCGTGTGTACGTGACGCTCAACGTGTTCGTGTTCGATGATGAGCTTGCCGACGCCGTGGCGTTGGGGGCGCATGCGCATGCGTTGGGCGCCGATGTGTTGATTGTGGCCGATGCCGGGCTGGCTTGCGCGCTTCGTGCGGCGATTCCGGGGGTCGAGATTCACCTGTCCACCCAAGCGGGCGCTCATAGCGAGGGCGCCGTGCAGTTGGCTGCCAAGGAGTTGGGAGTTGAGCGCGTGACGACGGCGCGCGAGCTGAGCGTGGCGGAGATTGGGGCGCTTTGTGCCACCGGCGTGCCCATCGAGGTGTTCTGTCACGGCGCTATTTGCATTGGCTATTCAGGCGCGTGTGAGTTTTCGGCCCTGCGGCGCGGACGGTCGGCGATGCGCGGCGACTGCACACAGTCGTGCCGTCTGTCCTATGACTTGGTGGACGAGGCGGGGCAGAGTGTTGTTGCTGTCGAAGGGGACCGCCTGCTTTGTCCGCGTGACTATCTGGGTATCGCGCACCTGCCGGAGCTTGTTGCCGCCGGCGTGGCATCGCTCAAGATCGAGGGCCGCATGAAGAATCCCGACTACGTCTTTAACGTGGTGAGGGTGTGGCGTCGGGCGCTCGATATGCTGCGCGCCGGCACATGGGATGCCGATGCGGTGCCGACGCTTGAGCGCGAGCTGGGGAGGTCGTTCAACCGCGGCTTTACCGATGCGTATCTGCGGGGTCGTTCGGGCGCCGAGCTCATGAGCTTTGAACGCGCGATCAACCAGGGCGTGCGCGTGGGCCACTTGGTGGCGGTGGGTCACGAAGAGGTGACGGTTGAGCTTGATGCCGCCGTGGCGGCGGGCGATACGCTCGAGATCCGATTTTACCCGGGTGCCGACGCGCGTCCCGATGTGCCCAAGCGCTGGCCACAGGTGCCTTGTCCCGTGGATGCCGCTGCGGGAGAGCGCGTCGTTGTCCATTGCAAGCGCAAGGTGGATGCGGGCTGCGAGGTCTATCTGATTCGCAGCGCAGGCGTGCTGGGGCAGACGGCAGCGGTGTTGGAGCGTATGCGGGTCGAGGCAGATGCGGTCGCGCCTGTTGAGCGGTCCGTTGAGGTGTTGCCGTTTGAGGGCGTTCTGGCAGATGGTGATGTGCCGACGGAGTTGGCGGAGCCGGGGGAGCCGGCAAAGCGCGAGGATTTTGCTCGTATGGTCTTTGCCTGGGAACTGATGGATGTGGATCCGCGCGATGAGCGAGACCTGTCCGATACGACGGTGGTGCTCGACGAAGTGTGCCGCGCGCGCGATGCCGAGCGGACTCGGGCGCTTATGCAACGTGCCGGGCGTGTCGTCTGCCGCAACCTGGGGCAGGTGGCGATGGCCCGCGAGCTGGGTACGACGTTTGACGTGGCGGCGCCGGTGTTCTGCGCCAATCGGGCCACGCTTGCCTGGCTGCGCGGGCTTGGCGCGGGGTGGGTATACTTGCCTGCCGAGTTGCTCAGCAATGATAGGGGGCGTATTGCCGAGCTGGCTGCTGAACCCGGCGTCTTGGGTCCGGTCGACGCCGACCGTCCCGAGCTTATGGTGTGCGAGCACTGCCTGCTGACCGCCGAGGGCGTCTGCGCCACCGATGTGACGGGGCAGGTCCGTTGCCGCGACTGCTTGCGTCGTCGGCAGGT
>UROM01000140.1 GCA_900549455.1 uncultured Collinsella sp. | reverse complement strand
CACTTATGCGATCGTCGGCAGCGTCAGATGTGTATAAGAGACAGATCGATATCAAGAAAAGCACCGGGCTTACCCATGGCACTTACGCCTCCTTCTTGGTCGAAGCAACAGAACCGGTAGCGACCATGGACGCAGCGCCCGCAGCACCGTCCGCGGCATCGAAGCGAGCGACATCCGCGGCACTCGCGCGACCGGTCACAATGTCAAACGCCAGCTCCTCTGCCTGCGCATGCGTCTTGCCGGTAGCCTCACCCGCAGCGACAATCGCCAGCACGCGCTCGTACTCGGTCGGAATGACCTTCACAAAGTGCTTGCTCATCGAGTCGAAGCTGTAGAGCAGCTTAATGCCGCGCGGGCTCTGCGTCGCGTCCACGTGCTCCTGGATGAGCTCGCGAATCTGCGCCAACTCGCCGGCCGTCGGGGCCTTGAGCTCAACGCTCTCGTGGTTCACACGGGCATCGAGCGTGCCGTACTGGTCAAAGACATAGGCCACACCGCCCGTCATACCGGCGGCAAAATTCTGTCCGACCTCGCCCAAGATGAGCGCCAGACCGCCCGTCATGTACTCGCAGCCATGGTTGCCGCAGCCCTCGACCACCACCGTGGCACCGGAGTTGCGTACGCCAAAGCGCTGGCCTGCCAGGCCGTTGATGAAGCCGCGGCCGCTCGTGGCGCCAAAGAACGCAACGTTGCCCACGATGATGTTCTCGTCGAACTTGTAGGTCGCATGCGGGTTGGGGCGCACCGACACCTCGCCGCCCGAAAGGCCCTTGCCAAAGTAGTCGTTGGCGTCGCCGCACACGTTGAGCGTAATGCCGCGCGGCAGAAAGGCGCCAAAGCTCTGACCGGCCGAACCATCGCAATCGATGGTGATGGAGCCGGCGGGCAGGCCCTCGGGATGCGCCTTGGTCACCGCGTTGCCCAAGATGGTGCCCACGCAGCGGTTGACGTTGGCGATATCGGCGCGGAAGCGAATCGGACGCAGGTGCGCACGGGCATCAGCCGTATAGGGCACAAACAACGTGGAGTCGAGCGTCTTGTCGAGCTCGCTGTCGGCAGCCATCTGCGGCAGGAAGTGACGACCGTCGGCACCCGGGATGTGGGCACCGAACTCGCAGGTCGCGCTCGCCAGCACGGGCGACAGATCGAGCAGGTTGGCCTTGCGGTTGCCCGGGACCTCGACCTGGCGCAAGCACTCGGGATGGTCGACCATCTCGTCGACGGTGCGGAAGCCCAGGCTCGCCATGACCTCGCGCAGCTGCTCGGCAACAAAGAGCATAAAGTGCTCGACGTGCTCGGGCTTGCCGCGGAAGCCGCGACGCAGGCGACAGTTTTGCGTGGCAATGCCGGCCGGGCAGGTATCCTGCTGGCAGTCGCGCTGCATGAGGCAGCCCATGGAGATGAGCGGCATGGTCGCAAAGCCAAACTCCTCGGCACCCAACAGGCAGGCAACGGCGACATCGGTACCGTCCATGAGCTTGCCGTCGGCCTCGAGCACCACGCGCGAGCGCAGGCCGTTTTGCAGCAACGTCTGTTGAGCCTCGGCAAGGCCAAGCTCCAGCGGCAGACCGGCGTGCCAGATCGAATCGCGCGCCGCAGCACCGGAGCCGCCGTTGTGGCCGCTGATCAAGATCTTGTCGGCGGCACCCTTGGCCACACCGGTGGCGATGGTGCCGACGCCGGCCTCGCTGACCAGCTTGACCGACACGCGTGCGCCGGGGTTGGCGTTCTTAAGGTCAAAGATCAGCTCTGCCAGGTCCTCGATAGAGTAAATATCGTGGTGCGGCGGAGGCGAGATCAGGCCGATGCCGGGCGTGGACTGACGGACCTCGGCGATCCAGGGGTAGACCTTCTTGCCGGGCAGGTGGCCGCCCTCGCCGGGCTTGGCGCCCTGGGCCATCTTGATCTGAATCTCGAAGGCGCTGCACAGGTAGCGGCTCGTCACGCCAAAGCGCGCGCTTGCCACCTGCTTGATGGCGGAATTCTTGGAGTCACCGTTAGCCAGCGGGGTCTCGCGACGCGGGTCCTCGCCGCCCTCGCCCGAGTTGGAACGGCCGTGCAGGCGGTTCATGGCGATGGCCATGCACTCGTGTGCTTCCTTGCTGATGGAGCCGTACGACATGGCGCCGGTGTTAAAGCGGCGGACGATGTTGAGCGCGGGCTCCACCTCGTCGAGCGAAACCGGCGTGCGACCGTTGGCATTAAAGTCCAGCAGGTCACGCAGGCGCACGGCACGGCCGGTGCGGTGCAGGCGGGCGCTGTACTCCTTAAAGGTGTCGTAGCTGTCCTCACGGCAGGCGGTCTGCAGCAGGTAGACGGTCTGCGGGTCGATAAGGTGATCCTCGCCGCCGAGCGGGCGCCACTTGGTCAGACCCAACGTGGACAGTTGATCGGGAGCCGGGCTCTTAAGGATAGCGAGCGCGGCGTCGTAGCGCTCGTTTTGCTCGCGCTCGACGTCCTCGACACCCATACCGCCCACACGGCTCACCGTGCCGGCGAAGTACGCGTTGACGAACTCCGGCATAAAGCCCACGGCCTCGAAGATCTGCGCCGAATGGTAGCTCTGCACCGTGGAGATGCCCATCTTGGACATGATGGAGACGATGCCCGCCGTCGCGGCCTTGTTGTAGTTGGCGATGCCCTGCTCGGCCGTCACGCCCAGATCGCCGCGTGCCGCCAGATCACGGATGCACGCATGCGCGTTGTACGGATAGACGCCGCTCGCGGAGTAGCCCACCAGCGCCGCAAAGTCGTGCGGGGACACGGCGTCACCACACTCCACCACGATGTCGGCAAAGGTACGCACGCCGGCGCGGATCAGGTGGTTGTGCACGCAGCCCACGGCGAGCAGCGACGGCACGGGCACCTCGCCCGCCCCGGCGCGATCGCTCAGCACCACGATGTTCACGCCGTCGCGGACCGCAGTCTCGACGTCCTCGGCAAGCTGCTTGAGCGCAGCCTGCAGCGCGCCCTCGCCGGCATCGCGACGGTAGACGGCACGGAAGCGACGGGTCTTAAAGCCCACACGGTCGATGGCGCAGATACGCTCGAACTCCTCCTCGTTGAGCAACGGGCGCTCCAGGCGCACCAGCTGGCAGGCCGTGCGGGAGTCCTCGAGCAGGTTGCCGTGGTTGCCCAGATAGAGCGTGGTCGAAGTCACCATGTGCTCGCGCAGGGCATCGATGGGCGGGTTCGTGACCTGAGCGAACAGCTGATAGAAGTAATCGAAGAACGAACGCGTCTTCTTGGACAGGCAGGCCAGCGGCGCATCGATGCCCATCGAGGCGAGCGGCGCCTTGCCCTGCTGGGCCATGGGACGCAAGACCTCGTCAACATCATCCCAGTGATACCCGAGCTTAGCCATGCGCACGGCGGCGGGCACCTCGGCGTCCTCGGCGGGCGTTGCCGCAACAGGCTCATCGAGCGCGGCAACGGTCAGCGTCTCCTCGGCAATCCAATCACGGTAGGGCTTTTCCTTGGCGTAACGGGCGCGAAGCTCGTCGTTGTAGATGACGCGGCCGCGGGCAAAGTCGACCTCGAGCATCTGACCCGGTCCCAGGCAGCCGCTCGTCAGGATGTTCTCGGGGCTCACCTCGATGGTGCCCACCTCGCTTGCCAGCATAAAGCGACCGTCGCGCGTCACATAGTAGCGGGCGGGACGCAGGCCGTTGCGGTCGAGAGCAGCACCCAGGGTACGGCCGTCGGTAAAGGCGATGGCCGCCGGGCCATCCCACGGCTCCATGAGCATGGACTGGTAGGCGTCGTAGGCGCGGCGCTCCTCGCTCAGGCTGTCGTTGTGGTCCCACGGCTCGGGCAGCAGCATGGATACAGCGCGCGTGAGCGGGCGACCGTTCATAACCAGGAACTCGAGCACGTTGTCCAGAATCGCGGAGTCGGAACCCTCACGGTTGATGATGGGCATCACGCGCTCAAGATCGTGCTGCAGCACGGGGCTGTACAGGTTGGGTTCGCGGGCGCGAATCCAGTTGACGTTGCCCTTGAGGGTGTTGATCTCGCCGTTGTGGATGATAAAGCGGTTGGGGTGCGCGCGCTCCCAGCTGGGCGTAGTGTTGGTGGAGTAGCGCGAGTGGACGAGCGCCACGGCCGTCTTGACGGCGGCGTCGTTGAGGTCGATGAAGAAGCGGCGCATCTGTGTGGCGACCAGCATGCCCTTGTACCTGTCTCTTATACACATCTCCGAGCCCACGAGACTCCTGAGCATCTC
>UROM01000139.1 GCA_900549455.1 uncultured Collinsella sp. | reverse complement strand
ACGAGATGCTCAGGAGTCTCGTGGGCTCGGAGATGTGTATAAGAGACAGCTTCGGCGCTCCCGCCGACGTGCCTGTCGAGGACGTCGACTACATGGACGTCTCGCCGCGTCAGATGCTCTCCGTCGCAGCCACGCTGATTCCGTTCCTCGAGCACGACGACGCCAAGCGTACGCTCATGGGCGCCAACATGCAGCGTCAGGCCGTGCCGCTGGTTCACCCTGCCGCTCCCTATGTCGGTACCGGCATGGAGCGCCGCGCCGCCCTGGACTCTGGCGAGGTCACCCTGGCCAAGAACGCCGGCGAGGTCATCTTTGCCGACGCTTCCAAGATTATCGTCAAGCATGCCGGTGGCATGGACGAGTATCACCTGGCCAAGTACCAGCGCTCCAACCAGTCCACTTGCATCAACCACCGTCCGCTCGTGCGTGTCGGTGACACCGTTGAGCAGGGCGAGCCTCTGGCCGATGGTCCTTCGACCGATCATGGCGAGCTCGCACTGGGCCAGAACCTCACCGTGGCATACATGCCGTGGGAAGGCTTCAACTACGAGGACGGTATCGTCGTGTCCGAGCGCCTGGTGGCCGAGGACCTGCTGACGACCATCAATATCACCCGTCACGAGATCGACGCCCGCGACACCAAGCTCGGTCCCGAGGAGATCACTCGCGAGATCCCGAACCTCTCCGAGGATATGCTTGCCAACCTCGACGAGGACGGCATCATCCGCATCGGCGCCGAGGTCGGTCCTGGCGACATCCTGGTCGGCAAGGTCACGCCTAAGGGCGAGAGCGCTCTGACCGCCGAGGAGCGCCTGCTGCGCGCCATCTTCGGTGCCAAGGCTCACGACGTTCGCGACACTTCCCTTAAGATGCCTCACGGCGCTTACGGCCGCGTTATCGACGTCGTCCGCTTTAGCCGCGAGAACGGCGACGATCTGGCCCCCGGCGTTAACGAGCAGGTGCGCGTCTACGTCGCCCAGCGTCGTAAGATCCAGCAGGGCGATAAGATCGCCGGTCGCCACGGCAACAAGGGTGTTATCTGTAACGTTCTGCCGGTCGAGGACATGCCCTACATGGCTGACGGTACCCCGATCGACGTTATCCTCAACCCGCTGGGCGTTCCTTCGCGTATGAACGTCGGCCAGTTGCTCGAGTGCCACCTTGGCTGGGCTGCTGCCTGCGGTTGGGATACCGAGGATGCCGACTCCGACAAGTATGTCCCCGGTCCGTTCTTCACCGCGACGCCCGTCTTCGACGGCGCCAAGGAGGACGAGATCGCCGAGGTCATCCGTCGCGCCAACAAGAACATGCTCAACAAGGCCACCGCTGCCTTTGGCGATCACATGCGCCCCGAGTTTGTCACCCAGCTTGACGAGCGCGGCAAGACCCGTCTGTTCGACGGCCGCACCGGCGAGGAGTTCCGCGAGCCCATTACCGTGGGCACGTCCTACATCCTCAAGCTCGGCCACATGGTCGACGACAAGATCCACGCCCGTTCGACCGGCCCTTACAGCCTGGTTACCCAGCAGCCTCTGGGCGGCAAGGCTCAGTTCGGCGGCCAGCGCTTCGGCGAGATGGAAGTTTGGGCACTGTACGCTTACGGTGCTTCCAACGTCCTGCAGGAGATCCTGACCGTCAAGTCCGACGATACCGTGGGCCGCGTCAAGACCTACGAGTCCATCGTCAAGGGCGAGAACGTTCCTGTTCCGGGTATCCCCGAGTCCTTCAAGGTTCTCGTCAAGGAGATTCGCTCCCTCGCGCTGGACATCGAGCCCATGCACGATGCCGACGAGGACGCCTCCGCCCCTGTGACCGCCGAGGAGACCTCTGCTCTCGACGACCTGGCTGCGCTCGCCGGCGTTGACGCCGACGTCGAGGCCCAGGATGCCGAGACCGCCGAGGCACCCGAGGCTGTCGCCGCCACGACCACTGATAAGGAGTAGTTGACTGTGGCAGATTTCGAAGCTACTGATTTTGACTCGGTAAAGATCTCCCTTGCCTCCGCCGACCAGATCCGTTCCTGGTCGCACGGTGAGGTCAAGAAGCCGGAGACCATCAATTACCGTACCCTCAAGCCCGAGAAGGACGGCCTGTTCTGCGAGAAGATCTTCGGTCCCGCCAAGGACTGGGAGTGCTCCTGCGGCAAGTACAAGGGCATCCGCTTTAAGGGCATCGTCTGCGAGCGCTGCGGCGTCGAGGTCACCTCGGCCAAGGTGCGTCGCGACCGCATGGGTCACATCGAGCTCGCCGCTCCCGTGTCCCACATCTGGTACTTCAAGAGCCCCACGAGCTTCCCGATGAGCCGTATGCTCGACATCAAGTCCAAGGACCTCGAGAAGGTTCTGTACTTTGCCAGCTACATCATCACCGAGGTCGACTACGAGGCTCGCGAGGCCGACGCTGACGACCTGCGCGAGGAGCTCGCCGCCGATCTGGAAGAGATCGATGCCGAGTGCGCCCGCCAGATCGAGTCCCTCAAGGAGCAGGGCAACCCCGAGAACTTTGACGAGTTCTCCGACGAGGAGCCGCTGACCCCCGAGGAGATCGCCTCTGGCATCGTCGACATCGAGGAAGAGTGCAAGGACGAGAAGCAGCTCCGTACGGACGCCTTCAACGCCTTCATGAAGCTCACCGAGCGCGACCTCATCTCCGATGAGCCGCTGTTCCGCGAGATGACCCGTTACTACTCCATGTACTTCAAGGGTGGCATGGGTGCCGAGGCCGTCCGCGACCTGCTCGCTGCCATCGACCTCCCCTCCGAGGCCGAGAAGCTCAAGGCCATCATCGCCGACGAGGACTCCCAGAAGCAGAAGCGCGAGAAGGCCGTCAAGCGCCTCGAGGTCGTTGACGCCTTCCTGAAGGGCGGCAACAGCCCCGCGAACATGATCCTGGACGTCATCCCGGTCATTCCGCCCGATCTGCGCCCGATGGTCCAGCTCGACGGTGGCCGCTTCGCAGCGTCCGACCTCAACGACCTGTATCGTCGCGTGATCAACCGTAACAACCGACTCAAGCGCCTGCTCGACCTGGACGCCCCCGCGATCATCGTGAACAACGAGAAGCGCATGCTCCAGGAGTCCGTGGACGCCCTGTTCGACAACGGCCGTCGTGGTCGCCCGGTCTCTGGCCGTGGCGGTCGCCCGCTCAAGTCGCTCGCCGAGGCCCTTAAGGGCAAGCAGGGTCGTTTCCGTCAGAACCTGCTGGGCAAGCGTGTCGACTACTCCGGCCGTTCGGTCATCGTTACCGACCCCAAGCTGCTGCTGCACCAGTGCGGTCTGCCCAAGACCATGGCGCTGGAGCTCTTCAAGCCCTTCGTCATGAAGCGCCTGGTCGAGCTTGGCAAGGTCGAGAACATCAAGGGCGCCAAGCGCGCTATCGACCGCGGTGCCACCTTTGTGTGGGATATCCTCGAAGAGGTCATTGACGGCCGCGTCGTGCTGCTCAACCGTGCACCGACCCTGCACCGTCTGTCCATCCAGGCCTTTGAGCCGGTGCTGGTCGAGGGCAAGGCTATCCACCTGCATCCGCTGGTCTGCTCGCCCTTCAACGCCGACTTCGACGGCGACCAGATGTCTGTCCACGTGCCGCTGTCCAGCCAGGCTCAGGCCGAGGCTCGCGTGCTCATGCTCTCTGCGAACAACCTGCGCTCGCCGGCATCCGGCAAGCCGGTCAACATCCCCTCGCAGGACATGATCATCGGTGTGTACTATCTCACCCAGGTCCGCGACGGCCTGCCCGGCGAGAACCACGTGTTCGCCAGCTTCGACGACGCGCTGCACGCCTATGACTGCCGCTCCGAGGTCGACATGCAGGCCAAGATCCAGGTCCGCGTGTCCGCCGAGAACGCCAACGTCATCAACGAGGACGGCACCCGTATCTTCCGCGTCAAGAACGGCAAGAACGAGTTTGTCGACTACGACGTCACCGGCAACAAGACCGCGCGCTTTGAGACCTCTATCGGCCGCATCATCTTCAACCGCCAGTGCCTGCCCGAAGACTACGAGTTCATGAACTACAAGATGGTCAAGGGCGATGTGGCCAAGCTGGTTGCCGACTGCTGCGATCGTTACCCCGAGGCCAAGGTCGGCCCGATTCTCGACGCCATCAAGTACTCCGGCTTCCACTACGCTACCCGCGCCGGCCTCACCATCTCGGTGTGGGACGCTCTCATCCCTGCCGAGAAGCAGGAACTGCTCGATCGCGCCCAGGCCAACGTCGACCAGATCAACGAGTACTTCGAGGCTGTCTCTTATACACATCTGACGCTGCCGAC
>UROM01000138.1 GCA_900549455.1 uncultured Collinsella sp. | reverse complement strand
ATCGTGGTGGAGGGATATACCGACTGTATCGCCTGCTGGGAGGCGGGGATTAAAAACGTTGTCGCCACGCTGGGCACGGCGCTGACGGAACATCACGTAAAGACGCTCACCCGTTTTGCCAAGCGCATTGTATATATGTTCGATGGCGACGCCGCCGGTCAAAAGGCCGCTCGCCGTGCGATTCAGTTTATCGAGCAGGATTCGATGGACCTGCGCTGCGTGGTGCTTCCCGACGGCAACGACCCCATGGAGTTCATCACCGCGCATGGTGGCGAGGCGTTGCAGGCGCGCATCGATGCCGCCGAGCCCCTCATGGACTTTGTATACCGGTCGCTGCAGGAGTCAAGCGACATTACCACGCCGGGGGGTCGTGCCAAGGCGCTCGAGGATGCGCTGACGCTCATCTATCCGCTGCGCGATAGCTACATGATCGATACGTACTTTATCCAGATTGCCGACCTGCTGGGTTTGGATCTGGAGACGGTGCGCTCGAGCTCGGGCCGTGTGTTTCGCGATGTTGCCAAGCGCGAGGATGCCGAGCGTCGTCGCGAGCAGAACTACGAGCGCCAGCGGGCGCAGGCCGAGCGTGCAGGCAACGCGGGCGGTCGGGCGTCTGGTTCGCAGGGGGCGTCTCGTGGCGCCTGGGCTTCGGGGGCGACACCGGTGGTGTCCACACCGGTCGAGGAAGAACCGTATGACTATGTGCCGCTCGAGGCCTACGGGGCCGCGCCGGTCGAGGTCGCCGACGATATGCCGCCAATCGATGTGCCGGTTGGGCTGGATGGCGCGGCGCCGGTTGCCGATGCAACGGACGTGTCTGCGGCACCGACGATGCCGATCGTGCTGACCGACCTGGAACGAAAGTCTTTGGCGGGGGAGCGTGAGCTGCTGACGATGCTCACGAGCTATCCCGACCTGTTCCGCACGTATGCCGACCGTATCTGCTCGATTGAGTGGGTGGATCCGCGCCACGAGTCCATCGCGTGGGCCGTGCTCGCGACGCCGCCGGGAACCGATCCCACGGCGTGCATGGATGCGGCGCGTGCGGTGTGTCCCGAGGCAGCGTCGCTTGTCAGCGCCGGGCGCATTTCGTCGACGAGCAAGCATCCTACCGAGACGAACATCGTGTTTATGCTCGATACCCTCGAGCTCTACACCATCAAGCGCCGCATGCGCGCCGCACAGGCCAAGCTACGTCAGGACCGGTCGCTCGACGATGAGGCGCGCCGTGTGCTGACGATGCAGGCGATGCAAGATTCTCAGCGCCAGCGCGAGCTCCAAAAGTCTATCGGCGGCGTGGCAGACCCGTTCCGTTTGATCGGTTTGGAGACCGCGGACGCCGACCAGGCCTAGATGTTGTGGTCAACCAGCGTATTCGCGCCTATATCCAGTCTGAATTTTGGGTATAGACGTCAATGTGTGTGCTAAAGTAATGAGTCCTGTGGACTATGAAGGGAGAATCTGTGCCAAAAAAGAGTGAGAGCACGGGTACTGGGCTGGAATCCTACGTTGCAAAGCTCATGGGCAACGGCTCAAACAGGACTTCGGTAACCGAGGACGAGATTCAGGTCGCCCTGAAGGATATCGATGTGTCTGACGAGCAGCTCAACGCGGTGTATTCCGCGCTGCGCAACAGCGGCATCCAGATTATCTCCGCGAGCGGAAACGACGACGCCCCCATGGACGTCGACGATGACGATAACGATAGCGATACCGACGATTTCGATGACGACGAGCACGATTCCGGCTCGCTCGACGATCACGAGCTTAAGATGGCCCGTCAGGCCGACGCTGAGATGGGTTCTTCCAAGAGCAAGAAGAAGCGCACCGTGCGCACGTCCCGTTCGCGTTCGCGCGTGCGTGGCATCGATGCCTCCACGGTGATGCTGACCGGCGACCCGGTTCGTATGTACCTTAAGGAGATCGGTAAGGTCGACCTGCTGACCGCCTCCGAAGAGGTCGATTTGGCCATGAAGATCGAGGCCGGTCTCGATGCCACCGAGAAGCTCGAGGCCGCCGATGCGGGCGAGATCGAGCTCACCCGCGCCGAGATGCGTCGCCTGACCCGTATCGAGAACGTCGGTCTCGAGGCCAAGCAGGCGCTCATCAGCGCCAACCTGCGCCTGGTCGTCTCCATCGCCAAGCGCTATGTTGGTCGCGGCATGCTGTTCCTGGACCTGATCCAGGAGGGCAACCTCGGTCTGATTCGCGCCGTCGAGAAGTTTGACTACCAGAAGGGCTTTAAGTTCTCCACGTACGCCACGTGGTGGATTCGCCAGGCCATCACGCGTGCTATCGCCGACCAGGCCCGTACCATCCGTATTCCCGTGCACATGGTCGAGACCATCAACAAGCTGGTTCGCGAGCAGCGCCAGCTCCTCCAGGACCTGGGTCGCGACCCGACTCCCGAGGAGATCGGTGCCGAGATGGACATGAGTGCCGACCGCGTCCGCGAGATTCAGAAGATCTCGCAGGAGCCCGTGTCGCTCGAGACCCCTATCGGCGAGGAAGAGGATTCCCAGCTGGGCGACTTCATCGAGGACTCCCAGGCCATCGTTCCGCCCGATGCCGCCAGCTTCTCCATGTTGCAGGAGCAGCTCACCCAGGTACTCGACTCGCTTGCCGATCGTGAGCGCAAGGTTATCGAGCTGCGCTTTGGCCTTGTCGACGGACATCCCCGTACGCTCGAGGAGGTCGGCCGCGAGTTTGGCGTCACGCGTGAGCGCATCCGCCAGATCGAGTCCAAGACCCTGGCCAAGCTCCGCCATCCCAGCCGTTCCAGCAAGCTTAAGGACTACATCGAAAGCTAGCCAAGCAAGAAGTGCCCTCAAGCACATCCGCTTGTGGGCGCTTTTATGTAGTCATTGGGTAGTCATTGGGGATGTCCCCAATGACTAGGTCGGAAAAATTCTCAAAAAAGTTCTTGCCCTTCGCCCGATCGTCCGTATAATAAACTTCGTTGCTTGAGAGCACGCACCTATTCCTCGGTAGCTCAATGGTAGAGCACGCGGCTGTTAACCGCGCTGTTGTAGGTTCGAGTCCTACCCGGGGAGCCAGGTTGTAAAACCCGTCGTTTATGCGGCGGGTTTTTTCATGCCGCGATCGCCTGGCGCGAACGTTGCCATATCAACATTTCGTGTCGAGGATGTAATCCCGTGACCCATCACCTCAACATGGCGCGGTCGTTGTAGAATAATGCAATGATTGCTCCCACGAGATGGTGCCGCGAGCACCAGATAAGGAGATTCTTGTGTCTGAGACCATTAACGGCAGCCTGAGCGTCTCGAACGACGTTATTGCCGATATTGCCGGTTATGCCGCGATGACGTGCTATGGCGTCGTTGGTATGGCCGAACAGCTCCAGGGCGCCGAGAGCGTGCGCTTGCTTGCCGGTCAGCGCCTCCGCAAGGGCGTGCTTGTCTCCGCCGACGAGAACGGCCTTACGGTCGATCTTCACGTCGTGCTCGAGAACGGCGTCAACATGAAGTCCGTCTGCCACAATCTTTCGAGTTCCGTTGCCTTCACCCTGCAGGAGATCGCCCAGATCGATCCCGCCAGCCTTAAGATCGGCATTCACATCGACGCGCTCAAGAGCCGTCTGAACTAGCATCCGAAAACGGAGATTCAAATACCCATGATTGCAAAGACCATTCGCACCTGTTTTCCGATCGCTGCGGCTGCCGTTTCCGACAAGGCCGAGGAGATCAACAAGCTCAACGTCTTCCCCGTGCCCGACGGCGACACCGGCACCAATATGTCGCTCACGCTCGCCTCGGTGACCAAGGAGCTTTCCGCCCTTCCCGCCGATGCCGACATGGAGGCCATCGCCGGCGCCATTACGCACGGCTCCCTGATGGGTGCCCGAGGCAACTCTGGCGTCATCACCTCGCAGATCCTGCGCGGCGTGGCCGAGGGTCTCGTCTCTGCCGATGAGCCCATCACGTCCGCCAACATCGCCTTCGCCTTCCGTCGCGCCGTCAAGGTCGCCTTCCAGGCTGTCCGTAAACCCATCGAGGGCACGATCCTCACGGTGCTGCGCGATGTCTCGACCAAGGCCGATGAGTGCGAAAAGAAGAAGTTCTCGGCCGAGGACGCGCTCGATGCCATCGTCGTCGAGGCCTACCAGTCCGTCGCCCGCACGCCCGACCTGCTGCCCGTTCTGAAGGAGAACGGTGTGGTCGACTCCGGCGCCTTTGGCTTTGCCATCTTCCTGGAGAACTTTGTTGCCGCCGCGCTTGGCCGCAGCACTGTTGTCGAGGATTTCTCCGCCACGTTTGATTCCGCTGGCTCTGCCCGTGACGCGGCCCTTGGTCGCGTTGAGATCGAGGCCAACGACGACTGGGAGGG
>UROM01000137.1 GCA_900549455.1 uncultured Collinsella sp. | reverse complement strand
TCTACACTTATGCGATCGTCGGCAGCGTCAGATGTGTATAAGAGACAGGGGTAGACTGCAACGACTCGGCAGTCTGTTCCAGTTCCTTATCAGAAGACGCGGAGGACGCCGACTGCGGATTGGCGTGCAGGATTTCGAGCGGCGGGAGCTTGAGGCCGTCCTCTTGTTCGCCCTCGACACCGGCAGCAGTACCGTCCGCTCCCCCATCACCGGCTGCAACAGGAGCAGCTGAAGTCGTAGAGCTGGAGGCATCGGCAACCTTGGGATGCTTTAGGAAGTCGGGAATCTGCGGAGCGGCCGAAACGGGATTCACGGCAAACGGCGGTTCTGACTCGTCAGCATTGTCCGGGTCGTCTTCTATCGAAAACTGTCCGGTGACCTGTCCTGCCTTGGCACGGCGACGCGGCAGCAAGGTTGTCTTGGCGGTCTCGAGCGGAGTCTCGTCGTCCTCGTCATCGCCCTCGGTGAGTTCGATTTCGCTATCTGACCAAGACGGGTCGGGCTCGCTCGTGTTGAGCTTGGGCGCGGCCTTGCCCTTCTTGGCATGACGACGCGGCAGCAGCGTGGTCTTAGCGCGCTCGGCCTCCACGGCCTCGGACACGTCGACAAACGGGTCATCGTCCTCGTCGTCATCCAAAACCGGGTCGGCATCGCCTCCCATGACCGTGGTCACCGCGGCATCAGTTCCCTTCTGGCGCAGAATGCTCAGGTGCGGACGGGCGACGCCGGGAACCGACAGGGCCTCTTCGTCGCCCCACGGGCTCACATTGACATCGGCACGACGGCGCTCGGCAAAATCGGCGGCGCGATCGCGTGCGGAGCGCAAAACGCCGCCCACCGAAAAGCCGATAATGACCAGGCCAACGACGACAAGCCCAAGCAAGACAACCATGGCAATAGGTTTACCCAGGGCGTTTTGCAAGGTACTTGCGATAAAGGCGCCAATGTAGCCGCCCGACGCAGATAGGTTTTGCGGCGTAAACATGAGGTCGCACGAATCGCTCGTGCCCGGCACCATCAGCGACAGGATAGAGACAATGGCCACAAACACCACGGCGCCACCCGCGACCGAGCGAATGTTGAGCGGCGAGTCCTCACCCAAAAAGAGCGTGGCGGCAAACAGCAAGATGACGATCGGCAGCACGTAGGCGCCCAGGCCAAAGCCAAGGTGGTAGAAACCGGCAACCGCAGCTGTCACGGGCGCCGTTGCCGGGGAAATCACGGCAATAAAGGACGCAATCGCCAAAACGGCAATGACCACGCCGGCGATATCGCGATTGGCCGAAGGCTCGACCAGGGGCTCGAACTCATCGAACTCGGACTCGTGGCCCTTATTGGCACGCAGATGGGAACCGGCACCCTTAGCAGATGCCGGTTGGTTGTTGGCTTTGTTGCCTTTGGCGTTTTGTGCAGATCCGCGCGCCAAACTAAACCTCCATGACGACCGGGATGATCATCGGACGGGTGCGCGTACGGCTCCAGATAAAGTTGGAGAGCGAATCGCGCACGGCTTTGCGAATGGCATCGGAGCCGCTGCTGGTAAAGGTAAACTTACCCTTCTCGATCGTTTTCATGATGGCTGCTGAGGCATCCTCGGAGAACTGGTCGTCGATGGCAAACGAAACACCGCGGCCCGAGAACTCGATAGCCTCGATCTTCTTATGCTTGAGCGAGACGATGGCAACGGCCGTGACCATACCGTCATTGGCGAGCTTTTGGCGATCGCGCAGGACAATGGGGTCGGTGTCGCCGATGCGCAGACCGTCAACATAGACGACGCCGGACTCGACGGGCGTACCGCGCTTGACGATACCGCCACGCATCTCGAGCGTGTCGCCGTTATCGAGGATAAAGATGTGATCATCCTTGATGCCCATCTTACGAGCAAGCTGGGCATGGGCGCGCAGATGCACGGCCTCGCCGTGAACCGGCATAAAGTAGGAGGGCTTGGCCATGGCCATGAGGAGCTTGAGTTCCTCCTGGCTGCCGTGCCCCGAGACGTGAACGAGGGCGCGGGACTTATCCCAGACGTCGCAGCCAAGCTTGGCCAGGCTGTTGACGACCTGCTGAACGGCCTTCTCGTTGCCGGGAACGGGAGTTGCCGAGAGAATGACGGTATCGCCTTCGTGGATAGAAAGCGTCTTGTGCTCGCCGTTGGCCATGCGGGACAGGGCCGACAGCGGCTCGCCCTGCGAACCGGTGCACATGACGACGATCTTGTCGTCGGGCAGGTTATCGATATCGAAGGCATCAATGATATCGGCATCGTCGATGTTGAGGTAGCCCAACTCGCGCGCCACGCGGGTGTTGGTGAGCATGGAACGTCCAGTCACGACGACCTTGCGGCCGCACTTGCGGGCGGCGTCGCAGATCTGCTGCAGGCGATGGATGTGGCTCGAGAACGACGCGACGAACACGCGACCCGGGGCGTTCTTGATGGCATGCAGCAAGCTGGGACCGACCTCGGCCTCGGACTTGGTAAAGCCGGGAACCGTAGCGTTGGTGGAGTCGGAAAGCAGCAGGTCGATGCCCTGCTTGGCAAAGCGGCTGATGGCGGCATAGTCGGGCGTGACGCCGTCGATGGGCGTCTGGTCGAGCTTAAAGTCGCCGGTGTGCATAACGGTGCCCTGGTTGGTGCGGATGAACACGCCCAGAGCGCCCGGGATGGAGTGCGTCATCGAAAAGAAGTCGAGCGAGATGCCACCCAAATTGACGTGGCTGCCGCCCTTGACCTCACGGAACTTGGGTGCACGAATGCGGAACTCGGAGAGCTTGCCCTCGATAAAGCCGAGCGTCAGCTTGCTCGAGAAGATGGGCACCTTGTTGTTGAGGTCCTGCAGTAGATACGGAAGCGAACCGGTGTGGTCCTCGTGGCCGTGAGTGACGATGATGCCGCGGAGCTTTTCCTCGTTCTCCAGAACGTAGGTGTAATCCGGGAGTACCAGATCGATACCGGGCTGCGAGTCATCGGGGAACATGAGGCCAGCGTCGACGAGCACCATGTCGTCGCCGCACTCGAAGACCGTCATGTTCTTGCCGATGCCATCAAGGCCGCCGAGCGGGATGATCTTCAAGGGAGATGATTTTTTAGCTGCCATAGGTGAGTGTTGTTTCCTTTCTACGAAACGGGTCTGGAACAACCGACGGGGCGCTTCTGGCAAACCGACCGTCGGGAACGTACAAACATGCATCACGGAGTCGACACATTAACTACAGTATGATACCCATTTGCACAACAACAGACCACCCATGCATCAAAGCCCCATCTGAACCCGTCTATCCCGCCGGTTCCCCGCGAGGGCGGGCACGGATGAAGTTTCCTGCTCTACAGTCCTGCTCACGACGGAGGCCACATTAAGTGGCCTCCTGTTCGTGCGGAACTCGCGATAAACTTCATCCGTGCCCGCCCTCGCGGGGAACCTACCAAAAATGGGCTGGTTAATTTTGGTAGTTTTATCTGGGGAAATGCAGCTGCGTCTATCTACAGATCCGAAATCTGACTACTTAATAGACTGTCTAACTAAATAGCGAGCGTCACTAACCAGCCCTTTTGCTTGTGCCCGGGAGGGCCGCATATGAAGTTTATCGCGAGTTCCGCACGCAAAGGAAAGCACTTAATGTGCTTTCCGTCTTGCGCAGGACTGTAGAGCAGGAAACTTCATATGAGGCCCTCCCGGGCACAAGCAAAAGGGCGACCCCTGTCCGGAGTCGCCCTTGCGGCGCTGCTTATGTGCTGCTGTTACTCGGCGTCGTGGTGGCGACGGGGCTTGCGGCCTCCGTTGTCGCCGGGACGGCGCGGACGGTCGCTGCGCTCGGAGCGCTCGCGGCGCGGACGCTCACGACGCTGGAAGTGCTCGCCGTCGCCCTCGGAGGCACCCTCGGCGCGAGCCGGGGCCTCAGGCTTGTCGAGACGATCGAGCGAGATCTTGCCGCGATCGTCGACCTCGATGACGACGACCTTGACCTCGTCGCCCACGTTGAGGACGTCCTCGACCTTCTCCACGCGACCCTTGGCGACGCGGGAGATGTGCAGCAGGCCGTCCTTACCAGGCAGCAGGTTGACGAAGGCGCCGAAAGGCTGGATGGAGACCACGCGACCGGTGTACTCCTCGCCCGGCTCGGGAACCTTGATGATGAGCTTGATGCGCTCGACGGCCTGATCGACGGACTCGCCGGTGCCGCCGACAAAGACGGTGCCGTCCTCCTGGATGTCGACCGAAGCGCCGGTCTCGTCCTGGATGCCGCGGATAACCTTGCCGCCGGAACCGATGACGTCGCGGATCTTATCGGTCGGAACCTGAATGGAGACGATGCGCGGAGCGGTGCTGCGCGTGGTGTGACGCCTGTCTCTTATACACATCTCCGAGCCCACGAGACTCCTGAGCATCTC
>UROM01000136.1 GCA_900549455.1 uncultured Collinsella sp. | reverse complement strand
GATCTACACTTATGCGATCGTCGGCAGCGTCAGATGTGTATAAGAGACAGTCCCCGTCGATTTCGCAACCGAGGTCTTCTGCCCCGGCCCGCTTCTGCACCAGCTGTCGACCTATCTCCCCTACGGCGCCGACACGCTCGGCATCGTCGGCGAGTACTACTGGATCGCCCGCGAGCGCGGTACCATCGAGGCCGCGCGAAACCGCGCAAGCTTCCCTCTGCGCTACACGCAGGCCGGCGAGCGCCACGAAGTCACCGTGCGCATCCGCCGCAACACCACCGGCGGTCTCGGAGCCGCCTGGACCATCGATAAAGTCGAGCCTTCTACCAAGTAACAAAAAGGGACGATAACCCTCAAGGTTATCGTCCCATTCTCGTTAGGCCACCTGAGCTCGACTAGTCGCGCGTGAGCTTGCGGTGAATACGATGCGGCTGGGCTGCGTCCTCGCCCAGGCGCTCGATGCGGTTGGCCTGATAGGCCTCGAAGTTGCCCTCGAACCAATACCAGTTGCCCGGATTTTCGTCGGTGCCCTCCCACGCCAGAATGTGCGTGGCGACGCGGTCCAGGAACATACGGTCGTGGCTAATGACCACCGAGCAGCCCGGGAACTCGAGCAGCGCCGCCTCGAGCGAGGACAGCGTCTCGACGTCGAGGTCGTTCGTGGGCTCGTCGAGGAGCAACAGGTTGCCGCCCTGCTTGAGCGTGAGCGCCAGGTTCAGACGGTTGCGCTCGCCGCCGGAGAGCACGCCAGCGCGCTTCTGCTGGTCCTGGCCCTTAAAGCCAAAGCTCGCCACATATGCGCGGCTCGGAACCTCGGTCTCGCCGACCATCATGTGGTCCAGGCCGTCCGAGACGACCTCCCATAGGTTCTTGTCGGGGTCGATGCCGGAACGGTTCTGGTCGACGTAAGAGATCTTGACGGTCTCGCCCACCTCGAGCTCGCCCGAAGTCAGCGGCTCCAGACCCACAATCGTCTTGAACAGTGTGGTCTTGCCCACGCCGTTGGGACCGATCACGCCCACGATGCCGTTGCGCGGCAGGGTGAACGAAAGGTCATCGATGAGCACACGGCCATCGAACTCCTTGTGCAGGTGATGGGCCTCGAGTACCTTGTTGCCCAGACGCGGGCCCACAGGGATGCGGATGTCGGTCCAGTCGAGCTTCTGGCTTGCGCGGGCCTCGGCCTCCATCTCCTCGTAGCGAGCCAGACGGGCCTTGTTCTTTGCCTGGCGAGCCTTGGGCGAGCTGCGTACCCACTCGAGCTCGGCCTCCATGCGCTTGGCGAGCTTGGCGTCACGGTTGCCCTGAGCCTCGATACGCGCGGCCTTGGTCTCCAGATACGTTGAGTAGTTGCCCTTGTAGGGATAAAGGTGGCCACGGTCGACCTCGCAGATCCACTCGGCAACGTTATCCAAGAAGTAGCGGTCGTGCGTAACGGCAAGCACCGCGCCCTGGTAGTTGTGCAGGAAGTGCTCGAGCCACAGGATCGACTCGGCGTCCAGGTGGTTCGTGGGCTCGTCGAGCAGCAGCAGGTCGGGAGCCTCGAGCAGTAGCTTGCACAGGGCCACGCGGCGGCGCTCGCCGCCGGAAAGTACGTTGACCGGCATGTCGGAATCGGGTAGCTGCAGGGCGTCCATGGCCTGGCCGAGCTTGGAATCGATATCCCAGCCGTCGGCGGCATCAATCTCGTCCTGGAGCTTTCCCATCTCGGCCATGAGGGCGTCCATGTCGCAATCCGGGTCGCACATCTCCTCGCCGATCTTGTTGAAGCGATCGACCTTGGCGATCATGTCGCCAAATGCCATGCGCACGTTCTCGATGACGGTCTTGTCATCGTCGAGCGGCGGCTCCTGCTGCAGGATGCCCACGGTGTAGCCGGGGGTGAGCCCGGCATCGCCGTTGGAGACCTCCTCGATGCCGGCCATGATCTTGAGCAGGGTCGACTTGCCCATACCATTGGGGCCCACGACGCCGATCTTGGCACCGGGGTAGAAGCTCAGGGTCACGTCGTCAAGGATTACCTTGTCGCCATGGGCCTTACGAGCCTGATACATCTGGTAGATAAACTCCGCCATTTGCCTGTTTTATCCTTTCTACCTGCTGTTTCCCTATTCTTGTTTCGCCTAAGTGGAAACGAAATGGAAAAACCAGCTCTGAAACGTAACGAAAAAGGGGCATGGTTGCCCATACCCCCTAATACTACCTGGGAAAAGTTCCCCCGGAACATACTATGAACTGCGTACGCTAGTTTTCCGCAACCTTAGCGAGCGGCTCGCTGCGATTTGCGCCACAGCAGATACGAGTAGACGTAGACGGCTCCAACCGAACCAAACGCCAGAACCGCAATCACCGCGGCGACGACTTCACTCGAAAGCACGCTGCCTGCCACGCCCATCACAATCAGGCCAAAGCCCAGCACCATAAAGCAGGCACCGCCAAAGCGCTGCGTACGGCGCCAGTTCTCGGGATTGGCAAGCGCCCAAGGCGTCTTGATACCGAGCGTATAGTTCTGCTTCACACGCGGCAAGTAGTTGCCTACGCCGATGAACAGCAAACCGATAGCACCGGAAATCAGCACGTTGACCGAACCGACCGCCGGCACCACGCCCCAGACCGTAAGCTCACCCAACCAGCTTACGGCACACATGAACAAGGTGAAGGCGATTACGAAGCCCTGGTAGAACTTGCCCGAGGTTCGATATGCCTCACCTTTGGGGTCGATGCGCGGCACCACGCAGAACATTGCGAGACACACCAGGGGCAACGCGCCGAGCGCGGAGGCCATCCAGCTGGGACCCCAACCGTCGACGGCGCCGTTCGCGCCCCAGTGCGTGGGAATCTGCGCAGGCAAGCTCGGCATCACCATGAGATGCGCTACGACATTGGCGACGCACAGAGCGACCAGCGCAATCCACACGCGCGACGATACCCCCGTGGGGTGAATGCCCTTGTTTTCGTTATTCATCCTTATCACCTTCCGTGTTTGTAAAGCCCATAAACCAACCGATCAAGTCCTGCATGACGGTAGTGTTTAAGCTGTATACGATGTTTTGACCATGACGTTCGTCGGTTACCAACCCGGCGTTTTTGAGCGTCGCCAAGTGATGGCTCAGCGACGGCTTACTGATATCGAAATGCTCGGCAAGCTCCCCCGCCGTGCAATTGCCCTCGCGCAGCAACTCCAAAATGCGCCGTCGCGTTGGATCCGCCAGCGCCTTAAAACCCTCTCCCGGCATAAGACCCCCTTTCATCATCTCTCATGACGCGCACACTATACTCGATATTTAGATGTTTGTCTAACTATCTAATCTCAATGCTTCAAACCACATCAAAGTAAGCGCCGTCGCAACCTATGGGCGATTACCTATAATGGCAATAGCTAAAACACGATTCGCTTCCCCATCGGAGGATGTCTATGACCGAAACCGCTGCCGCTCTCGTCGAGACACGCGACACCAAGCTCGAGATCATTATGGGCCGCGAGGCACTCGATAAGCTCGCCGATGCTACGGTGCTGGTGCTCGGCTGCGGAGGCGTGGGCTCCAACTGCTGCGAGGCACTCGCCCGCGGCGGCATCGGTCATTTCGTCATTCTGGACAAGGACATCATCGCGCCCAGCAATATCAATCGCCAGGCTATCGCCTTTTACAGCACCATCGGCAAGCGCAAGGTCGATGTTATGGAAGCCATGATCCACGACATCAATCCCGCCGCCACCGTTATCAAACGCACCGAATACCTGCTGAGCGACAACATCGACGAGTTCTTCGCGAGCGTTTTGGAGCAGACGGACGGCAAGCTCGACTACGTCGTCGACGCCATCGACACCATCTCGGCCAAGCTCACCATTGCCAAATATGCTCAGGACCACGACATTCGTTTGGTTAGCTCCATGGGCGGGGCCAACAAGCTCCATCCCGAGTGCCTCCGCTTTGCCGACATTTTCGATACGGTACGTGACCCCATGAGCCGCATCATGCGCAAAGAATGTAAGAAGCGCGGAATCGAGAGCCTACACGTACTGTTTAGCTGCGAGGAATCGGTTAAGACACAGCCCCGCGACCCTTCCAACATCCATGAGCGTACCGAGCTGGGAACCGCCAGCTTTATGCCGCCCATCATGGGCCAGATGATCGCCGGCGAGGTTATCCGCCAGATCAGTGGCCGCGGCACCGAGCGCGTGCGTGTCGATGGCCAGCGCCTAGACTAGCGGAGCGCGCCGAGATGGAGCCCCGGTTATTTGATGCACATTGCCATCTTGATTTAATGGCTCACCCGGACGCTGTTGCCGATGAGGCAACGGCGCTGGGCCTGGGTCTATTTGATTGCGGCGTCGATCCACGCGACTTCGCTAGCGCACACGGGCGAACCCGTCGCCCTCCTACCGTCATCAAGGGCATCGGCCTCCATCCCC
>UROM01000135.1 GCA_900549455.1 uncultured Collinsella sp. | reverse complement strand
GAGATGCTCAGGAGTCTCGTGGGCTCGGAGATGTGTATAAGAGACAGGATCTGGTCATGAACGCCTACTTGATTCTGGGCCTGAGCGGCCTGCGCAAGGAGGAGGCGCTGGCGGTGCGCCCGTGCGACCTCAAGGTCACCACGACCTACGACTTCGCCACGGGCAAGCCGACCGTCTCGGAGTACATCGAGGTCTGCCGCGCGTACACGGACGAGGACGGCGTGAAGGAGACCAAGAACGCCCATTCCGTGCGCACCGTGCCGGTTTTATTGGCGGGCCGCGAGCGCCTGCACCAGATCATGGACGAGTTGCGCCCATCCATAACCGTCGAGGGCGGCACTTCGGTTACGGAGCAGGTGCGCGAATGGAGCGGGCAGCGCATCGTGAACATGCGCGGAGACAACCTCGTGCGCGCCTGGCGGCGCATGTGCGTACGCCATGACCTGCGGTATATCCCGCCAAAGGCACTGCGGCACACGTCCGAGACCATCATGGCGGCGACCGAGGTCGACCCCCTGAGCATCATGGACCTGCACGGTCATACGGACCTGGGGACAGATTACCGCCATTACATCAAGCCGGGCCTCGCGGAGCGCGAGAAGGCCGCCAGGCAGGTCGGGCGCGCCCTGCAGATCGTCGAGGGCGGCGGCGCGGACGGCGGTTTTAATGGCACCGGTCGCAGCGCCGAGACGCTCTAAATTGCACTTTCTAGGTCCAATACCTGCAAGATGCATAAAACGCCCCCTGCCGCGCATAAACGGCAGGGGGCGTAAAACACGAACGGTAACGGACGGTTATGATTTGGCTTCTCGGTAAACAAAAAAGGTCAGCGCCGAAGCGCTGACCTGTGCGTTCTTTGGTGGGCCGTCAGGGGGTCGAACCCTGGACCTTGGGATTAAGAGTCCCCTGCTCTACCAACTGAGCTAACGACCCGATATCAACACGAAGCAAGAACTGGGGTGGGTAAAGGGACTCGAACCCTCGACCTACGGGACCACAACCCGTCGCTCTAGCCAACTGAGCTACACCCACCGTGTCCTGTGCGCTTCGCGCTCGACTATTATTGCAAGGAACGCCATGCGATGCAAGCCCCAATTTTCAAGAATTTTGAAAAGAGTTTTTTGGATCCATTTCGGTCAAATCCTACCGGTTCCATAGGAGTAAACTTGCCCCACTGCAAATCCTCGAAAGGACCGTCATGAAAGAACTCTCCAACCGCACGGCAAGATTTACCGATTCGGTCATCCGCCGCATGACACGCATCTCCAATAAGTACGACGCCGTCAATCTCTCGCAGGGCTTCCCTGAATTCGATCCCCCGGCGCAGTTGCTCAACAGCCTGTGCGCCATCGCCAGCGACCCCAAGCCGCTCTATCACCAGTACTCCATCACCTGGGGCTCCCAGGCCATGCGCGAGGCGCTCGCCGCCAAGCAGGAGCACTTTATGGGCATGCCGGTCGACCCCAACCAGAACGTCGTGGTCACCTGCGGTTCCACCGAGGCCATGATGGCCGCCATGATGACGGTCACGAACCCCGGCGACAAAGTCGTCATCTTCTCGCCGTTCTACGAGAACTACGGCGCCGACACCATCCTTTCGGGTGCCGAGCCCATCTACGTGCCGCTCAACCCGCCCACATTCGACTTTGACCGCGAGACGCTCGAGGCAGCCTTCCGCGACAACGACCCCAAAGCCATCGTCCTGTGCAACCCTTCCAACCCCTGCGGCAAGGTCTTTACGCGCGAGGAGCTCACCTTTATCGCCGACCTCTGCAAAAAGTACGACGCATACTGCATTACCGACGAGGTATACGAGCACATCGTCTACGCGCCCCACGAGCACGTCTATATGGCCACGCTGCCCGGCATGTTCGATCGAACCATCAGCTGCAGTTCGCTGTCTAAGACGTACTCCATCACCGGCTGGCGTCTGGGCTACACCATCGCCCCGGCCCAGATCACCGAGCGCATTAAAAAGGTCCACGACTTCCTCACCGTGGGTGCTGCCGCTCCCCTGCAGGAAGCTGTCGTCACCGCCCTCAAATTCGACGACAGCTATTACCAGGAGGTCCTCAATCTCTATACCGCCAAACGAGACCTGTTCTGCCAGGGACTCGACAGCATCGGTCTTGTGCATAACGTGCCGCAGGGCGCCTACTACGTCATGATGGACATCTCTGAGTTTGGCTATGACAGCGACCTCGAATTCTGCGAGGATCTCGCGTCTAAGGTGGGCGTGGGCGCCGTGCCCGGCTCGAGCTTCTTCCGCGAGCCCGTCAACCATCTGATTCGTTTCCACTTTGCCAAGCGAGACGAGACGCTCAACGCAGCGCTGGAGAACCTCAAGTCGTTACGTGATAAAATCAAGCCGCGCGGGTAAGGACGGCCCAGCAACTAAAGCAACCAAAGAAGCCTCGCACCGCCCGCCGCGTTGCGAGGCTTCTTTTTATAGCGCTTTCTTAAATGGTTTAGAGCCCTATACTTTAGTCACGGAGCAACTCGTCCCAGTGAGAGGAATACTATGGCAGAACAGCAGCTTATCGGAGCGCTCGAGGCCGGCGGCACCAAGATGGTCTGCGCCACGGGCTATGCAGACGGTACGGTCCTGGAGCGCGAGCAGATCGCGACCACGACCCCGCAGGAGACCGTTGAGGCCGTCAATGCATGGTTTGCCGACAAGGGCATCGCCGCGCTGGGCATCGGCGCCTTTGGCCCCACCGCGGTCAACCCCGCCTCGCCCCAATACGGCAAGATCCTGGAGACGCCCAAAACGGCATGGCGCTACTTCGACCTGCTGGGCACCATCCAAAACGAGCTCAATATTCCCTGCGGCTACGACACCGACGTCAACGTTGCCTGCCTGGGCGAGGTCACCTTTGGTTGCGCCCAGGGCCTCACAGACGTGGTCTACCTGACCATCGGCACCGGTGTGGGCGCCGGCGTGCTCTCGGGCGGTAAGCTCGTACACGGCATGATGCATCCCGAGGCCGGCCACATCCTGGTCACGCGCGACCCGCGCGACACCATCGGCGAGCATAGCGCTTGCCCCTTCCACGACAACTGCCTCGAGGGCCTCATCGCCGGCCCCGGCGTTAAAAAGCGCTGGGATGGCAAGAGCGCCGGAGACATGGCCGATGACCCGGAGGCCATGGACCTGCTCGCAGGCTATCTGGCACAGGCGCTCATGACCTACACGCTGTGCTACGCGCCGCAAAAGATCATCATCGGCGGCGGCGTGGCCGACCACACCCCCATCGTGCCGCTCGCACGCAAAAAGTGCGCCGAAATGCTCAACGGCTATATCGTCACGCCTGAGGTCAACGACATTGATACCTACATTGTCAATAACAGCCTCGAGGGCAAGCAGGGCATCATGGGCTGCCTGGCCCTGGGCGCGCAGGCGCTTCAGTAAAGGACACCTCAACGGGGCGCGGCGTAGCCAAACTCGCAAAACGCCCGGACAACGCCGTCACGCCCCGCAGAGGCCCTCAAACGCATAAGGCCGCCTAGGACCAAGCAAAACGTCCTAGGCGGCCTTTTTGGTGTACATCAGCGAACGTAAGAGATATCGGAGCACGACGCCTGTCGTCGCCCCGCAGCAGTCAATCATCACATCGGTAATCATGCCGGCGCGACCGGGCACAAAAAGCTGGATCGTCTCGTCGATAGAGGGGACGAGCAGCAAGAACACCGCCGTGGGCAGCAACACATCAAACGTGCGCCGGCCTTCGAGGTCAAAGGCGTGCGTCGCCAAAATGCCAAGCACCATGTACTCGGTAAAATGAGCACACTTGCGTACGACGAAGTTGGTCACCCAATCGAATGGAAGCCCCAGGGCCTGCAAAAAGCCGCGAATGGATTCCATGATCGAAAGACTCAACGAACCAGAGCCTGTACCGGGAACCAGCGAATTGCCCCAAATGAAGAGTACCATGGCGCAGGCGACAAGCGCCCATTTTCGATCGACCTTAACCATGCGGCAATTATGCCTCCGCACGCAGCGGCGTAAAGCTGGCGGTACCGCCCTCGATAACGCTCAGATAGGCACGGCCCGTGCGCTTGACGGCCGCAGACTGCAGACGGTTGATCTCTTCCTCGAGAATCTGATTGACGCGCTCATGACGACGGTTTTCCATAACGCCGGCAGCGATAGCCTCGGCGCGCTCGATACCCTCGCGCGAGATACGCGCGGTATCCTCGGGAAGCACAGAGCTGTGGCGGCCGACATAGACGGGAGCAACCGAGACGGGTGAGGCTGCAGGCGTGGGCACCGCCACGGGGGCGGGCTCAGCGACCTCGGCCATGATCGCCATAGCAGCGGCCCACATGTCCTCGTGGCCCGAATAATCGGCCATGGGGATATCTTCCTCAAGAGAGGCACTGTCTCTTATACACATCTGACGCTGCCGACGATCGCATAAGTGTAGATC
>UROM01000134.1 GCA_900549455.1 uncultured Collinsella sp. | reverse complement strand
GAGATGCTCAGGAGTCTCGTGGGCTCGGAGATGTGTATAAGAGACAGGTTCGACGTAGACCTAGAACCCGAAGTCCACCGAGTAGGCGAATTCCTCTAACAAAGAAGGCCCCGAAAGGGGCCTTCGTCTTGCGCAGGACCGTCCGAGCAGGCAACCTTATGCCGCGCGGGCAGCCCGGGACCAACCAGCTTCAAACCGCACCTACGACAGCACGACGCCGCCGAGCCAGCCCCAACGCACGCCCGAACCGCCGCCAAAGAAGCTGATAAACGAGTCGAGCGATTTAGACGTGATAGCGCCCTGGTTGCTCATGACGATGCCGCCGCCAACATAGATACCGACATGACCATATAGTCGGCCCGCGATACCCGTCGTGGGATGCGAGGAATCGGCAACAATCATGCCGACCTTTAGCGTCGAACGATCGGCACTGTAGCACCACGCGTTAAACATGTCGCACGCGTTACCGCCAAAGTAGCCCACTCCTGCGTTGCGGAAGACGTTGGTAACCCAAGCGGCGCACCAGCCCAAACCGGGCGAGGGAGTGGAGTAGCACGCATTAACCACGGCTTGTTGCTTGCCTGTACCCACATTTTGCTGCGGCGCACTAGAAGCATGGGAGCCACCGCTCGAGGTCGAGTTGTTCTTGTTCGAGGCGGCTGCAGCAGCGGCGGCTTCCTGAGCCTTCCTCGCCGCCTCCTCGGCCTGCGTGGCCGCGAGGACCTCGGCATCACGCTGAGCCATGAGTTCCTTGACGTCGTCGGAAAGCCCGCTCAGCACGACCTGGACTTCTTGCTGTTTGGTCTGCATGTCCTGCATCTGAGCAGTCTGCTGGTCCTTGAGCTTCTCCAAGTCGGCCTTCTGCGACTCGAGCTCGGTCTTTTGCGCATCGAGCTCTTCCTGGATGGTCTGGATATCTTCGATGGCGTCGCGGTCGCTCTTGTTGATCTTCTCAACATAGTGTGCATTGGCGACGAGCTCCTCAAACGAACCCGAGGCGAGCAGCAGTGACAGGATGTTGGTGCCGCCCGACTTATAGCTGGCGGAAACGCGATCGGAAAGATCGCCGCGCTTCTTTTTGAGCTCGGCCTTCTTTTCGTCAATCTGCGCCTGCGTGTCGTCGATCTGGCCCTGTACGCCCTCGATATCGCTGAGAGTCTGAGCGTTCTTGTTGGCTAGCGCCGCGTATTCGCTCGCAATGCTGTCGAGCTGAGCCTGGACCTCGTCGAGCTGGGCCTGGGCCGCATTGAGCTTATCGGTGGTTTCCTTGGTGGCCTCCGCCGCACGGGCGCGAGCGGGCAGGCCAAAAAGAACGGCTGCAGAAGCGGCGCCGAATAAGGCCTTGAGGGCAGTGCGGCGCGAGAGCTCCTGGGAAAGGATGGAATCGCTGTTTGGTGACATATGTACTCCGTTACATGTTTATTTATATGTCGCTCAACTCATACATATTAGCGTACATATGGCGCGTCCCAACGATTTCCACGAACGGCAGGAAACTACAAGGTCAGCGGCTCGTAAGCAAATGCCAAAGTCGAGGTTATGTCCACGCAGCATTTCTATAAGTACGTTAACACGCTCCTCTGCTTTTCCTACAGCGCACGATTTGGGCGTCCCTGCCTGCGCTATACTCCCCTAAAGAAGTGTTCCTGATTCGATAGGAGACTACATGTCCAAAGCACTCGACCCCAAAGACACCTGCGTCCTCGTTACCGGTGGTGCCGGCTTTATCGGCTCGCACACCGTCGTTCAGCTGCTCGAGGGTGGCTACCAGGTCGTCATCGTCGATGATCTCTCCAACTCCAGCGCCGTCGCCGTCGACCGCGTCAAGACCATCGTGGGCGACGAGGCCGCCAAGAACCTCACCTTCTACGAGGCCAACGTGCTCGACCGCGAGGCCATGAACAAGATCTTCGACACCCATCAGATCGACCGCGTCATCCACTTCGCCGGCTTTAAGGCCGTCGGCGAGTCGGTGAGCAAGCCCGTCGAGTACTATCACAACAACATCGAGAACACCCTGGTGCTCGTCGACGTCATGCGCAACCATGGCTGCAAGTCCATCATCTTCTCGAGCTCCTCGACCGTCTACGGCGATCCGGACAACCCGCCCGTCACCGAGGAAGACCCCAAGAAGCCCGCAACCAACCCCTATGGCTGGACCAAGTGGATGATTGAGCAGATCCTTATGGACGTTCACACCGCAGACCCCGAGTGGGACGTTGTGCTGCTCCGCTACTTCAATCCCATCGGCGCCCATCCGTCGGGCCTGATCGGCGAGGACCCCAAGGGTATCCCCAACAACCTGGTGCCCTATGTCGCGCAGGTTGCCGTGGGTAAGCTCGAGGCCGTTCAGGTCTTTGGCAATGACTACCCCACCCCCGACGGTACCGGCGTGCGCGACTATATCCACGCTTGTGACCTGGCCTCGGGCCACGTTGCCGCCCTCAACTGGATGAACGGCAAGACCGGCGTCGAGATCTTTAACCTGGGCACCGGCACCGGCACCTCGGTGCTCGAGGTCGTCGCCGCCTTCTCCAAGGCCTGCGGCAAGGAGCTGCCCTACGTGATTCGCGAGCGCCGTGCCGGCGACATCGCTGCCAACTGGTGCGATGCCTCCAAGGCCGAGCGCATGATGGGCTGGAAAGCCCAGTACGACATCGCGGACATGTGCCGCGATAGCTGGAACTGGCAGAGCCACAACCCCAACGGCTTCGCCGACGCCGAGTAGCAAAAACCTACATACCGTTCTTGCCCCGATCTCACGTTGTGAGGTCGGGGCTTTTTTCATGGCATGTAGCCATTCGCCGAAAATCGACCAACTTTTTTATCTTGCCTGTACATGTTTAAACAACATGTTTTACAATAGGCGTGTCGAATCAGAACATCGGAGGCGGACTGCACGCCCATCGGCAGGCCGACCCCACAACAAGAAGGTTGGTGAGCGCATTCATGGAGCGTGCAAGCGGCGTCCTCATGCCCGTCTCATCTCTGCCCGGACCATACGGAATCGGCGGCTTTGGCTGGAATGCCTACGACTTCGTCGATTTTCTCGCCTCGTGCAAACAACATTACTGGCAGATTCTGCCCCTTACGACGACCAGCTATGGCGATTCGCCCTATCAGTCGTTCTCGGCCCGCGCAGGCAACCCCAACTTTATCGACTTTGCCGAGCTTATCGAGGCAGGGTATCTGGAGCAGCGCGATATCGATGGCGTGTATCTGGGATCCGACCCAAGCAATGTCGACTACGGTGCTATCTTTGGCGGCCGCCGTCAGATTCTCGACCGAGCCGCTGAGCGCTTTGCTGCCGACAAGCCGGCCGATTTCGATAACTTTATCCAGGCCAACGAGGACTGGCTCATCCCCTACTGTGAGTTCATGACCGTCAAAGAGGAGTGCGGTCTCAAGGCGTTTTGGGAGTGGCCCGCGGAGCTCCGCCGCCGCGGCGAGGCTTCCGCCAAGGTCTGCGCCGACCATCCGGCGCGTATGCTCTACCACCAGATGACGCAGTACTTCTTCGATCGCCAGTGGAGCCGCCTCAAGGCCTATGCCAATGAGCGCGACATCCTGATCATCGGGGATTTGCCCATCTATGTCTCGCGTGACTCCGTCGAGATGTGGGCGACACCTGAGCTCTTTAAGATCGACGCCGCCGGCAATCCCGTGAGCGTTGCCGGCACGCCGCCCGACCAGTTCTCGGCCACCGGCCAGTACTGGGGCAATCCCATCTACGACTGGGACGCCATGGAAGCAGACAGCTTCTCCTGGTGGGAGGGCCGCATTCGCGCCGCCCTCGACATGTACGACGTCATCCGCCTGGATCACTTCCGCGGCTTCGAGGCATTTTGGGAGGTGCCGTTCTCCTCGCCCGATTCGTCCTACGGTTCGTGGACGCAGGGGCCCGGCCTCAAGTTCTTCAAGACGCTCGCGGAAAAGCTCGGCACGCTGCCCATCATCGCCGAGGACCTGGGCTTCCTCACCCCCGGCGTCATCGATATGCGCGACAACTCGGGCTTCCCCGGCATGAAGATCCTGCAGTTTGCCTTTGAGGGCGCCAACTCGTACTACCTGCCGCACAACTACATTGCCAACACCGTCGCCTACGTGGGCACCCACGACAACGAGACGGCACGCGGCTGGTTTGAAGGAACGGCTACCCCGCGTCAGCGCGAGCAGGCAGCCCTGTACACCCATCAGCAGGCCGGCGAGTCCATGGCCGACGCACTCAATCGCACCATCGCCGCCAGCGTGAGCGACACGTGCATCTACACCATGCAGGACCTGCTCAACTTGGGCAACGAGGCACGCATCAACACCCCTGCCACGTTGGGCGGCAACTGGACCTGGCGCATGCTCGACGGCGCCATCACCCGCGAGCTCGAGCACAAACTCACCGACTGGACCTGTCTCTTATACACATCTGACGCTGCCGACGATCGCATAAGTGTA
>UROM01000133.1 GCA_900549455.1 uncultured Collinsella sp. | reverse complement strand
GAGATGCTCAGGAGTCTCGTGGGCTCGGAGATGTGTATAAGAGACAGCTTCAATGCCTTCCCGCGTCTGCGCATCAATCGCTACGAAGGCATCATCCGAGCTACCGACCTCCGCGACCGAGCCCGCGAGCTGTTTCGGCGCTAAGAGCTGGAGTCGTAGAGGCGCCTTGCAAGTGCGTGTTTCCTAGGAAAGTCACCTTATCACTCTGCCCAATCGTGATTCCCCTAGGGAAAACACGCTACTGCCGCCGCCGGCTGTGATTCCCTTAGGGAAAACACGCTAAAGAGCTCCTAGCCGTGTTTCCCCTAGGGGAATCACGGTCGAATCTGATGCGGAGTCTGCCTTGGGACTGCCTTGCCTCTGCATATAGCTGATTTGAAATGCGGGCATAGATGGCCTCTTGATTTATGCGTTTCCCCTTCGTTTCGCGTCCGTTGCCGCGCCGTTTCCAAGATTGCGATGCCGTTTCCATTCGACAACGCAGCGTTTAACAACGCCGTATCTGGTCTACACCAGTTGCCCCTCGGCCGCATTATGGGCGCCGACAACGTTCATGCGACTAAGGGGGAGCGAATGTACGATACGGGATCGACAACGTTTATGCTCATCTGCACCATGCTCGTGTTTTTAATGACACCGGGCCTGGCGTTTTTCTATGGTGGCCTGTCCAGGCGCAAAAATGTCATCAACACCATGTTTATGTGCTTTGGCGCCATTGGCCTGGTTGGCGTGCTGTGGATTGTTGCCGGCTGGTCGCTGGCCTACGGCGGCGACGGTTCCAGCCCGTTTATTGGAGGCCTTGACCAGCTGCTGTGCCTGCCGGTGCTCAACCAGGTGCTGCAGGCGGCCGAGGGCGATGCTGCGGACGGTGCCGTCTACCCTCAAATCATCAACATCGCCTTCCAGATGGCATTTGCCATGATCACGGTTGCTATCGTCACGGGCAGCCTGGCCGGCCGCGTTAAGTTTGGTGCCATGATGGCCTTCCTGGGCATTTGGCTGCTCGTGGTCTATGCGCCGCTTGCCCACATGGTTTGGGGCGGCGAGGGCTCCTTTATCGGCGATATCATCGGCGCGCTCGACTTTGCCGGCGGCGACGTAGTGCACATTTCGTCCGGTCTTACGGGCCTGATTCTCTGCTTAATGCTCGGCCGTCGTCGCGGCTTTGGCATGGTGAGCTACCGTCCGCATAACGTGCCGTTTGTGGCGCTGGGCGCCGGCCTGCTTTGGTTTGGCTGGTTTGGCTTTAACGGCGGCAGCGAGTTTAAGGCCGACGCCGTGGCGGCGCTCGCCAACCTCAACACCGTGACGGCCAGCGCGGCGGGCATGGTCTCGTGGCTTGCCGTCGAGCGCGTGTACACCGGTCGCCCCACGCTGGTGGGTGCCAGCACCGGTCTGGTTGCGGGCCTTGTGGTGGTCACGCCGGGCGCGGGCTTTGTCGAGCCGTGGGCAGCGCTGGTTATGGGCCTGGTCGTATCGCCTGTCTGCTACCTGGCCATCAGCCATCTTAAGACCAGGTTTGGCTACGACGATGCGCTCGACGCGTTCGGTTGTCACGGTATCGGCGGCATCTTGGGCGGCGTGCTCACGGGCCTGTTCTGCGTGCCGGAGCTTTCGTGGACCGGTAAGGGTGGCCTGTTCTACACGGGCGACGTGTCGCTGCTCGTCTCGCAGATTTTGGGCATTGTGGTGACGGTCGTTATTGTGCTGGTGCTCGACTTGGTGATCGCGGCGGTAGTCAAGGCACTGTTCCATGGCAGCCTGCGCGTGGACGAGGCCGACGAGGCGTTGGGCCTGGATGCGAGTCAACACGGCGAGAGCGCGTATCCCTCGTTCTCCGGACTCGATTAGCAGCTTCCCCAAGCACCGCACCTTGCCGTTCAATCGTCGCTCACGTACTTAAGTACGCTTCGCTCCTCTTTCACGGCAATCTGCGGCACTTGGGAAACCTGCTAAGACCAGTCAGTTGAACTTTTTGATCTCTGAGGTTGGTTTGCGGCATTTGGAAAACCCGTGCCACATGAATGAGCAATTCATTTCTTTATTAAAGAGAGGAATTCACTATGAAGAAAATTACGGCGATTGTTCGTGCCGAGAAGCTTGAGGTTCTTAAAGACGCGCTGTTTGCTGCTGATGTTCGCGGTATGACTATCAACCAGGTTCAGGGCTGCGGTGCACAGCATGGCTGGAAGGAATACGTGCGCGGCAACGAACTGCTTGTCAACACGATCCCTAAAGTGCAGTTCACCCTTATCTGCGCCGATGAGCACGTCGATGGCATTGTCGACATCGTCTGCAACGCTGCTCGCACCGGTGCCGTTGGAGACGGCAAGATTTGGGTCGAGCCGGTCGAGGAGGTTATCCGCATTCGCACCGGCGAACACGGCCCCGCCGCGGTGTAGGACAATCTTTCGCCCGACGGGCGTGCCTCTCTTGGGGTGCGCCCGTTCTCGTCTACAATATCGTGCAGACGAAGGAGAGGCATGCCCATGATCAAGATGTTTGCGAGCGACTTAGACGGAACGCTGCTGAACGCCCTGCACGAGGCGGATGGGACCATCCGCCGTGCTATTCGCGAGCTGACTGAGGCGGGACTCCACGTGGTTCCCGCGACCGGGCGCTCGACGTTGCCAATCGGCGAGCATGGCTTTACGGGCCTGGCGCTTGACGCCTGCTGCTCCAATGGATCAATCGTGCGCGACAGCCATGGCGAGGTGCTCAAGACCTGGACCATCGACCCGCAGATTACCGAGGAGCTGCTCAAGGCGTTCCCGGACATTTGCTTCGACTGCTCCACGCCCGATGGCATGTTCTCGAGCGGTTCGTTCGAGATGCACCAGGCGGGTTTTAAGAAGGACAGCCCTATCAAGCGCATCGTGATGCGCGGCATGCGCGCGCGTGGCGGCTATCACGAGGAGCAGTATTTCGATCAGTCGATCGGCGACATCTTGCGCCACGATGTTTGCAAGATCAACTGCCGCGTGACCTCGCCCGAGCTGGAGTGCGACCTTAAGGCATATTTGGCTGAGCGCTCGGACCGTGTGGTCAACGCGCCGTTTGATCCGGTGATGTTTGAGATCACGGACGTGGCGTGCAACAAGGGCGAGAGTGTGGCTTGGCTGGCGGGCTACTACGGTATTGCCGAGGACGAGGTCGCGGTTTACGGCGACGGCGGCAACGACATTGCCATGCTCAAACGTTTCCGCCACAGCTACGCGACCAAAAACGCAAGCGATGCAGCTAAGGCCGCCGCGAGCGCGACCATCGGCAGCTGCATGGTCCACGCCGTCCCCAAACACATGCTCGCCACCATGCGCAAGCAAAACTCCCGCACTGTCATCGAATAATGTGACAAAGGGACAGTCCCTTTGTCACATCCAAAATATTGCCTTTACGTGTTGATGCACACGGTGTGCAATAATACTCGCACTGTGCAATAGCGCACAGGTTGAGTAACAAGGAGGACGCTTGTCCCAGCTCGAGAAATGCGATCGCCGGTCCCTTCGCTCGCAGCGTGCCCTTCGCCAGGCACTTGCCAGCGAGCTTGCCGAAAGCGGCGACCTTTCGCGCATTAATGTCGCGTCGCTCACCGAGCGCGCTGGCCTTACGCGCCGCACGTTCTATTCGCATTACCGCGATATCCCCGACTTTATCAATCAAATCGAGGACGGCTTGCTGGCCGAGATCCGTGAGCGCATTGAGCTCATCACCGCAGCTCAGCTGCCCGATCTCTATCACAACATCGATGAGCTCGAGCCGGCGCCCGGTTCGGTTGAGCTGCTGCGTTATCTTGCGGCCAACCGCGACTTAATCGGTGCGCTGCTGGGTCCGGGCGGCGATCAGGCCTTCATTAAAAGGATCATCGACACCGCTCGTGAGGCTGTGGTGCCGCGTGCGCAGACGGGCATTTTGGGCCTGGCGCTGGGCACGTTCTTTGACTACTACGTCACCTACGTCGTGAGTGCCGAGGTCGGCATGATTCAGCGCTGGTTTGAGCGTGGGCTCACCGAATCGCCCGAGGCCATGGCGCGCATTATGACAGTGCTCGCTTTTGTGCGCCCTGGTGACCTGTATGGCCAACCCATCGATATCAACGTGCCGGAATACGGCATGAAGCTATTGAACTTGCAGCTCGAGGACGCGGCCGACACCGCCGCAACCGTCGAGTCCAACAACTAAGAGGAGAGACAATGAGCAAACTCGTCGAGGGCATTAAGGACCGTATGGTCGCTGCCGCGCGTGAGGCTGCACCCGCCGTGGTGGATGCCGCGCAGAAGGCCGCGACCGCGGCTGCCGAGAAAGTTGCCGAGGCGGTTGCCGAGGCCAAGAATGCGGCAGGGGAGACGTCCGTCGCTAGCGAGCCCGTCACTGCCGCTGAGCCCGTAGCCGCCGCCCACGCCCCCGAAGGCGCAATTTTCAACCCCGAGAACGCTCGCGGCAACCTGCACCTGGGCATTGACGTGGGCTCCACCACCGTCAAGCTCGCCGTGCTCAACGACGATAACCAGATCGTCTACGCCCTGTCTCTTATACACATCTGACGCTGCCGACGATCGCATAAGTGTAGA
>UROM01000132.1 GCA_900549455.1 uncultured Collinsella sp. | reverse complement strand
GTCGGCAGCGTCAGATGTGTATAAGAGACAGGTGCCCGCAACGTCGAGCCTCTCGGTGTTGTGGGAGGTGTAGGACTCGTCGGCCTGGGTCTCCACCTTGCCGTCCACGACGAACTTGTCGTAGTTCAGGTCGCGCGAGTCGCAGGCCACGCGGTAGTAGCCGCCCATGTCCTCGGCCCTCAGGCGCTCCTCGCGGGTCATGAGGGTCTCGTAGAGCTTCTCGCCGTGGCGGGTGCCGATGACCTGGGTGCCCACGCGGCCGAAGACCTCCTGCACGGCCTCGGCGAGGTCGCCGATCGTGGAGGCGGGCGCCTTCTGGATGAACAGGTCGCCGGGGTTGGCGTGCTCGAAGGCGAACTGCACCAGGTCCACGGCCTCGTCGAGGTTCATGAGGAAGCGGGTCATGTTGGGGTCCGTGACCGTCAGCGGCTCGCCCTTGCGAATGCGGTCGATGAACAGCGGGATGACGCTGCCGCGCGAGCACATGACGTTGCCGTAGCGGGTGCAGCAGATGGTGGTGCGGCCGGCGCCGTTGCGGGCGTTGGCGTAAATGATGGACTCCATCATGGCCTTGGACTTGCCCATGGCGTTGATGGGGTACGCGGCCTTGTCGGTGGACAGGCACACGACGCGGTCGACGCCCTCCTCGATCGCGGCGTGGAGCACGTTGTCAGTGCCGATGACGTTGGTGCGCACGGCCTCCATGGGGAAGAACTCGCAGGAGGGCACCTGCTTCAGGGCGGCGGCGTGGAAGATGTAGTCCACGCCGTGCATGGCGTCGCGCACGCTCTGGGCGTCGCGGACGTCGCCGATGAAGAAGCGCACCTTGGAGGCGAGCTCGGGGGACCTCTCCTGCAGGCGGTGGCGCATGTCGTCCTGCTTCTTCTCGTCGCGCGAGAAGATGCGGATCTCGGCCAGGTCGGTGTTCATGAAGTGCTTGAGCACGGTGTTGCCGAACGAGCCGGTGCCGCCCGTGATCATCAGGGTCTTGTCTTTGAATGCGGTCGTGGATTTCATCTACTTGCCTTCCTTGCGTTTTGCGCCAGTGAACTGGTAAAAGAGAAACTTAGTGTTAGTAATGAGGTATCGCTTGAAAAGCCGTTTCGGCTCTTGGATAAGTCTGTATAGCCATTCGAGGCTCAAGTCCTGCATCCAGATCGGTGCCTCCGGCACCACTCCGGCGAGGACATTGAAGGCTCCCCCGACACCGATCATTATTGGCTGGGGGCCACCTTTAAGCTCATGCATGAGGACTTCCTGGCGAGGCGCACCCAGCGCAATCCATGCGAAGTCTGCACCCGAATCAGCGATACGTCGCGAAAGGTCTCGCTTCTCGCTGTCGGAGAGCGGTCGGAAAACCGAAGGCTCCATGCCAGCTATTTCCAGGCCCGGATATTCCTTTTGAAGTGAATTCTTGAGAGCGTCGAGATTCTTCTGCTCGTTACCGTAGAAGTAATGGCTCCATCCCTGCTGCAAGGAAATGCTGAAAATCTCTCGCATTAGATCGGGTCCAGTTACACGCCCCATTGACTCTATTGTTTTACGTCCAACAACAGATAAAGGCTTGCCGTCGGGAACGGACATGAGGGAGTCCGCTTGGCAGGCCCAATAGGAAGGGTCGTCATGAGCCATAACCGACGTGTGAGCATTGGATACGCAAATATACTCGCCATGTAGCTCATCTATATGGCGAGTGAGAAACTCGACGCACTCAGACATATTGGTTCCCGTGATCGGAACATCGATTACGGGAACACGCTTGAGCTCAACGAATTTTGAATAGTCCCGGAGCATTAGCACGCACCCTTACCGGTGATGACCTCGATCACCGTGAGAGCGACGATCTTGAGGTCCGTAACAGGACCGCGCTTGGCGATGTACTCCAGGTCGCGCTGAACCATCCCATCGAAACCCGTTGAGTTGCGCTCCGTCACCTGCCACCAGCCGGTGATCCCAGGCTTAACGGCCAGGCGCTGCAGGTCGTACTCGGTGTACTCGGCGACCTCGTTGGGCAGCGGTGGGCGCGGGCCCACGACGGACATCTGGCCCAGGAACACGTTGAGGAACTGCGGGAACTCGTCGATGGAGTGCTTGCGGATGAACCTGCCGATCTTGGTGACGCGGGGATCGTCCCTCATCTTGAACATGGCGCCGGCGATCTCGTTCTGCCCCTTGAGCTCGGCGAGGCGCTCGTCGGCGTCTTTGTACATGGAGCGGAACTTCCACATGCGGAAGGTGGACAGCCTGCCGTCGCGATGGGTCTGGCCAACGCGGATCTGGCTGTAGAACGGGTTGCCCTCGCTCTCCAGGCGGATGGCCGCGGCGAGCACCAGGCTCGGTATCGCGATTACGGCCAGCACGAAGCCGCTGAACACGATATCGAAGGCGCGCTTGACGGTGCGGTAGGCCAGGCGCGTGCGGTCCCAGTCCTTCACGGCCTGCATGGCCTTGTAGCGCATGCGCGCGCCGTCGCCGCTCATTGCCTGGGCAACAAGCGCGGCCCCCGCCGGCGCTCCTGTAGAATATTCAGTTTTATCTGACACTATTTCCTTCAAACCTACGTCCCCATCCCCGGGGATCCTCCCTGTCCCGTTAAACAGTCGCCCGTAATTAGGCGATCGCTTTTTTTAAGGTTTCGCATTACGCACTGCTCGGCTGAAAGCACCGCGAGGCCAACGCGAGTGGTTACGCGCCGGCCGCAAAGGTCGAGCTCCAAATAAGCAGTGCTCTTGCGTCTGTTAATGTTTTTGATAAGGCCCTCGTGGCCCAGCAGCGGACCTGCCGTCACTACGACCTGGTCGCCGTCTTTTAGGGCCTCGCTCATGGGCACTACGCGGTCTCCCCTATGCGTAAAACTGCCGATGAGCTGGACCTCTTCTTTTGCCAGCGGCACAAACTGACCGTCCTGGGATAGCACCCGGGCAAAGTCGTCCATGCACAGCAGATACTGTTGCACGGTGCGGGGATCTGCCGTATCGCAGATGAGATAACCGGGAAAGAGCGGCATGGTCGTGTTGACCCATTCGCCGTGTACCTTAATCTCGGTTTGAAATTGGGGATAAAAGAGCTCCTGCATGACACCAGCCGGCACCACACGCTCAATGCGCTCGCGCATTACGTCTTCGCGACCGTTAATAACCTGAATCACATACCACACGAGCACCACCCGCTTGCTGTCTGAATCACATACCACACGAGCACCACCCGCTTGCTGTCTTACGTGTGGCTCACGGGGTTTGTGTATGGCTTCGCCAGGGCGCTTGTGCGCGAAGGCGCTCCATATTCAAACCCTGAGCCCAGTTAGACAAGCACGTGGCTCTGCCCCACCGTGAACGGTATGTAAAAGTGCAGTTGCTAGAGTCGCAGACGTGTATCGCAAAAATGACCACGACTCCAGCTGGCTGCGTGCGGCCCAGTCAAGCGGGTACAAAACTGGACCGCACGCAAACAGCTAAGGCATGCACACTAACAACAATTTCGCTGGTTTAAATCAGCGAAAAAGGCATCGGACTTTATTGGGTTTCTGCTCAGGAGGGGCACCGCCGTTACGGCCGGATGCTCTCTGCGCGCTCGCGTGGTTGCTCATATTGATGCGTAGAACGCATCCGCACAAACAGCAACGCGGAGTTGAAACCATGTGATGTAAAGCAGTTTAGCACAGCGTTTGGGAACGACTGTATTAGGTTCTGGTTTGTAGCATATAAGGTGCAAGCTGCATTCGTTAGGCTGTTTTGTACCGATAATACGTTACTGCAGGTCATGGGCAAGGTTGCGTAACGATTGCGAGACGCAAGGTCAATGCGCTGCGAGAGCGCTCATCACACAATGGGCACGCCCGACTACAGAGTCAACGCATTTTGAGACGGATTGTTGGACAACTTTTGGGAAGTGGCTGGGTATATAGGTGCTCAATTTCTCGATCAAGGCTGATGGACATCCTTGATCGAGAGGAAAGCGGCAATAACAGGATGGTTGGCCGGGCGCTAATATTCGCCTGGAAAGCGAGTGATATGATTCGATCTACAAGCTTTCGAATCGAAAAGGCGGAATAAGCATGGGAAATCCCGTGATAACACTCAGGGACTTGATGCCGGTGGCACACCCCGAGAAGACCAAGGTTAAGTTCAACATGAACGCTGGCGATGTGAGCCTACGCGCGTACGACCTGCTGCTAAAAGATACCTCGACCACCGAGAGGACCGATAGCGGCTCGCGATGGTACGAGATGAACGCGTGGAGGAGCGCGACAGGGCAGGCGAACAACAACCTCAACCATGCAGAGTACCTGCTCTCGTTCGCCCAGTACTACACTTACGGGCCCGAGTACTTCATCTTCGGCGGCATGCACAAAGTGGAGAAGGTGGTGCCCGAGGTGCTGGGCGGCGTGGGCTACAAGCTGGCGCTTCTTCCTGACTACGAGGCCTACATCAAGCGACTTATCATCAAGCTGAAGAAGCCTATCGGACGCAATATCTACAACAAGTTCTACGAGAAAGCGATGCGAGACTTTGAGCCCGTTGTATACGAACTGTCTCTTATACACATCTCCGAGCCCACGAGACTCCTGAGCAT
>UROM01000131.1 GCA_900549455.1 uncultured Collinsella sp. | reverse complement strand
GCCGCCGCCACCGGTTCCGAGTTCGGCCGCGTCGGGATCCTGCGTCTGGATGACGGGGCGGAGTTTTATGCGAACATCAACCCGGGCGAATAATCGCTGCAAAGGGTAGCTAATTTGGGACGGGGCCTTTTTGACTACTTTTGCCCTTCTGCCCGCTAATTGATTTTTCTGGGACGGGGATTAAATAATCATTTGGCCGCCCGCTGGCTAAGTGAGTAGACTTTTTTGGAAATGCCGAGCACTCAACATATTTGCCTCAATAAAACCGCAGGTCACAGACTTGTGCTTTGTCGGTGTGATCGGGGATTCGGTAAAAGTCTACTCACTTAGTTTTGCGTGATGCATATTGTCCGCAACGAGACCCCGGCCGGGGTGATTCCATCGCAAATTCCGGTGACCGGGGGCAGCTAATTAGGCGCCGTACGGGTTGCGGGCTCGTTCTATGCGCTGGCGGATGTGGGCGTATTCGACAATCAACAGCACCAGCAGTAGGGCCATGATAGCCAGGTAGCTTACGACGGCACCCATCAGGCCAAGCAGGTTGATCAGGATCACCGGGAGCACTACGCTCACGGCAAAGCAGATCAGGTAGATCTTGGTGACGTCTCCAGCGTGGCGCAGCACCGTGATGATGGCATAGATAAAGTCGATGGCCGCGGTTACACCGCCGGCGACGACCATCAGCAGTGCCAATGTGCGGTAGCGCTCAAAGTTGAGGCCGTACATAAAGCTCATGAGGGGAATGCCGGGACCGGCCATAAATGCGGCGCACACGCCGGTGATGGCCACGATTAGTGCCATAACGGCAATAATAATCAAGTCAAAACGGCGGCGTTTGCGCGGGTTCGCCCAAATGCTCGACAGACGCAGGAGCTGCGGTTTATAGACAAATCCGATGCTCAGCAAAATAGCCTGCGCTGGAAAGAACAGGGCATTAAAGTACAGCTGGTATTTGTAGGCCAGCGTGCCTTCCATCACAAACTTGGGCATGCTCTCGATAAGGTTGAATAAAAAGAGCGCGCCAAAGAGCGGGGCGCACTGGACAAACAGGTGGCCGACCTCGCGCAGACTCACGTGGCGCGATTTTTCGGTCTCGAGCAGAGCGAGCGGCGCGGTGACCAGCATGAGCGAGGCGATGGCGGTGACACCCGTGGCCATCGCCGCGATGGGCATACTGCGCGTAAGGAACAGCGCCACGCTAAAGACCGCGATGACGCCGACGGAGCGTAGCGTTTGGCTCATGCCGGCCAGGTAGAGTTTGTCGGCCTGCTGCAGGCGGCCCTCGTATACGTCGGCGACGCCGTCGACCACCTTATAGAGGTAGACGCCCAGGCCGATCGTCGCCATGTGCGCGTCGTAGCCGCGGGCGCTGCTGTATGCAAGGCCGCAGGCCAGCGCGATCGCTCCGCAAAGCCAGCGATTGAGCTGGTAGGAGGCAAAGGACGTCTTCTCGTCGATATCCGAGACCTGGAAATTGCGCACGCCGTAGTTGCACGCGATCATGATGAGCGTGCCAGTGACAAAGGCGATGGAGAACTTGCCGGCTTCCTCGGCGCCCACAAGCTGCGTGGACACGATGGTGAGCAGCGGAAACGCCATGCCCCATACGGCGGTGCCGAGGGTGTTCCAAAGATAGTCGCGACTGGTGGCGTGCTCTTCGTATTCGGCTTCCTGCGTGGAGAAACCGCCGCCGTAGACAGCGCCGAGCAGGCGGTTCCACCAGGCGTTGACCATGCGGTGGATGGGGCCGGGCTCGCGATCGCGCTCGCGCCGGCGACGTGTGGCCTGGCCGCTGTCGGGGCCGCCGGCGTTGCGCTGACTCAACTCCTGGATACGTGCGAGCTCCTCGGCGGTATGCGATGCGGGGAACAGGCCGTTCTCGATGCGTCCACCTTGGGCCTTTGCGGTGCCGCCGCTCGCTGCGGCGGGGCCGGCGACGCCATTGCGGCGGGCGATGGCGCGGCGGATGCTGTCGAGGGGCGTGATGCTCAAGGCGGTTCCTTTCTATTGCTGCGTTCTAGTATAGACGCGATGGTGTTCGCTCGTGTTTTTGAACGGATTGTTCAATAATTTCGGCGGGCGGCTGTAATTTGTCGGTAAACGTGCGGTATCCTGTTGAAGTTTTGTGACCCCCCGATGCCGCTTGCGCGGTACCAAGGAGTTTTTACCCATGGATGTCGCTGCGTTTTTGCTGGCTCTTGTGCCGATCATCTGGCTCGTCGTGATGCTGCTGTGCTTTAAATGGCCGGCTTGGAAGGCCGCCATTGGCTCGTTCGTCCTTTCGTGCGTGCTCGCCTTTGCGTGGTGGCATTTGTCGGCGGCGCAGATAGCCACGGCCTCGCTCGAGGGCTTTTTGATGGCCCTGTGGCCCATCGTGCTCGTAATTATTGCCGCGGTGTTCACGTATAACCTGTGCGTGCGCACGGGTGCCATGGACGTGATCGGCAGTATGATCACCTCCATCAGCAGCGATCGTCGTCTGCTGGCGCTGCTCGTGGCCTGGTGCTTCGGCGGTTTTATGGAGGGCATGGCCGGCTTTGGTACCGCCGTTGCCATTCCCGCCGGCATGCTCGCGGGCCTTGGTTTTGAGGCCGTGCCTGCCGTGCTCATTTGCCTGCTGGTCAACGGCGTGCCCACGCCCTACGGCTCCATTGGCATCCCCACGGTATCCGTTGCCGACCTGGTGGGCCTGGACTCTCTGCACTTGGCAACCGTTCAGATGGTGCAGCTGGCGCCTTTCTTTGTGATGATGCCGCTGTTTATTGTACTGGTTGCTGGTCGTGTTGCCGATGACCAGGGCAATGTCGCGGGCGTTGCCGAGCGCCTGCGTGGCGTGGCGGGCATTGCACTGCTCTCGGGCGCTTCCTTTGCCGGCACGGCTCTGGTTGTTGCCATGTTTGTGGGTCCCGAGCTTGCCGTTGTCGTCGGCTCCATCGTGTCGCTTGCGCTGACCGCGGCGCTTGCAATGCGTGCCGAGAAGTCGGGGCATTTGGATGCGCGCTTCCATATGAATATCGATTCCGGCGAGCAGCTCACCCTTGAGTCCGCGCTTTCGGCCTGGTCATGCTTCATCCTGATCTTTGTGCTGCTGTTGGGTACCTCCAACCTGGTACCCGTCGTGCACGCCGCGCTCGCGCCGTTTGCGAGCCACGTGCAGGTGTATTGCGGCGAGAACCCCGGTACGCTTACGTTTTCGTGGATCAACACGCCGGGTGTCTGGATTTTCCTGGCGGCGTTTGTCGGCGGCGCCATTCAGGGTGCTTCGCTGCGCATGATGGGCGAGGTGCTGGCCGCGACCGTCAAGCAGATGATGCCGACGGTGATCACGATGCTTTCGGTGCTGGGTTGCGCCAAGGTTATGGGCTATGCGGGCATGATTTCGTCGATCAGCGCGTTTTGCATTGCGGTCGCCGGTGGTCTGTACCCGATTCTGGCCCCATGGATCGGTGCCGTCGGTGCGTTCGTGACCGGTTCGGGCACGTCCTCGGGCATGCTGTTTGGCCCCATCCAGAGCCAGGCCGCTTCGGCGCTGGGCGTGAGCGACTACTGGATGGTCGCGCTGAACGCCCTGGGTGTCGCCGCCGGCAAGATGATCTCGCCGCAAACGCTCGCGATTGGCCTTGCCGCCGTGCACGTGCGCGGTAAGGACGCCGAACTCCTGGGTGCAGTGCTGCCCTACGCCGTCGGCATGCTGGTCCTCATGAGCGCCATCGCCATGCTCGGCCAAGGCCTGCCACTGTAGCCGGCACTCTGGGAACGTCCCTAAGTGCCGGCATCTGGGGACACTCCTTGGTTGTTGCCTGTTCAAGAGTGTCCCCAACGACTAGTCGTTTAAGAACGTCCCAATGTCTAGGCCGCTTGCCTGCGATTTTTGACCGTTGGGCGGGCGCTTCGTCGTTGCCGCAAAAACGTTTTTGCATATCGGGTACAACGGGCTTTACGTGAGTAAAGTGCGCGCCGCGTCCACGTGCCGCGCTTTTAAAGGAGGCCCCATGCCTGGTGTTACCCCTGCAGAAGTTCTGTCCAACTTTGGCATTACGCTGGTCGAAGACCCCGCCGAGAACCAGCCCCGCCTGCTGGTTGACCTGCCGGCAGCCGAGCTTGTCGAGTATGCCATCCGCCGCAACGAAGGCCGCATGGCCTCCAACGGCGCGCTGGTGATCGAGACGGGGGAGCGTACTGGTCGTTCTCCCAACGATCGCTTTATCGTTGACACCCCCGATGTTCACGACAAGATTGCCTGGGGCGCCGTCAACCGCCCTCTTTCGACCGAGAGCTACGAGGCCATCAAGACCGGTATCGTCGACTACCTCAACGAGCGCGACGTGTTCGTCACGCGCGGCATGGCGGGCGCCGACCGCAACCACACGCGTCGCCTGCTCGTCGCCTGCGAGCGTGCCAGCCAGGCGCTCTTCATTAAGCAGATGCTCGCCCGTCCGCTCGCTCGTGAAATCGCGCGCACCGGTGAGCCGGACTTTTGCGTGCTCGCCGCTCCCGGCTACCAGTGCGACCCCGCCATCAAGGGCCTCAACTCCAGCGCCGCCGCTGTCTCTTATATACATCTCCGAGCCCACGAGACTCCTGAGCATCTCGTATGCCG
>UROM01000130.1 GCA_900549455.1 uncultured Collinsella sp. | reverse complement strand
ACGAGATGCTCAGGAGTCTCGTGGGCTCGGAGATGTGTATAAGAGACAGATGCGGCCCATGGGACCGCGCTGGCGGGTGGGCTTGGGAATCTGAGTCTTGGTCTCGTCTGCCATTAGCGCTCGCCTCCTTCCATGACGGCTGCAATTTCTTCTTGGGTAAGCCCCAGCTCCTCGGCGGAAAGCTGCGACTGTGCGATCTCCAGGTACGCCGGGCAGCTGCGCAGCAGCTCCTCGTGCGTGCCGGTGCCCACTACGTGGCCGTCGTCGAGCACGATGATCTGGTCGGCGTGCATGATGGTCGCGATGCGCTGGGCCACGACCACGAGCGCGGCGTCGGTAACGTTTTTGGCCAGCTCTTCGCGTAGGCGCGCGTCGGTCTTGTAGTCGAGGGCACTAAACGAGTCATCGAACACCACGACCTCGGGCTTTTTGGCCAACGCGCGGGCGATGGCCAGACGCTGGCGCTGACCGCCCGAAACATTGGAGCCGCCCTGGCTAATGGGGGAGTCGTACCCGTCCTCGCGCTCGGCGATAAAGTCCTCCGCCTGGGCGACGCGTGCTGCCTGGCGCATATCCTCGTCACTCACCATGTCGCCGGCAAACTTGAGGTTGCTCTCGACGGTACCCGAGAACAGGCGACCCTGCTGCGGAATATAACCGATGCGGCGGCGCAGCTCGGAAAGGGTCATGTCGCGCACATCGACGCCGTCGAGCGAAATGCTGCCGCCCGTGACGTCGTACAGGCGCGGAATCAGCTGCACGAGCGTGGACTTGCCCGAGCCCGTGGAGCCAATGATGCCGAGCATCTGACCGGCGTGCGTGGTGAAGTTTACGCCGCTAATGACGTCGGCGCGGGCATCGGGATACTGGAAGCTCACGTCACGGAAGGTGAGCTCGCCGCGCGGCGCGCTGGCAGCGGGCAGTTTGGGCGAGGCGGGGTCGTTGATGCTCGTGGGGCAGGTGATGACCTCTTCCACGCGCTCGGCTGCGACCTCGGCGCGGGGCAGGATGACCGAAACCATGGTGAGGATCATAAACGCCATGACGATCTGCATGGTGTAGGAGATAAACGCCATCATGTTGCCGACCTGCATCACGCCGTCGGACACGCCCTGCGCGCCAAACCAGACGATAAGCACGGTGATGCAGTTCATGACGAGCATCATGAGCGGCATCATAAAGCTCATGGCTCGGTTGGTGTAGAGCTGCGTGGTCATCAGGTCGAGCGAAGCCTTGTCAAAACGCTCGAGCTCATGCTCCTCGCGGTTGAACGAGCGGATGGGCATAAGGCCGTCGAGCAGCTCGCGGGCGGTAAGGTTCACACGGTCCACAAAGCTCTGCATCTTTTTGAACTTGGGCATGGTGAGGCCCATAAGCACGCCGACGACGGCCGAGACCGCGATGATGGCCACGGCGATGGTCCACTCTAGGCCGGTATGGTTGGCCAGGACGCGCATGACGGCGACGATGCCCATGACGGGGGCCATCAGACACATGCGGATAAACAGGGTTGCGGCCATCTGAATCTGCTGAATGTCGTTGGTGCAGCGGGTGATGAGCGAGGCTTGGCTGAACTTGCCCACCTCGGCCGGCGAGAAGTGCATAACCTTGTTGAAGGTCTCGCGGCGCAGGTCGCGGGCGATGGAGCAGGCAGTGCGCGAAGCCACGGCACCGGTCAGGATGGTGGCGACAAGCGACACCAAGCACAGACCAAACATCGTGGTCGCCATGCGGCTCAGGTAGGCGTTCTGCACGTCGGCGGGGTCGATGCCCTGCGCCTTGTACTCGTCTTGCACATAGCTCACGGCGCGCTGAGTGACGATGGAGCCCGACATGGAGCCCATTTTATCCGCCATTTCGTTGGCGCCCTCGACGAGCTTGCCCTGGTCGATTAGGCCGCCTTCAACGCCTAGACGCAGGCCCTTCATGGTGATCTTACCGCCGTCGGTATCAATCTGCTTTTGCATGTTCTGCGCCGCTGCGGCCTTCTGCTGCATCTCGGCGAGCTGCTCGGGCGTCATCGCCGCCATCTGCTCGGGCGTGGGCATGGCCTGAGCGGCGTCGCTGTCTTTCTCGCTGGACGTGCCGGTCATGTCTCCCATGGAGTCGGCGTCGATGCCCTGGTTGAGCGAAAGGACGACGGTCTCGGGCAGGCTCATAATGTCGGTAATTTTGCCTCCATCGGCACGCTCTTCCTCGGTGCCCTTGTACGTTCGAATGCCGTTTTTGTCAGCCTTGCTAAACACGGCCTCCACAGCCTTGGCGTCCTTGGCGCTCATGAAGAGTTCGAGGTCGTCGAGCGATTCGGCGCGAATGGTGTCGGGCACGGGCGAGGCGATGCCGCCTTGCTGCACGCCCACGTCGACGATGTCGCTCATATAGGTAGGCAGCGCCAGATCGGCGTTGCAGCTGATTACGATAAGTACGATAGCTGTGAACAGTGCCAGGACGTGCTTTTTAAAGAGCTTGAGAATCCTCACTCGGCATCTCTCCTTTCTTGATTGCGGTCGATAATTTCGTTGGCACGTCTTAGAAGGCGCACCATCTCTTGGGTATCTGTTTCGCCGAGCTGCTCGAGGAAGGCCGCGGTGCGCTCCTCGAATTCCCGTCGTTTGATTTCGAGATCCTGGAATCCCTTGTCGGTCACCGTGACGTGTACGCGACGACGGTCGGTCTTTGAGTGCTCGCGCTCGACCCAGCCCTTGGCTTCGAGAGCGCGTAGGATATTGGCGATGCGGGCGCTCGAGACCCAGGCGCGATCGGCGAGTTCGCTCGGCGTGAGCGAACCGCCAGCGAGCATGAGGGCGCGCATGACGGCCATCTCGCCGCCGAGGGCTTTGTCCGCAAAGCGCGAAATGCGCTGATGCATGCTGCCGAACTCGGTAAGGAGCTGACGCCCAAGTTCACGGAAATCGGTATCTTCCACCGAAAACCCCTAACACTAGAAACTATTTTCGGTGAAAGATGATACCCCCGCACGCACGCCCTATGCGGTAGATTTCTAGGCATGTCCCAAAAATCTACTTGGCCGCTAGGCAATATTAAGAGTGCATTAAGACTTAAAATCATTCAATTGCTGAAGCGTTTCAAAGAACTACTATGCACGCGGTTAGGCGAGGGGTTGTCACCACCATGACGACTGGGACTCATATAATCGCCACGTGCGATGCTCCAACTTCCCGCAAGGAGACACCTTACATAAAGGGGGATGGAGTCATGGCATTTGACTTCACGGGCAAGACCGCGATTGTCACGGGCGGCACTCAGGGCATTGGCCTCGAGATCGCCAAGGGCATCGTCGCGGGCGGCGGACATGTCGCGCTCATCGCAAGGAACGCTGCTAAGGGCGAGGCCGCTGTGGCCGAGCTTGGCGAGGGCAACAAGTTCTATCAGCTCGATGTCGCCGATGCGCCCAAGGCGCGCGAGACCGTCGAGCAGATTTTTACGGACCTGCCGCAAACCAACATCCTGATCAACTGCGCTGGCGTCATCAGCACCAAGAAGTTCGACGAGATCGATGACACCGAGTGGCGTCGCACCATCGACATCAACCTCAACGGTACCTTCACTATGATGAACGCCGTGTACCCGCACTTTAAGGCGGCCCATGCCGGCACTATCGTCAACGTGAGCTCTGTCGCTGGCAAGATCGGTGGCGGCCTGCTCGGCACCGCGGCCTACGCGAGCTCTAAGGCCGGTGTCAACGGCCTGACCAAGGCAGTCGCCAAGGAAGGCGGCAAGTTTGGCGTCCGCTGTAACGCCGTGTGCCCGTCGCTCACGTTGACCGATATGACCTCGATTCTCTCTGACGAGAACTCTCAGCGTATCATCAACGGTATTCCTCTGGGCCGCGCCGCCCAGGCCAGCGAGCCTGCGCAGATGGTGCTGTTCTTCGCTTCCGACCTCGCCAGCTTCGTGAACGGCGAGATCGGTGACTGCGACGGTGGCATCGTTCTGGACGGGTAATACTCCGCGACGATTATTCGGCGACGGCTCCTGCGACTCGGGACCGTCGCCTTCTTTCTGATATAGGCGCATGCGGCTACGATTCGCATGCATCCAAAGGAGATATATATGAGTGAATCGACTGCGGTGGAGGCGCCGGCGGCAAAGGAGCCGTTCTTTAAGATGTCCTCCATCCCGGGCGCCAATATCTTGGTGCCGCTTCTGTTGGGCTGTCTGCTCAACACGCTATTCCCCGACCTGTTCAAAACGCTCGGCAGCTTTACGCTTGGCATGACCCAGCAGGGCGCTGGCCCGCTCGTGGGCGCTTTTTTGCTCATCGTCGGTACGACGATTTCGTTTAAGAGCGCTCCTGCCGCCGCTGCCCGCGGCGCCATCATCATCGCCGTCAAGCAGATCGTGGTCGTTGCCATGTCGCTGCTCATCCTTTATGTGTTCAACGACAACTTGTTTGGCATCTCTGCCATGGTGATGCTGGCGGCTTGCACCGGCGCCAACAACGCTATGTACGCTGGGCTGATGGGTACCATGGGCAACGAGGCTGAGCGTGGCGCTGTCGCCATCACCACGCTGGTTGTCGGCCCTCCGGTCACGATGATCGTGCTCGGCGCTGCCGGCCAGGCCCCGATCGGCTGGTCGCTCGTGGGCGCCATTCTGCCGATCGTCGTCGGCATTATTCTGGGTAACCT
>UROM01000129.1 GCA_900549455.1 uncultured Collinsella sp. | reverse complement strand
ACGAGATGCTCAGGAGTCTCGTGGGCTCGGAGATGTGTATAAGAGACAGTTGCGGAACTGCACGCGCGTGACCATGGGCAGATCTTTGATCGTCGCCGCCAGGTTCTGCGGCACGCCCTGGTTGGCAGCCGCGGGCTCGCACTCTCCGCCGGCCTTCACGCGACGCTTGTGCTCGGCGAGCATGGCGCGATACATACCGGCATGTAGGCGAATCTCAACGACATTGGCATTACGGGCCTGCTCGACAATGCGCGCACCCTCTCGGTCGATGTCGCCCACGTAGTAGACATAGTTAAAGCGATAGCCGATCTCGGCCAGATAATCGTCCAACGCATGCGAGACGCTCGCCTTGCAGCCACCGCCAAAGATCACGCCACCCACCTTGGTGCCAAAAAGCTTGGCGTGCTTGCGGCCGCGCAGGAGCTTGACGATCTCGTCATAGGTGTCCAGGTTCTCGACCATAATGAACGGCTTGTCGGCGCCCAGCGTAAAGAAACCCGTAAAGTGCACGGGGCGGTTGGGGGCGACCTTAATCGCCTGCATGCTGATGCCCTTTTCGGTCATACGCCGAATCAGGCGCTCGCCATGCTTGCCGTCAAAGGCCTTCTCATCGTTAAAAATCTGGTAGGCGCGCTGGCGACGCGAAGCGACCGGCGTGTCGGCGCCGCGATTCTGCTCTATCCAAGCCTGGATGATCGCAATCTCCTCGGCAATCTTGCGGTTGGACATCTCGTTGTGCTGAGTGCGCTGCGGAGCCTTTTTGCCGTCCTTACCCTCGACCTTAACAATTTGAGTCTGCTGCTCCTTGATCTTGGAGAGCGCCGTAGGCGTTGGAACGATCTTGAGCAGCTGCCTGCCCAGGACACGGGCCAGAGCAAACGCCGAAACCTCGCCATGAGCGGGCGGCTCAGTCTGCTGGGCGGCCACATCGTTTGCAGTCGGTTTGGACTGCGCCTGGGATTTGCGCTTGGAATCTACCTGAGCTTTGCGCTCTTGCTTTGGCGCGGACGGACCCTTTTGCGAGCGCTCGGGCTTGTCCCCCCTCGCCGGCTGGCGCTTGGGCTGTTCCACCGGAGTCTCAGCCTTCGCATTCTTGTTTTGCGTCGCCTTCTCGGCCACGGTTTCGGCATTTGAGCCACGGCCGCCACGATGACGGCGGCGGCGGGGCTTGCTTGAGGCGCTCTCCCCCACCTGCTTATCAGCGGACTGTTGAGCTTTGACCTCGGTGTCAGCCGCAGGCTGCGACTCGGAAGGCTGCTGCTCGCGAGCCACCGGCTCAACGGTTTTCTCGGTTTGTTCGGCCTTCTCGGCCTGAGCGGTCGAAGCCGGCTCGCCCTTCTCCTGATGCTTTACGGGATACGCGCGTCCCGCAAAACCGCGGCCGGGACGGCACGAACCCGGAGCCCTCTTGGCAGACTCCTCAGCATCGTCTGCAACCTCGGAAGGCTCTTCAACCTCATGCGCGACATCCTGCTGCGCAGCCTTAAAGTGAGCACCGCGACGACGCTTGGGCTCTTGGACCTTCACGGGTTTTTGCTCCTGCGCGGGCTTCTGCGACTCGACAGCAACCTCGGTCTCAACAGCCTCGGTATCGAGCTCATCCTTTTGAGCAACGGCGCGACGGAAGCGCTCCTGCTGGGCACGGCGCTGTGCATCGCGTTTGCCGCCCCCGCCAAAACCGCCGCGGCCGGCCTTGGCCGTAAAGGCGCGAACGACGCTCTCGTCAAGCAGCTCGTCGGTATCGACATGCTCGCGCGGAGCCGTTTCCACCGAAGCGGGCGCCTCGACAACGTCCTCGACGGTCTCTTCGGCAACCTCGACGGGCTGCTCCTGGACATCGTTAATCTCGGCATTAATGGTGTAAAAGGCAGGGCGGCCGTTAATGCCGCTGCCCTCGATCTTGGTAACGATCTTTGCCGCGATGAGTTCGTCGCGCATCGCCTTGGTGTCGCATTCCTTATCGACGGAGCGGAAAATCTGCGCCAGCGCGCTCGACTTGATCTTGAGTGCCTTGCGGCAGAGCAGGTCGTAGGCAACCAGCTTGGCGCGCTCGGCAGAAAGCGACGTCTGGCTGCTCAGACGCTCAGCCAGGGCATCGACATTATTTTGGTTATCGGAATATACCGTCTTGGCCACGGGGCCCCTTTCATATGTACACATATACGTTTATATGGTACAACGCGCGAGCCTATCCACGCAAAACATCTGCGAGGACGCCCTTGCATCACCCGTTCTCGCAAGAAAAAAGACCGAGTCCGCGTCGTTGCGGACCCGGTCTTTCCGAGTCATATGGATGGAACGGTTAGTCCATCAAGCTGACTAGGCCTTGGCAGCCTCGGCGTCGGCGGGAGCCTCGGCAGCAGCGGCGCGGCCATACTCGGCCTTGCCCATCTCGGACCACTCGGGCTCCTCGTCGGGCATGGAACCGGCCTCCTTGCCGAAGAACTCCTTGAGGCAGTTGACGGCAACGATGAGGCCCAGGACCATCAGCAGGACGGCGAAGACGAGCTGCAGGCCCTTGGTAGCGGCGACGGAGACAGCGGCCGTGGTGGCGGTAGCCGGGATGGTACCGAAGAAGCCGTAGGCCTGGACGGCGGTCATGCAGCCCATGGCGCTCTGGACCAGCGAGGTGAAGGTGCAGCAGAGCAGGAAGGCGACGGGCACGTAAAGCATCCAACCCTTGCGGCCGGTGCACTTGCAGAACACGGCGAGGGTGATCATGGTCATGCCGCCGAGCAGCTGGTTAGAAGCACCAAAGAGCGGCCAGATGTTGGCATAGCCACCAAAGGCGAGGGCGAGACCGGGAAGCAGGGTAACGACCGTGGCAAACCAGGGGTTGCCGAGGACTTTCATGTAGCCGGCCTTGGACTCGATGGCCAGGGCGTCGTTGGTCTGGGCAAAGAACTCGGAGAACGAGGTGCGGGCGATACGAGCGACGGCGTCGAGCGAGGTCAGGGCCAGAGCGGAGACGTTCATGGTCATGAAGACGGTAGCGAGCGTGCCGTCAACGCCGAAGGCCTGCATACCGCGGGAGATGCCGGCTGCGAAGATCTGGAACGGGGTGGAAGCGACGCCGGCGTTGAGGGCGCCAGTACCGGCGGTGTTCATATCGGAGAACATGATGCCGGCGACGATGATGGCAAGGATGCCGACGAAGGACTCGACGATCATGGCGCCATAACCGACCTTGACGGCGTCCTGCTCCTTCTCGACCTGCTTAGAGGAGGTACCAGATGAAACGAGACTATGGAAACCGGAGAGAGCACCGCAAGCGACGGAGACGAACAGGACCGGGAACATCATGCCGGAAGCAGTGGAGAAGCCGGTGAAGACCGGAGCGGTGATAGTGGCCTGACCGTTGACGCCCAGGACGACGATGCCGAGGACAGCGCAGACGATCATGACGATCATCATGATGGAAGTGAGGTAGTCACGCGGGGTCTTGAGCATCTGGATGGGCATAGCGCCAGCGAAGACCAGGTAGACCATGACGACGGCGAACCACTGGAACTTGTCCAGGTAGACCGGGAACTGCATACCGACGGCGAACATGAGAACCATGAGGACCACGCCGGTGACGAACTCGGCAGCGCCGGTGAGGTTGAACTTCTTCTGGGCCCAACCAAAGGCGATAGCGACGAAGGTGAACAGGATGGAGATGGTACCAGCGCAGCCGGCGGCATAGGACTTGGTGAAGTCGATGGCACCGGTAGCAGCACCAGAAGCGTCAACGGCCGGGGTGAACATGAACGTCTTGCAGACCATGTCGGTGAAAGCGGCGATGACGATGATGCAGAACAGCCAGCAGAACAGCAGGAACAGGCGACGGCCGGTCTTGCCGATGTACTTCTCGATGAGCTGGGCCAGGGACTTGCCGTTGTTCTTCATCGAGGCGTACAGGGCGCCAAAGTCGTGGACGGCGCCAAAGAAGATGCCGCCGACGAGGACCCAGAGCACGACGGGAAGCCAGCCGAAGGCCATGGCGACGATCGTACCCGTGACAGGGCCGGCACCGCAGATCGAGCTGAACTGGTGCGAGAACGCGGTAAAGGCGGAGACGGGCGAGAAGCTGTTGCCGTCCTTCATGCGCTTGGCCGGCGTGAGGGCCTCTTTGTCAACGCCCCACTTGTTGGCCAGCCATCGGCCATAGCCCAGATAGCCGCAAGCGAGCACCGCCGCGGCCACAACCATGAGCAAAACTCCGTTCATTACATTTCCTCCTCTAAAAAGAACTTCCCAGACATAAAAAATGAGGGCCGTCGGTTGCGCTCGACGGCCCTCATCTTCATCAGCCGCCCGTTATCGTACGGGCTAGCTGTATGTGCTAACCCGCATCAGATAATTACTACGCTGATAATGTTTAGCTGATGCGTGAACATGTCTAAGAAATCCTCTTCGATCATGATGTGAACGATCCGTGTGTGTTCACATCCCCCAGTGGTTGAAAAGGAGTATGAAACTTTAGTTACCTAAAGTCAACGCAAATATGTAATGAATTTTCAACTTTTTTTGAATTTCTCAGTATAAAACGCCACTGACCTCGGACTTTACCCGACAAAAGTTTTTGCATGAGAGTTGCCCCTCGGGAGCGGGCGGGCGTATACAAGGTTTCCTGCTCTACAGTCCTGCTCGCACGGAGAGCACATTAAGTGCTG
>UROM01000128.1 GCA_900549455.1 uncultured Collinsella sp. | reverse complement strand
TCTACACTTATGCGATCGTCGGCAGCGTCAGATGTGTATAAGAGACAGGGGGAGACCTATATTATGGGGCGCGTCGCCGTGCTGCCGTCTATGCGTCGTCGCGGACTGGCGAGTGCGATCGTCGAGGCCAGCGAAGCGTGTGCACGAGATGCCGGCGCTAAGCTTATTAAGTTGCATGCGCAGGAATACGTGCTGCCGCTCTATGTAAAGGCGGGCTACACGCAAATTGCCCCGGTAGACTACGAAGACGAGGGCCAGCCCCATGCCTGGATGGCCAAGCGCGTAGATGGCAGATAGGGACGTTCCTTTTCTGTCGGCAGTCGGGGACACTCCTTGGCAATTGGCGCATCGGAGCGCACGGCATACAGTTTTTCGATTCCGTATGTATATATGCGCGCTAATGGGTTATAAAATCTAAGTCTGAACATAGCAGGTCTGCGATACGGCTCGGGCGACCGGGCCGTTTTTGCGGACGGGGGTAGCGCGAAAGGACTGCACATGCGTCAATTTAAGACCGAGAGCAAAAAACTGCTCGACCTCATGATCAACTCCATCTACACCAATAAGGAAATCTTCCTGCGCGAGCTTATCTCTAACGCAAGCGACGCCGTCGACAAGCTCAACTTTAAGAGCCTGCAGGACCCGAGCGTCAAACTCGACCAGGGCGACCTGGCTATTCGCGTCTCCTTTGATAAAGACGCCCGCACCATTACTATCTCGGATAACGGCATTGGCATGACCGCCGAGGAGCTCGAGCGCAATCTGGGCACCATCGCCCATTCCGGCTCCGAGGAGTTTAAGACCGAGAACGCCGAGCAGCAGGGTTCGGATGTCGATATCATCGGTCAGTTTGGCGTGGGCTTCTACTCGGCCTTTATGGTCGCTAGCCATGTAAAGGTCGTGAGCCGCGCTTATGGCGAGGACGTCGCCCATGTGTGGGAATCCGACGGTCTTGAGGGCTACACCATCGAGGACGGCGAGCGCGCCGAGCACGGTACCGATGTCATCCTGACGCTGCGTGAGAACGAGAAGCTCGACGCCGACGGCGAGGCCGAGACCTATGATCGCTTCCTGACCGAGTGGGGCCTCAAGAGCCTGATTCAGCAGTACAGCAACTATGTGCGCTACCCGATTCAGATGATGGTGAGCAAGAGCCGCCAGAAACCCAAGCCCGAGGACGCGCCGGATGATTACAAGCCCGAGTACGAGGACTACCAGGAGCTCGAGACCATCAACTCCATGACGCCGATCTGGAAAAAGCGCAGCTCCGATGTTGAGCAGAAGGATTACAACGAGTTCTACAAGTCCACGTTCCATGACTTTGACGATCCCGCGCGCACTATCAGTTTCCATGCCGAGGGTACGCTTGAGTACGATGCGCTGCTGTTTGTGCCGGGTCGCGCCCCGTTCGATCTGTACAGCAAGGACTACGAGAAGGGCCTGGCGCTCTACAGCTCCAACGTGCTGATTATGGAGAAGTGCGACGACCTGCTGCCCGACTACTACAACTTTGTGCGCGGTGTCGTGGACTCTGCCGACGTGACGCTCAATATTTCGCGTGAGACGCTGCAGCAGAACCGTCAGCTTAAGGCCATTGCCAAGCGTGTCGAGAAGAAGATCACCGCTGACCTTGAGGATATGCGTGACAACGACCGCGAGGCCTATGAGAAGTTCTTTGAGAACTTTGGCCGCGGCCTTAAGTATGGCATCTATTCGAGCTATGGCATGAAGGCCGATGAGCTCGCCGACTTGCTGCTGTTCTGGTCTGCCAAGGAGCAGAAGATGATCACCCTTGCCGAGTATGCCAATGGCATGCCCGAGGGCCAGAAGGCAATCTACTATGCCGCCGGCGATTCGCGCGAGCGTCTGGTCAAGATGCCCGTCGTGAAGGGCGTGCTCGACCGCGGCTACGATGTACTGCTGCTGACGCAGGACGTGGATGAGTTCACCTTCCAGGCCATGCGTGAGTACGTGGCTGCCGATATGCCCAAGGTCTACGAGGATGACGCTGCTCGCGAGGCTGCCGAGAAGGCGGTTGCCGATGGCGCCGAGCCTGAGGTCGAAGATCGTCACCTGGAGCTTAAGAACGTCGCGACTGGCGATCTTGACTTGGCGACCGATGACGAGAAGAAGGAGGCCGAGGACGCCACCAAGGAGAACGAGGGCCTCTTTAACGCCATGAAGGAGGCGCTCGGCGACAAGGTCGAGAAGGTTGCCGTCTCCGCGCGCCTGACCGATGCCCCCGCCTGCATCACCACCGAGGGCCCGCTTTCGCTCGAGATGGAGAAGGTGCTCCAGAAGGGTCCCGAGGGTACGCCCGACGGTATGCCCAAGAGCCAGCGCGTACTCGAGCTCAACGCCAAGCATCCGGTCTTTGCCAAGCTCGTCGCTGCTCAGAAGGCGGGCGACGCCGACAAGATCAAGCAGTACTCCGGCCTGCTCTATGACCAGGCCCTGCTGGTCGAGGGTATTCTGCCCGAGGACCCCGTGGCCTTCGCGGCAGCTGTTTGCAACTTGATGTAGTTCGGGGATACGGCACCGTAACTAGATTAGAACGAGAGTGGATAATCTCCCACTTTTGGCTCGAATGCGGGCTTGAAGTGGGAGATTTTCCACTCTCGTTTGCTTTTGAATGATCCCTTGGGGACGGAGGAAAACGGATCACAGAGGGGGTCGGTCTTATCCGGTGATCCGTTTTCCTCCGTCCCCAAGGGATCAATTATTTGTCGGGGTTGTGGTTTTGTGACCTGCTGAAATTAAAGATACTGTACAACTGTACGTTAATTTGTCTTCGTAGTATATTGCTACCCGCAAAACTCAATACCATTGTGCTCTGAGACGCTAAAGCGCCTACGTACAATGGTTGTCGATAGTACGATTCGATTTAACGACAGGATGGATGGTCCAAGCGTGAGTCTCGGCAGCAAACTATCCAATGCAAAGGTGTCCTTTGCGATATTTAAGCGCGACATTAAGCGACTGCTTGTGAACCCCGTCGCCTTGGTGGTTACCCTTGGCGTGTGCGTTATTCCCTCGCTGTATGCCTGGTACAACATCGTGGCCAACTGGGATCCGTACGGAAATACCCAGGGTATCAAGATTGCCATCGCCAACAACGATCGGGGCACCCAAAACGACTTGGTGGGCGAGCTCAACGCGGGCGACCAGGTCGTCGATCAGCTCAAGGAGAACGATCAGCTGGGCTGGACCTTCGTTGACTCGGCGGCCGATGCCAAGGAGGGCGTCGAGAGCGGTGAGTACTATGCGGCCATCGTAATCCCCAAGAACTTCTCGGATAACCTGGTTTCGATGCTCGACGGCAACTACCATCAGCCCAAGCTTACGTACTACGTCAATGAGAAGAAGAGCGCTATTGCGCCCAAGGTTACCGACACCGGCGCAAGCACCATCGAGGAGCAGATCAACTCGGAATTTGTCTCCACGGTGGGCGAGACCGTTGCCAGCATTGCCAAGGATGCCGGAGTCGATTTAAAGGACAAGGCAACCCAGACTCGGGATTCGTTGGCAAGTTCTGTCTCCGAGGCATCCGATACCTTGGGCGAGGTGCGCGATTCGATTGGCGACATGAATGCCGCCATCGATAAGACGAGTGGTTCCATTGCCTCGGCAGATGCAGCGCTTGCCGGTCTGCAGGGTCAGGCGCCGTCGCTGACGCAGGCGATCTCCCAGGGCAACGACCTGCTGGGTGAAGCTCGCACCACGGCGGGCAACTCTATCGCCTCGCTTTCCAAGGCGCTCTCGGAAGGCAGCCTTGCGCTCACCAAGACGTCGGCCTCCGCGAACGCTGCCATCGGCAAGCTGACGGGCACGGTCACATCTACGACCACCCGTATCGACAACTCGCTCGAGTCTCTCCAAGCGACGATCGACCACAATAAGGCCGTTATCGGGCACTTGGAAATTCTCGTCAATGACACGTCGACGGGTTCCAAGGAAATTGACGCGCGCATTGTATCGACCATCGATTTGCTCCGCGAGCAGAATGAAAAGCTTCAGAGCATCAAGGACGGTCTGTCTGCGCAGTCGAGCGCCATGGCGAATGACGCCGCGGCTGTCTCGGGTGCCAGCGACGCTATCAATAACGCAATTCAGACCGGTGCGACCAACCTTGGCCAGGCCCAGACGGACCTGGGTCAAAACGCGCTGCCGAAGGCCTTGAGCGCGCTTGATTCATTTGCCGCCGTCTCGGGTGATCTGACGGGAATCGTATCTGGCCTTACGCCCACGATTGCAAGTGCGCGCGGTACGCTTTCGCAGCTTAACGCTACGCTCGGCCAGGCCAAGACCGCGCTGTCCCAGACCGATTCCTCGCTTGCCAAGGTCCAGGACAAGCTCGCAACCGCCGCCAACGACATCGCGGCGCTACAGACCTCCGAGTCCATGGGCGAGCTGGCCGATCTGATGGGCGTCGACGTCGATGACGTTGCAGACTTCATGGCATCTCCGGTTGAGCTCGCGTCCAAGTCGATCTATCCGGTTAAAAGCTTCGGCTCGGGCATTGCCCCGTTCTATACCAACCTGGCGCTTTGGGTGGGCGGCTACGTGCTTATCGCCATCTACAAGCTCGAGGTCGACCGAGAAGGCATCGGCAGCTTTACCGCGCGTCAGGGTTACTTTGGCCGCTGGTTGCTACTGGTGATCCTGGGCGCGTTGCAGGCCATCATCGCTGTCTCTTATACACATCTCCGAGCCCACGAGACTC
>UROM01000127.1 GCA_900549455.1 uncultured Collinsella sp. | reverse complement strand
GCGCCCTTGAAATTGAACGTCAGATTGCCGCTTAGGGTCGTTTGCAGCGTCGAGCAGTTACGCGGTTTGGTAAAACCGCGTAACTACAGAGCTTCCAGTGCGGCGGCGATGCGCTTCATGGCGGCGTCGGCGGCGGCTTGGTCCGGAGCCTCGGCCAGCACGCGAATCACCGACTCGGTTCCGCTCTTGCGCACGAGCACGCGGCCCTCGCCCGCGAGCGCGGCCTCGGCCTCGGCGATCGCGTTCTGCACGCCCATGTTCTCGAGCGCGGCATCCTTGTCGGCCACGCGCACGGCAACCTGAGCCTGCGGCAGCAGCTTGCACGGAGCCGTGAGCTGCGAGAGCGTCTCGCGCTCGGCACGAATCACTTCCATCACGCGCAGCGAGGTCATAATGCCGTCGCCCGTGCGCTCGATATCGCCAAAGATTGTATGACCCGTCTGCTCGCCGCCCAGGCTGAAGCCGCCCTCGCGCATCTTGGCGTACACGTGACGGTCACCCACGCCGCTGGTCACGGCGCTCAGACCGGCAAGCTCCAGCGACTTGACCAGGCCAAAGTTGCTGGCAATCGTCGGCACCACGGTACCGCCCGAGAGTCGCCCGTGCTTGTTCAGGTACACACCGCACACATACAGGATCTGGTCGCCGTCGACCACGCGGCCGCGCTCGTCCACGGCCAAGCAGCGATCGGCATCACCGTCGTAGGCAAAGCCCACATCCAGGCCCTGCTCCACCACGTGGCGCTGCAGGCGCTCCATATGCGTGGAGCCGCAGTCAACGTTGATGTTAAAACCGTCGGGCGCGGCATTGATTACGCGCACATCGGCGCCCAGCGCGTCGAACACCGGCTTGGCCACCGAGGAAGCCGAGCCGTTAGCGCAGTCGATGCCGATCTTGACGCCCTGCAGCGAAAAGTTCGCGCTTGCGATGAGCGAGGCAATATAGCGGTTGCGACCCTGCATGTAGTCCACCGTGGCGCCGATGTGGTTACCCGTTGCCAGCGGTACTTCGTTCTTGCCATCGATGTAATCCTCGATGAGCTCCAGCACGTCCTCGTCCATCTTAAAGCCGTCGCTGTTGACGAGCTTAATACCGTTATCGCAAAACGGGTTGTGGCTCGCGCTGATCATGATGCCGCAATCGAAGCAGCCCTCCACGGTCTGATGCGCCACGCCCGGCGTCGGGATCACGTGCAGCATGTAGGCGTCCGCGCCGCTCGCGACCAAGCCGCTCACCAGCGCCGCCTCGAACATATAGCTCGAGCGACGCGTGTCCTTGCCCACGATCACGCGCGCTTTGGTCCCGCGGTTGGCGCCGTAATACCAGCCCACAAAGCGACCGATCTTATAAGCGTGCTCTACCGTCAGTCCAACGTTGGCCTCACCGCGAAAGCCGTCGGTGCCAAAGTACTTCATAAGAGATCCTCTCTATAGACAAAGGCGCGCCGCCAAAGCAACGCGCCGCCGGCCTATTATCCTTTAAAGCAACCGCAGGGGCTACACCGTGAGGAACATCATCACGATGATCATGGCAAAGCCGATAAGATCGGTCGGCAAAAACACCGTGCCCAGCATAACGGCACTCGTGATGGTAGCCGAGACCGGCTCCACGGTTCCGATCAAGCTCGCACGCACCGAGCCGATGTCCTTGACGCCCTGCATATAGAGCATGTACGCCAAAAACGAGCCCACGACCACAAACACCGCGAGCGCCTCGACGCCGGCGGCATCGAGCGCCGGCATATGGGCCCAAGGCTGCACGATGGTGCAGGTGATGATACCAGCCGTGAGCATGGCTGAGCCCGTAACGATGGGACTGCCGTATTCGGGCAGAATCTTGGCGGGAATCACCGCCATACAGGTGGCGCTCACCGCACACATAAGGCCTGCGACCAGGCCAAGCGGCGATATGCTCAGGCTCGTGGGGTCGCCGCCGGTAGCGATCAAAAACGTGCCGCCAAGGGCCAGGCCGATACCGATAACCTCGCGCATGCGCGGTTTGCGGCGATCGATGATGCAGGTATATCCCATGATGATGACCAGCTGCAGGCACTGAAGGACCGTCGCGGTTCCGGCGTTGGTCAGGCGCACGGCCGAAAGATAGCAAAACTGGTTGAACAGCAGGCCAAAAGCGGTAAAGAGCAACAGCTGCTTGCGGTCGGTCGGCGTCGTCCAAAGCTTGACCAGGCGCGCACGGTCGCGCGCGACGACCACGACCATAAAGAGCAGGCCGGCAAGAATCTGGCGCACGCTCATGAGCCACAGCGTATCGACATGGTAGGTATCGAACAGAAAGCTCGCGCTGGTGCCCGAGAAGCCCCAAAACGAGCCACCCACGAGCGTAGCCAACACGCCCAACGCCATCCTGCGCGACGACGCATCGTTGAGGCGGTCACGCCATGCACGGCGGGTGCTGCGGCTGAGCTCATCGGTGCCCTCGGGCACATCAATGTTCGATATATCGGTCATCGGCACCGAAGCCCCTGCGCCTTCGACCTGCTCGACACATTCTTTGCTCATTCCACTCCCCCGAAACAGCCTGGAAGCAATTCGGCTTACCTTACCACGGCGAAGGCACCAGCTGGAGGCTTGTCCGCTTATCGGTAGGACAATTCCGCAGGCGTCTTTCCATAGCTCGATACTGCAATGGCCTTGCATTATGCGACAGCCAAATTGCGGCAGCAGGCTCTTTTGAAGTGGATATGACAAAGCCCCCGAATTCCACAATGTAAGCGATTTTTAAAAATGTTCTTGCCACCGAGTTCAGGCTCCGTTATATTATCCCTTGCGCACTTGCGCACCCTTGATCGGGCGTTTAGCTCAGGGGGAGAGCGCTTCCCTGACACGGAAGAGGTCAGAAGTTCAAATCTTCTAACGCCCACCAAATGTTCGCAGCTCAGAGGTCATATCTCTGGGCTGTTTTGTTTTATGTTGCCAAATCGGCTGGCAGCTCCAACCGTCATCGCAACGTAGCATCAATTCACCTGACGAATGGCAGCCAAACAAATTCAATACCCCAACATCAACAATAGCCAGGCACAAAACTGCGCCGCAAGCTGCCCCAACCGCCCAACTGGCCAAAAGCCGACCATCTACTTGCCGATCTATCCATCGGCATAACCAATCAGTCCGCACCGCAACTTCTCAGCAAAACGCCGCGATGTCTGCGCCCTGCGGTATCCTTGAGCCACTTGCACCTGCAGTACCAAGGAGCCGCCATGCGCACCGAGCTCGATGTCCCCTTTTCGCACAAAGAAGAAGCCAAGGCGCTGGGCGCCAAATGGGACCGGACCAAAAAGATCTGGTATGTACCCAGCGGCGTCAACCCCGAGCCCTTTGCCGAGTGGCTGCCCGGTGTTGACCGATCCGACCCCTCAGCGCCGTATATATATCTAGTGCTGGGCAAGCGCGAGTGCTGGAAGTGTCACAAAGAGACCTCGGTCGCGGCCTTCGGCATTCCCTATCGGACCGATAACGACGAGAGCATCGCCATCGCGCACGCGCCCAACGAAGCCGGGCACATTGCCATCGACACGGCCAACGCCAACGCACTCGCCATCGTGCCCGCTCTCGGCTGCGTGCCGGGCGAGATCCGCGACTACCTTCATAAGCGCTGCGGCTACAAGCCCGTAGGCGCGCGAGCCTCCAAAGCCCCGTCGCTCGGCAACACGTGCACCAGTTGCGACGCGCTACAAGGCAGCCGCTATCTGTTCGAGGAGCCCTCGTCCCCGTTTGCCCTCACTGCCATCAACAAGCTGCCGGCACTGGAGTTTGTACGCGTCGAAGTCGCCGGCGTCTATGGCATCCACGCCAGCCAAGGCAACTTTGACCAGGCGCTCTTTACCTGGGCACGCGACCATCACGCCAAGTTTCACAAGCAACTCGGTGAGGGGATTTATTTGTAGGGGCAACATCGAGGTATCGAGGAGTAGGAGCTCGATCGTCAAACAATCAAAAAGACAGGCTTTACGTACACGTATTCCGAGGGAGCCATGAGCTTCCCGGATGCCACCGACAAGCCGAGCCGCACCATCCTCACAGGAGAAGGCGGCACGGGAGCGAGCCGCTTCAAGCACGTCATCGAATGTCCCGATGGCCGTTTCCGCCGTCTTGTTCCCGACGAGCTCGACCAGCTTCAGGGATTCCCGAAAGGCTGGACCGATACGGGCATGACTGACGGCCATCGAGCCTTCTGCATGGGCAACGCACTCGTCACCGGCGTGCCCCATCGCATTGGCGAAGCTATGGTCGAAGTGTACGGCCTCTAAGGCAAGCAATCCGGAGCCGGCAGTTCACGCTGTCGACCCCGTTTTTCCACCCCACTCCCCTGTATACTGATGTAGCACGTGTTTCATCCGGGCTTGTTGGGCCGGATTGTTCATGGGAGGGTCTTATGGCTGCTTCGAATCCGCCTAAGGGGAGCGTTTCTTCTTCGTCCATCAAGCCGGTAACGCGCAAGGCCGTGCGCTGCCAGCGCGAGGTCGCTTGGCTTGTCACGCAGGCGGCGGGCAGGCTTGTGGCGACCACTCAGGACGTCAATGCGCCTACGCCGAGCTTTGTGTTAGCGACGGCGCTGGATTTTGTGCGCCAATTGGAGCTTGCCGAACAGGATGCCAGCGGCCACCTCGACTACCAAAATGTTATGGCGCCCGACCTGCAAACGTTCTGCCACATGGCCAAGTTGCCCGCCGCGCCCAATGCGCTTTCGGACGCAGGCTACATGTTTACGCTTTCGGGCGCGGACCTTATCCGCGACATCTATGCATACTGCAGCTGTCTCTTATACACATCTCCGAGCCCACGAGACTCCTGAGC
>UROM01000126.1 GCA_900549455.1 uncultured Collinsella sp. | reverse complement strand
ATCTACACTTATGCGATCGTCGGCAGCGTCAGATGTGTATAAGAGACAGTGACCTCATGGACCTCATCGGTCGCGGTGGCGACGTTGGCCACGAGCGCAGCCAGGCGACGCGGGCTCGAGATCACGCGGACCTCGCCATGGGCCAGACCGGCCTCGTCGAGACCCTTGGCGATCATGGTGCCAAGCTGCTTGACGGCATTGTTCAGCGGTGCGGAGGGCATTTCCTCCGTACCGATTTCAAACAGGAAATCCTTAGCGTCTGCCATGGCTTACGCCACCTCGCCTTCCTGGTCGGCATTCTCGTTGACTCCGGCGACCTCGGCCATATAGGCCTCGCAGCACGCCTTGGCGACGGCGCGGACGCGCAGGATGTAGTTGGCACGCTCGACCGCGGACAGCGCGCCGCGGGCATCGAGCAGGTTGAAGGCATGACTGCACTTCATGACGCAGTCGTAAGCGGGCAGCGGCAGCTTGCGCTCAAGGCAGGAGTGGCACTCGGCCTCGTAGTCATCAAACTTCTGACGCATCATCTCGACGTTGGCGACCTCAAAGTTGTAGGCACTAAACTCGCGCTCGTTCTCCAGGAACACGTCGCCATAAGTCATAGGCCTGCCGTCGGGCAGATAGCTCCACACCAGGTCATAGACGGAGTTGACGCCCTGGGCGTACATGGCGATGCGCTCCAGGCCGTAGGTGATCTCGACGGGCACGGGGTCGACCTCGATGCCGCCCACCTGCTGGAAGTACGTGAACTGCGTAACCTCCATGCCGTTGAGCCAGACCTCCCAGCCAAGGCCCCAGGCGCCCAGGGTCGGGCTCTCCCAGTCGTCCTCGACAAAACGGACGTCATGGTCGTTGGGGTCCAGGCCAATGGCAGCCAGCGAACCCAGGTAGAGCTCCTGAGCGTTGACCGGCGACGGCTTGATGAGCACCTGGAACTGATAGTAGTGCTGCATGCGGTTGGGGTTCTCGCCGTAGCGGCCGTCGGCGGGACGGCGGCAAGGCTGAGCGTAGCAGGTGCGCCACTCGGCGGGACCGAGTGAGCGCAGCGTGGTCGCGGTGTGGAAGGTACCGGCACCGACCTCGGAGTCATAGGGCTGCATAATGACGCAGCCCTGCTCGCCCCAGTACTGCTGGAGGCGCAGGATGATGTCTTGGAAGGAAAGCGATGAAGCGTTCATGCCTCTAATATCCCCTCGTCGAAACGATTACACGGTTAGGTACTGTACTATAGCGGTTTTTAGTCGATAGCGCCGATGCGGTTGAGCGGCCAGTAGCGCACAAGCGCCACGGCGATCAAATCAGAGCGATCGACGGGACCAAAGTAACGTGAGTCGGCAGAGTTTTCGCGGTTGTCGCCCATCACCCACACGCACCCGTCGGGAACGGTGTAGGGATAGCTTACCTGAGCGCCGGGAGCCTGGACCGAAAGCGGCCAGCTCATGCCGGTCGTGTAGTCCTCGTCGAGCGCCTGGCCGTCAACGACCACCTTGCCGTCCTGAAGGTCGACCGTCTGGCCGGCCGTAGCAATAACACGCTTGACGAGAACATCGTGCTCGGAGGTGCCATCGGGGTTGTGGAACACCACGATATCGCCTTGGCTGACAGGCTGGCCGAGTTCAAGGCTCACCTTTTGCGCCAGGATCTGGTCGCCGATCTCGATCGTGGACTCCATGGAGCCGGTGGGCACCACAAAGGGTTCGACCACAAACGAGCGAATCAGGAAGGTGGCGACCAGTGCGATCGCGACGACCACGATCCACTCAAACGCACCCTTTAGCACGGAATGCTGCGATGGAACCATTCTCACTCCTTGCTCTGCGAATACGATGCGTCCAGGATGTCCTGCGCGTATGCGCGCTCCTCGGGCGTAAGCCGCGCCGTCTCGATCAGGTCGGGACGCCAGCGGCAGGTGCGCTCGATGGCATTCTTACGGCGCCAGGCGTCAACCTTGGCATGGTCACCGCTCACGAGCACCGGCGGCACGCCCTCGCCGTTGAACTCGGCGGGACGGGTGTACTGCGCGTACTCGAGCAGGCCACCGTCCTCGGCAGTCGAGAACGACTCATCGACATTGCTCATCTCGTCACCAAGGGCGCCGGGAATCAGACGCACGACGGCGTCGGCAACGACCATAGCAGGTAGCTCACCACCCGTAAGCACGTAGTCGCCGATCGATAGGCGCTCGTCGGCATACGCATACGCGCGCTCGTCGACACCCTCGTATCGACTGCATACAAACAGCAGGCGCTCGCTTTTGAGCAGGCGCTCGGCCACATGCTGCGTAAAGGGTTCGCCGCAGGGCGTAAAGAACACCACGGTGGGCTTGGGACCCTCAGAGCTAATAGCCTCGATGGCCTCGGCGATGGGCTCGACCTTCATGAGCATGCCCTGCCCGCCGCCGTACGGCTCGTCATCGACGGTACGATGGCGGTCGTGCGTCCAGTCGCGCAGGTTATAGGCCTTAAAATCAAAAAGGCCGGCCTTGCGGGCGCGGCCCAAGATCGATGTGGACATGACGGGCTCAAACATCTCGGGAAAGACCGAAAGGGTCTCAATCAGCATGTTGTCCTCCCTACTTGTCCATATCAATCAAACCGTCCATAACGTGGACGGAAATTGTCCCCTGATCGGGAAGATCGAGCACAGCCTGCTCGATCACGGGAATCAGCACCTCGCCGTACCGATCGCCCTCGACAACCCAAACATCGTTGGCGGGCGTCGACATGATCTCGACAATCGTGCCGAGCAAGCCAAAGCGCTCGTCGACCACCTCGCGACCCATCAGGTCGGTATAGGCGGCATCGAGCGAATCGAGCTCAAAATCGTCACGGTTTGCCAGCACGTAGCATCCGGTGATGCCCTCGGCGGCCGTCAAGTCGTCTATGCCCTCAAACGAGACCAGATCGCCATCGCCCGTATCGGTGACGGATACGACCGTGCAAAAACGGTCGCGCTTGAGCGCCGGCGGCGTCAAGGCGACGCGCATACCCGGCGTCAATACAGAAGGAAGCCCCCGCAGCGGCTGCGCGAGGACCTCCCCCTTCCTTCCGTGCGGCTTGACCACACGGGCGATGTTTTTGTACTGGGACCTCAAGGTCCTAGCCCAGAACCTCTACCTCGACTGCAGTGTCGAGGCGAGCGGCCAGTGCACGGGCGAGCGTGCGAATGGCCTTGATGGTACGGCCACGACGGCCGATGACCTTAGCGACGTCATCCTCGGCAACCGAAACCTCAATCGTGGAGGCGTCGTCACCATCGATGACCTCAAGGCTCACGGAAACCGGGTCGTCGACGATCTGAACAACGAGATATTCGACGAGATCGGCGATGCGATCTGAGAGCATTGCCTCACCCTCGAGCTGTACAGCGTCAACCTCAGGCACGATTTACTCCTCGGCGCCCTCAGCGGCCTCAGCGGCAGCCTTAGCGGCCTCGGCCTCTTTGGCGAGCTGCTTCTTGGACTTCTTGACGACGGTCTCGGTCTTCTCGCCCTCGTTGGCGGCCTTGACCAGAGCAGCGACAGCGTCGGTGAGCTGAGCGCCCTTGGACTGCCAGTCAGCGATCTTCTCGAGATCGAGGTTGATGGTCTTGGGGGCGGTCATCGGGTTGTAGCGGCCAACCTCCTCGATGATACGACCGTCACGCGGGGCGCGGGAATCGGCGACGACGACACGGTAGTACGGACGCTTCTTAGCGCCGTGACGAGCAAGGCGAATCTTGACTGCCAAAGGAAACTCCTCCAACCAAGCAGCTTTAGGCTGCAACTACAAACAAACAGTTGAACATAATACGCCATCGACGCGGGCAGGTGAAGTCCGTGAGACCAACTTCTTCGGTATAGTCGAAGGCAAATCCATATCTTAGACAAGAATTCGCGATTTGCAAGCACATCCACGCACCCCACATGAGCTGCGCGGTATACTCATGCCATGAAAAGACGCGAACATACATACGGTTATGAGGATGCTGCGGGCGTCACACCGCCGCCCTGGACGGGACCGGCGGTGGGCCTCATGGATCTCGATGCGTTTTTTGCGAGCGTGGAGATGCTCGACCATCCCGAGTGGCGCGGCAAGCCGCTCATCGTGGGTGGCGATGCCGATTCCCGCGGCGTCGTGTCCACCTGCTCCTACGAGGCGCGCCGCTTTGGCGTGCATTCCGCCATGCCCTCCGCCGAGGCACGGCGCCTCTGTCCGCAGGCCATTTGGACGCATGGGCATTTCAATCGCTACCACGAGGTTAGCGCACAGGTCATGGCGATTCTCGCCGACGAGACCCCGCGTGTTGAGCGCGTATCAATTGACGAGGCCTTTATCGATATCACACCGGGCCGCTTTGCGCCCGAAGACCCGCTGCTGGTTGCGCGGCGGATAAGCGACCGCGTGGCAGCGCTGGGAGTGACCTGCTCCATTGGCGTAGGCTGCAACAAGACGGTCGCAAAGATCGCAAGCGAGAGGGACAAACCGTTTGGGCTGACCATCGTGCGCCCTGGAACCGAGCAGCGCTTTTTGGCCGCGCTGCCGGTATCTGCCATGAGCGGCATCGGGCGCTCGGCCGAGGAGCGACTGCGCCGCATGCGCATCTATACACTCGGCGAGCTGTCACGCGCGCCCGAATCAACCTTAGCCTCTATTTTTGGCGTCAACGGCGAACGCATGCGCCAACGTGCGCTGGGGCTCGAAATCTCCGAAGTCACGAGTCTAGATGAAGAGCGCGAGGTCAAGTCGGTCAGCAATGAACGCACCTTTGCGAAAGATTTGACTGAGCGTCAGGACATCGAAGCGGCGATTGCGCTGTTGGGAGAGTCAGCGGGACGCCGCCTGCGCCGTCAGGGACTAACGGGCGCCACGGTGACGCTCAAACTCAAGTCTGTCTCTTATACACATCTGACGCTGCCGACGATCGCATAAGTGTAGAT
>UROM01000125.1 GCA_900549455.1 uncultured Collinsella sp. | reverse complement strand
CGAGATGCTCAGGAGTCTCGTGGGCTCGGAGATGTGTATAAGAGACAGCTCCAACTCCTCGGCAAACACGCGCGAGCAGCCTGCGAGTTGACCATCAACATACAGCGTCACATGAATGCAGCTCGAGACCTCATCGATCTGGTCGAACTCGATTTCGTAACCCTGTTCGTCCATAAAGACGGCGCGGCGCACCAGCGCCGCATCCTCAAAGCATCCCGTCTTAATTTGAATATCCATGGTCGCCCCTCCGTTCAAGACAAACGTTAGGGACAGATTTTAGCGAAAATGAGCGCCTCGCACGCTAAACTTGGCCCGCGCCTTTGCTAGGCAATCGTAGTGGCGAACATTGTGGGCGTCACTTGCGATAAAGCTGTACAAGCCCTCGTCAAACAGGCGCTGCGCCGGCTTTTTCTCGCGACCAAAGCGCCCGCCGGCAATAAAATCAGCCGAAGCCTGCAGCTTGCAGCCCATATCGACCAGACGCTCGGCAATGCCCACGTCCTTTTGAATAGCGCGATAACGCTCGGGATGGGCAATAATCACCTGGTAACCACAACACTGCAAGTCGTAGATCGTGTTCTCGTATTCCTCAAAGTCATACGAATCAGCACGCGTCGAGAGCTCAAGCAAAAACTCGTTTGAGCCATCAAAATGCAGGCGATCGGCCCATTCGATGCCCAAATCCATGAGCTTGGCATGATTGACCTCAAAGCCCATCTGCAAATGCATATCGCCCGCATGCGCGCAAAGCAGTCGATAGGCCTCCCACATTTTTTCGAAGTCAAAATACGGGTCCCGGCAGTGTGGCGTACACACCATGTGCGTAACGCCGACGGCGCGGGCCGCCTCGAGCATCGCCAAGCTTTGCTCGAGGTTCGCCGCGCCGTCGTCAACACCGGGCAGGATATGGCAGTGGATGTCTCTCATATCGCCCTCTTATCTGCGTCGTTGCTATTTCTTAAAACGCTTCGCCTTCGCAGGGGTCCCCGTTGCAGCGGCACCGCCAACAGCAGGGTTAACTCCGGCAACAGCGTTGTCCTGGCCCTTGTCCTCGCCATAGTAAGAGTAATAGTAGTCATGACTCGAGGTCTCACAGCAGTTCATGACCGTGCCAATTACGTTAACCTCGGCCTTGTTGAGCTGGTCGAAGGCGGCAAGGATCTCGTTGCGCTTGGCGAAGTCCTCACGGACAACGTAGATGGTGCCGTCGGTAATCGCGGCCACCTCGGCGGCATCGACAAAGGTACCCACGGGCGGCGTATCGAAAATGACGTACTGGTACTTCTCCTCCAGCGTGGCAACCAGCTTGGCAAAGCGGCGCGAGGCGATAATGTCAGCCGGGTTGGGAATGCGCGGCTCGGCATCGAGGAAGAAGAAGTTGGGCTGACCGGTTTCGACGACAGCCTCGTCAATCGACATCTGGTCGGAAAGGACAGCGTACAGGCCACCGGAATGACGGAGGCCCAGCAGGTTGGCAAGCGTACGGTGACGCATGTCGCACTCGACGAGAAGGACGCTCTTGCCGCTGGTCGCAATGGCCTGAGCCAGGTTGACCGCAATGGTGGACTTGCCCTCGTTAGGGATGGAGGACGTCACGGTAATGGACTTAATCGGCGTATCGACACTCGCAAAGCGAATGTTTGCCAGCAGCGTCTTGGCTGCGTTGCTAAAGGCGAGAGTATCGCTGGTTTTCTTTTTACGGGCCATGAATTACTTACCGCCCTTCACAACGGGGAAACGACCGATAACGGGCACACCGAGCAGCTCGACGGCATCGTCAACGGAGCGGACGCGGGTATTGAGCATGTCGAGCAGCACGACAATTGCAACGGCGACGAACAGGCCGGCCAGAGCGGCGACCGCAATGTATAGCTTGCGGTTGGGGCCGCTGGGCTGGGTGGGAACCTTTGCCTTGTCGATCACGTTGACGGCCTGGGCGGCGTCAACGTCCTGGGCCACGGTAGACACCGAGTTGGCAATGGCGTTAGCGACAGCGGCGGCACCGTCGGGGCTGTCGCCGGTCACGGACAGCGAAATGACACGAGTCGTAGTCTCGCTCGTAACACTCACCTTGTAATCATCCAAGTTGGAAAGACCCAGCTCCTTGGCGGCACCGCTCTTGACGCTGTCGCTATCAAGTAGCGTGGCGATGTCGTTGGAAAGCATCTGACTCGCCGACAGGTCGTTGTAGTAGCTCGTCTGGCTACCATCGGTCTTGGCGAGAATGTACATGCTCGTCGTGGCGGTGTAGGTGTTGTCCATCATAGCGAAGGAGACGACGCCCATGGCGATCGCGCAGACCACCGGAAGGGCAATGACCAGCTTGAGGTGCTTTTTAAGCAGCTGGAACAGTTCAAGAAGGGTCATGCAGCTTGCCTTTCATTTCCCTAGTTCGTATCGACAAAACTGCTCGTATAATATCGCATCTTTTTGCCATGTCCGAACTCTATACATAAGATACAGCGTCCGCGCGTAAGTTGCACAACAACTTACGCGGCAGTAAAGGCGCGGGCGTATCGTCTAATCCTCGGTTTTTGCCATACCGCTACGCGAACGGCTCCTCTTGTTGCACGGGAAACGTCACCGTAATGGTAGTCCCCACGCCCGGTTCACTCGACAGGTCAATCGCGGCATGATGGTACAGAGCGGCGTGCTTGACGATCGCCAAGCCCAGGCCGGTTCCGCCACGCGCCTTAGAACGGCTCTTGTCAACGCGATAGAAACGCTCGAATACCTTACCCTGTTCCTCGGGCGCAATACCAATACCCGTATCGGCAACAGACAGGTACGGATGGCCCTCATCGTTGGTCCCACAGCGCAGCGTGACCGTACCGCCAGGTCGGTTGTAGCGAATGGCGTTGCTTGCCAGGTTATAGATCAGCTCGTCGATCAGGCGCGACACGCCTTCTATCGCCACGGGCTTCGTCTCGTGCCCAATGGTCACATTCGACTGCCGGGCAATCTGCTCAAGACGCTGTTCCACCGTCAAAATGACGCGAGAGAGCTCGATAGGCTCTGTGGACCCAATAGGCACCGCCTCGCCCTCGGGTGCTCGCTCCGCCTCATCCAAGTTGGAAAGCGTGAGGATGTCGTTGACGAGCGCTGCCAGGCGGCCCGCCTCGCGGTAGATGCGGCCGCCAAAGTTGCGCAGGTCATCCTCGCCCTCAACCATGCCGTTTGCAATAAGCTCGGCATAGCCCGAAATCGCGGTAAGCGGGGTCTTGAGCTCATGAGTGATATTGGCCGTGAACTCGCGACGCATGCGGTCGTTATCGGCCAGCACCGCCATCTGGCGTTTAAGCTCCTGGCGCTGCGACTCAATGCGCTCGAGCATGGGAACCATCTCGGTGTAGGCATGTTCATAGCTACGGCGCGGGTGGTCCAAATCGACCTCTTGCAGCGGCGCAATGATGGCACGGGATTCGCGGCGCGCAAGGAAAAACGAAAGTACCGCGCCCGCCGCCGCGATAAGCAGCATCGGCGCCACTAGCGAGAGCAAAATCGCCGCGACGCCAGGCTGGGCCTGTGCCAAACGAACAACCTGACCGTTATCAAGGGCGACGGCGCGATATAGCATAATCTCGTCGAGCGTGGTGCTCGAGCGCTCCGCGGAGCCCGAACCGCTCTCAAGGGCCTCAATGACCTCGGGGCGATCGCCATGGTTGGGCAATGTGGAAGGAGACGCCTCGTTGTCGTAGGCGACCGATCCGTCCCCGTTGATCAGCGTGATACGAAGGTCCTCGCGATCGAGGCTTCGCAAGAATGCGATGGGTTCCTTCTGCTCGTTTAAGGCGGCGGCAATAAGCTCGGTTTCTTGCGAAAGGTTGGCACTCGTGGCATCTGCCAAGGTGTTTTGCACAAAGAACGCGCCCAGCACCGTAAACGCCAAAATGACGGACATAGCGCAGACAAATATCGTCGCAAACACGCGATGCGAGAGCGTGTGTTTTCCCTGAGGGGCAAAGACCACGGATTACTCCTCCGTTGCGGCGTCCGCAATGCCGGCATCTTCGACATCGCCACCGGCGGAAGGCTCGGCCAGGCGATAGCCCACGCCGCGCACTGTCTCGATAGCGCCGGCACGCTCGCCGAGCTTTTGGCGAAGCGTCTGCACGTGAACATCGACGGTACGCGAGCCGCCGTCGAAGTCCCAGCCCCACACGCTCTGCAGCAGCGACTCGCGGGTAAAGACCACGCCGGGCTTGCGCATAAGATATTCGAGCAAATCAAACTCGCGCAAGGTGAGTTTGAGTGGCTCGCCGGCAACGGTCACCTCGCGATGGCTGGGTGAAAGCACGATATCGCCCACGCTGAGCACATCGCTCGCCTGCTTGACCATACCGCCGCGGCGCAGCAGCGCACGGCAACGGCTGGCAAGCTCCATGAGCGAAAACGGCTTGGTCAGATAGTCGTCGGCACCGCCATCGAGCGCCATCACCTTATCGAGCTCGGTATCCTTGGCAGTGAGCATCATGATGGGCACCGTCGCCGTCAGGCGGTCGGCGCGCAGGCGACGCATAATTGCCAAACCGTCGGTATCGGGCAGCATGATGTCGAGCAGGACGGCATCGGGTACCCGTCGCGCCACGGCAGCCTTAAACTCTCCATCGCACGAAAAGCCCTCGGCCTCGATTCCCTGCTTGCGCAGCGCATAGACCGTCAAATCCCTGATGTTGTCATCGTCCTCGACGTAATAGATCATGTTGAACCCCTTTGCGGCCGGCATGACCGCATCTTAACCCTAAAGGTACCTTTACCAGATGGTATCAGCCAAAACGTCCCGTCAAATAATCCGCCGTGCGCGGATCGGTGGGATTTTTGAAGAGCTGAGCGGTGGGCGCGTGCTCCACCAACTCGCCCAGCAAGAAAAACGCGACCGAGTCGGAGATGCGCGCCGCCTGCTGCATATTGTGCGTAACGACCACGAGCGTGCAGGTCTCTTTGAGCTCGCAGGCCAGCTGCTCAACCACCATCGTCGACACGGGGTCGAGAGCTCTCGTGGGCTCGTCCATCAGCAGCATATCGGGTTGCAC
>UROM01000124.1 GCA_900549455.1 uncultured Collinsella sp. | reverse complement strand
GAGTACTTCGAGGAGGGCTTCATCAACGAGACGGAGCGCCACATCGAAGTCGTTAACGAGTGGACCGCTTGTACCGACAAGGTCGCAGCGCTCATGCTCGACATGTTCGACGAGGAGAACCCGCTGTACATGATGGCCGACTCCGGCGCCCGTGGTTCTAAGACCCAGCTGCGTCAGCTCGGTGGCATGCGTGGCCTGATGGCAGACATGTCCGGCGAGACGATCGACCTTCCCATTAAGGCGAACTTCCGCGAGGGCCTGCTGCCGCTCGAGTACTTCATTTCGACCTACGGCGCCCGTAAGGGCCTGGTCGATACTGCATCCCACACCTCGGACTCTGGTTACCTGACCCGTCGTCTGGTCGACGTGGCCCAGGACGTCATCGTCCGCGAGGAGGACTGTGGTACGCACGAGGGCGTCACCTACAACCTCATCATTCCCGGCACCATCGACCTCAACACCGACCTCGTCGGCCGTTGCTTCATTGAGGACGTCGTGGCTCCCGATGGCACCGTGCTCTTTGAACAGGACGGCTACATCGAGAAGGTCGCCGACATCCAGAAGATGGTCGATGCGGGCCTCAAGAAGGTCAAGCTCCGCGCGCTGCTCACTTGCCGCTCCAAGTACGGCGTGTGCCAGAAGTGCTATGGCTGGGATCTTTCCACCCGTCGTCCGGTCGCCATCGGTACCGCGGTCGGCATTATTGCCGCCCAGTCCATCGGCGAGCCCGGTACGCAGCTTACGATGCGTACCATTCACTCCGGCGGCGTCGCTGGCGTCGACGATATTACGCAGGGTCTGCCTACGGTCAGCCGTATGTTCGATATCGTCGGCAACGTCAACGAGAAGATCCTGGGTCGCGAGGCCGAGCTGGCTCCGTACTCCGGTCACCTCTCGATTAAGCCCGAGAAGTCCGAGTACGTGCTGACGCTCACCGACTCCGAGGACCACACCCGTGTCCTCGACGAGCGTCGCGTCCCCGCTTCGGTGCGCTTTATGCCCGAGATCGAGGACGGCTGTGAGGTTCGCGCCGGCGACCAGATCACCAAGGGCTTCGTCAACTTCCGCAACCTGCGTAAGCTGACCGACATCGAGTCGACGATGCACACCTTCGTCGAGAGCGTTAAGGACGTCTACACCAGCCAGGGCGTCGACCTGAACGACAAGCACATCGAGGTGCTCGCACGTCAGATGCTGCGTCGCGTTCAGATCACCAACCCCGGCGACTCCAAGTACCTGCTTGGTCAGTACGTCGATCGCTACGAGTTCGCCGACGAGGTCGAGCGCGTTGCCCGTCTGGGCGGTCAGGCTCCTGTGGCCGAGCCCGTCATCCTGGGTACGCTCAAGGTCGCGTCCAACATCGACTCCTGGCTGTCGAGCGCTTCGTTCATCCGTACCGCTGGCGTCCTTACCGAGGCTGCCATTGAGGGCAAGGTCGATCACCTGCTCGACCTTAAGTCCAACGTCATCGTCGGTAAGAAGATCCCGGCTGGTACCGGCCTCAAGCCGTACGCCAACGCCAAGCTGACGTATCGCACGGCCGACGGCTATGTCGACATCGACGGCCCGGCTTCGCCCAACGCCAAGTCGCTGCCCGAGTGGGCTCCGGTTGAGCTCAAGGACCTGGACGAGCAGCTCCCGCAGCAGCTCGACTGGGCCGGCTACGACGAGTTCGGTGGTGCTGACGGTTCGTTCACCCGCAACGGCCACACCATCTCCGCCGAGAAGGCTCGCCTGTACCTGTTCGACGACCTGGGCGTGTCGCAGCGCTGGACCAACAAGTTCAGCGAGGTCGGCATCGAGACGGTCGGCGACCTGGTTGGCAAGTCCGAGGAGGATCTGCTGCGCATCGATGGTATCGGTGCCAAGGCGATCGAGGAGCTCCGTGACGGCCTGGAGGCCCACGACCTGCTCTACATCCTCGAGAACAACGACGACGTTGCCGACGAGGAAGACCTCTCGCAGCTGCTGCAGATGGTCTTTAGCCCCGACGGTCCGGACGATATCCTGCTGGGTACCTCCGCTCCGACGCATCACGCCGACGCCGACGAGGAGCTCCTGGGCGCCCCGATCGACGACAAGAAGGCTCCCGCCAACGGCGCGATCAACGAGGACATGGCGTCCCTCGACGAGCTGCTCAACCAGCTCGTGGACACCGACGACGCCGAAGAGGCCAAGGACAACGACGAGGAGTAATTTCCTAGTACGTTAACCGCCCTTCCAAAGACCCGTTTCCTAACAGGGAAGCGGGTCTTTTTTGTTGAGAAACGTTGTCCCGACGAGCGCGTCGGATTCCCGGAACGGGCCGCCCGCTGTTTAAGTTTGTCGCGAGTTCCGCACGCAAAGGAAAGCACTTAATGTGCTTTCCGTCTTGCGCAGGACTGTAGAGCAGCAAACTTAAACAGCGGGCGGCCCGTTCCGGGAATCTGCCCCCGCGCACAGAAGGGGATTCCTTTTGTGTAGGCTTTGCGGAAATGTGCCAATTTTGGGATACGCCCGGCGGCGTGGTCTGTTGACGGCACAGCTAACGGCACGTATCCTATCGAACTGCGTGTTTCGTAGGGGGATGCTGACCCCTCGATTCAAGCCGTTGCACTTTACAGAAAGCTGGAATCATTCGAGAAGGAGTACGCTTTGCCTACTATTAACCAGCTGGTTCGCCAGGGCCGTCGTTCCGTGCCCAAGAAGTCCAAGAACGCTGCTCTGCAGCACAACTCCCAGAAGCGCGGCGTGTGCACCCGTGTCTTCACCACGAGCCCCAAGAAGCCGAACTCGGCTCTTCGTAAGGTTGCCCGTGTTCGCCTCGTCAACGGCATCGAAGTTACCGCTTACATCCCGGGTGAGGGCCACAACCTGCAGGAGCACTCCATCGTGCTCGTCCGCGGCGGTCGTGTCCGTGACCTCCCTGGTGTCCGTTATCACGTCATCCGTGGCGCCTACGACGCTGCTCCGGTCCAGAACCGTATGCAGGCCCGTTCCAAGTACGGTGCTAAGCGCCCCAAGGCCAAATAAGCCAGATAACGTTTTGATACTTTCGCCGTGTGCCGCCTAAGCGCCGCACGGTAGACACTTAAGGAGATTTCACATGCCGCGTCGTGCAGCAGCTAATCGTCGTGAGGTTCAGCCTGACGCCGTTTACAACAACCGCCTGGTGACTCAGCTCATCAACAAGGTCCTTCTTGACGGCAAGAAGGCCACCGCTGAGCGCATCGTTTACACCGCTTTCGAGATCGTTGCCGAGAAGTCCGAGGGTGGCGACGCTCTCGCTACCTTCAAGAAGGCTATGGACAACGTCAAGCCCACGCTCGAGGTTAAGCCCAAGCGTGTCGGTGGCGCTACCTATCAGGTCCCGATGGAGGTCAGCTCCCGTCGTTCCACCGCTCTGGGTATCCGCTGGATCGTCAACTTCTCCCGCGCTCGCAAGGAGAAGACCATGGCCGAGCGTCTCGCCAACGAGATCCTCGACGCTTCCAACGGCCTGGGCGCTTCCGTCAAGAAGCGTGAGGACGTCTTCAAGATGGCCGAGGCCAACCGCGCGTTCTCTCACTATCGTTGGTAAGTTAAGGTAAGGAACTAACATGGCTAAGCCTAAGTACAAGCTTTCCGATACCCGTAACATCGGCATCATGGCCCACATCGATGCCGGTAAGACCACCACGACCGAGCGTATTCTTTACTACACCGGTAAGACCCACAAGATCGGTGAGGTCCATGAGGGCGCTGCCACCATGGACTGGATGGTTCAGGAGCAGGAGCGCGGCGTAACCATTACCTCCGCTGCTACCACGTGCTTCTGGAACAAGGACGGTAAGGACTACCGCATCCAGATCATCGACACCCCGGGCCACGTTGACTTCACCGCCGAGGTCGAGCGCTGCCTGCGCGTCCTCGATGGCGCTGTCGCCGTCTTCGACGCCGTTGCTGGCGTTCAGCCCCAGTCTGAGACCGTTTGGCGTCAGGCTTCTACCTTCAACGTCCCCCGCATCGCCTTCATCAACAAGTATGACCGCGTGGGCGCTGACTTCTTCAACGCTATCGAGACCATGAAGGATCGTCTCGACGCTAACGCCGTGGCCGCTCAGGTCCCGATGGGTGCCGAGGACAACTTCTGGGGCGTCATCGACCTGGTCACCATGACTGCATGGGACTTCAAGGCCGACGAGAAGGGTATGACCTACCCCGAGCCGATGGACGAGATTCCGGCTGAGTTTGCCGACATCGCTGCCACCAAGCGCGAGGAGCTCCTCGACGCTGCTGCCAGCTTTGATGACGAGCTCATGGAGAAGATCCTCATGGAGGAGGACTTCACCGTCGAGGAGCTCAAGGCTGCTCTGCGTAAGGGTGTTCTGGCCAACGAGCTCAACCTCGTCTTCGTGGGCTCCGCCTACAAGAACAAGGGCGTTCAGGAGCTGCTCGACGCTGTCGTCGACTACCTGCCCAGCCCGCTCGATGTCGAGGCCGTCACCGGTACCGATCCGGACACCGGCGAGGAGATCCAGCGTCATCCTTCCTTCGACGAGCCCTTCTCCGGCCTGGTCTTCAAGATCATGACCGACCCGTTCGTCGGTAAGCTCACCTACGTCCGCGTTTACTCCGGTCGCGCCGAGTCCGGCTCCTACGTGGTCAACGCTTCCAACGGTCAGCGCGAGCGTCTCGGCCGCATCCTCGAGATGAACGCCGCCGAGCGTATCGACCGTGACGACGCTGCCGCCGGCGACATCGTCGCTTGCGTCGGCTTCAAGAACTCCACCACCGGTGACACCCTGTGCGCCGAGGGCAAGGAGATCGTCCTCGAGAAGATCGAGTTCGCTAAGCCCGTTATCGACGTTGCCATCGAGCCCAAGACCAAGGCCGAGCAGGACAAGATGTCCCTGGCTCTGACCAAGCTCGCCGAGGAGGACCCGACCTTCCAGGTGTCCACCAACCACGAGACCGGCCAGACCATCATCGCCGGCATGGGCGAGCTGCACCTCGAGATCATCGTCGACCGTCTGCTCCGCGAGTTCAAGGTTGACGCTAACGTTGGTAAGCCCCAGGTTGCCTCTGTCTCTTATACACATCTGACGCTGCCGACGATCGCATAAGTGTA
>UROM01000123.1 GCA_900549455.1 uncultured Collinsella sp. | reverse complement strand
CTCGGAGATGTGTATAAGAGACAGGTATAGGAGCGGTCGGTGGGCATGCGCCACGACTGCACCAGCTCGTCTCCGTCAAACAGGCCCATGGCCGTCTGCGTGTTTCCCATATCGATAGCGAGCAGCATGTCTACTCCCGGTGTCGGCGTAAAAGGACGCGCACCATTGTATACGTGCCGTCGGCGCTGCTGCGCCGCGATTCGTCTGCGTGGGCGTTTGGACCCGTGTTCAGCTGAACCGAGTGCGACCGAAACGCCCGTTTTGCTGCCAGACTGTCGGCGACAAAGCGGGCGGTCCAAGCCCGCGGAAGCAGCCCTGGACGCGGCGCCGGACGGACCAGAGCCCGCCGCGCCCAGCCGGTGTGGACGATAAGGAGCAGAGATGTTGATTCACTACGAGGCGAGCGTGGCAAGTGCCAGGCACGAGATTCAGGGGTGCGGAAATCGGGAGCACTGCTGCGTGAGGGTGGCCGAGCCGCCCCGCGCGTTCGGCGCGGTGGGGGATGGCGACACAGATGGCGGAGGCTCGGTGACCGACGCGGCGCCTCGCCAGGCGATCGTTGCCGCCGTCGCGGGCGGTATGCCATCCATGATTTTGAGCGGCGAAGGTGCCCACCTTGCCAGCGAAGCTGCCGTCGATGCCGCGGCCGAGGCGTATCGTCGGGGCGAGCTCGTGCCGGGTGATGCCTCTGCCCTTAAGGGCGTGTTTGAGCGTGCGCTTCGTGCGGTCGCAGACGTGGCCGTCGATCAGCCCGCTGCCGATATCACTTCGTTTGCCTGCACGCTATGCCTGGTAGTATGGGATGGCGTGCGCGTTTGGTATGGCAATGCCGGTGATTCCGGTGCGGTTGCCGTGGACTTCTTGGGTGATCCGTTTGCCCTGACGCATATGCATTGCGGGCCGCTGTCGAGTCGGCCGTTCCCGCTGCACGATTCCTATCACTGGGAGTTTGGCTATCGCACGAGCGCCGAAAGCGTGCTTGTGGCCACAGGTGGCATGCTTGGGCAGTTTGCCGAGTGGGCGCCCGGCTCTTACGGTGCGCCGAAGGCGTATGACCGCGAGCTCATTGGCCTGCTCACGAATCGGAATATCGATGTGGACGATTTGCCGTTGATGAATGTCGCTGCAGCTAAATATCTGAACGAGTTTCCCGCGACCCGCGTGGACGGCGATAAGACGGTGGTGGCAATGATCAACAGCGAGAAGCCTTCGGTGACAGATTTTATTTGCGCCACGGCGAAAGACGTGACGGCTGAGCGTCTTGCTGCGGCGGGCGCGTCCTTTGCGGACGAGGATGACGATCGAAAAGTCGTGCTGCCGTGGAACGACGAGCTGCGCATGCGCGCCAGCGATGTGGCGAATGACGTGGGCGGCGACTTCACTGTAGAGCTTGAGTATCAGCTCATGTGCGGCATGTCGCTCGAGCGCGCGCTTGAGCTGGCTGCCGCCGCGGCCCGTGAGCGCGCCGAGAGGTATCGCGTATTTGAGGACTGCGTAGCCGATGGGCCCAAAGGTTTTGACGCTGCCGTTTTGTCCGACGATGAGGTGTCGTTTGACGAGATGGTCTAGCGGCGTCGCTGGCCCTGGACTCTTCGCGCCGGGGGCGTTCAAGATATGAAGGAATTATGCTCTACGAGATTTTCCTTGCCGTTTACCGAACTCCCGCGTAATATTCTTTCTTGCGCACATGAGGCGCCCAGACATTGCGGGGTGGAGCAGTCTGGTAGCTCGCCGGGCTCATAACCCGGAGGTCGTAGGTTCAAATCCTGCCCCCGCGACCAAGAACTTGCAGCTCGTCGGCCTAGCCGGCGAGCTTTTTTGTTATCCCGGGATCGTTTCTTCGGTTCAATTCTCAGTCTCTCAATCAGACATCTCGATCTGTAACACCAAGACGCGATTTGGGCGGCTAGGTGTTACAGATCGAGATGTTTCGGCAGGACGATCTTTGTCATATCGAAGGGGGCGCTCCGTACGCCCGAACATGTACATGTCGGTAAAGCGGGAACTAGGGAACTTTACTAGGGAACTAGGAACCGCTGTTGGTTGAATCTCGCTCCGGGCGCAATTGCCCATTTCCGGACATCCGCGGATAATGTCCGGAAATGGGTTGAAAATGTCCGGAAAAGGACGAAATGTCCGGAATTGTTGGGCTATTCTACGCTTGGGTTGCCGTTATTCGGCTCTAAGTGTGGGCATGGGTTCCACTCCCATTCGGTGCTTTCGTTCCGATCATCAACTGCTCATATCAAAATCTTAATCTGTAACACCTAGATCTGATTTGGACGGCCAACTGTTATAGATTAGGACATTTCGGCGGGTGGCCCGCACTATGTCGAAGGAGTGTCCCGTACGTCTAATTTTGACGCATGCCAGACAGGTGTAAGGAACTCTGCTGGGGAGCTTGAGAGCTACTATTGGCCAGTATTTGTCTCGGACACGGCGACTCCCTTTTCCGGACATTCGCGGGCGATGTCCGTAATTAGGTCGAAATGTCCGGAATAGCGGGGGCGAGCTACATTTTGGTTGCCGAGATGCGGCCGTCCGCGCGGAAATGGTGTCACGGCCCGCCCTGTGTCTCTCGGCACTGTTCTTAACCTTTCAAACCAGCATCTCAATCTGTAACACGGGGGACGGATTTTGCCGAGTAACTGTTACAGATCTAGATCTTTCGGCAGGCTAGATTGGTTTGTCTCGATCTGTAACAGGTAGGGGTCAAAAGTGGGTCTAGATGTTACAGATTGAGATGTTTGGTCGGACCGAATTTGTTCGTCTCGATTTGTAACATCTAGGGTCGTTTTTGGTCTGTAGGTGTTACAGATCGAGATTTTCCGACAGAGCGGTCCTGTTTGTCTCGATCTGTAACAGGTAGGGGTCAAAAGTGGGCCTAGCTGTTACAGATCTAGATTGTTGAGGATGGGTCGAGAGGAATGTCTCGATCTGTAACAGTAAGACCCGGTTTTGCCGAGTAACTGTTACAGATTGAGACAAACCGACGGGCCGCCCCGTCCCATCCACCTGCCGCCACCTGATATTCGCCGATTTTCGTTGTGCTGTCGTACCCCCATGCCATATCCTCTAGACAACTACGCGGCATCATCGCCGTCGCGCCTACAAGAGAGGAATATCCATGACCGCACCTGCATCTAAGCTGCTCCAGCCCATTACGGTTGGCCCCCTTGAGCTCAAAAACCGCATTATGTTCCCGCCGCTGACCACCGGCTACGAGGAGCGCGACGGTTCCATCGGCGAGCGCAGCCTGGCCTTTTACGAGCGCTTGGCCCGTGGCGGCGTGAGCTACATCGTCATCGGCGACGTCGCTCCCGTCATGACCGCGAGCCCCACGCCCAAGCTGGCAACCGACGCCCAGATCCCTACGTTTAAGGCGCTGGCCGACGCCGTCCACAAGCACGGTGCCAAGGTTGCGCTGCAGCTGTTCCACCCCGAGTACGACGTGCCCGGTGTCGGCCGCATGGTCATGGGCTCCATGGTCGCCGCCAAGGCCGCGCAGGAGGCCAAGGCCGCCGGCGACGAGGAGACCTTTGCCGCCAAGATGGCCGAGTCCAACGAGATTCGCAAGCAGGCATACGCCAAGCTGCACCACGATATGCAGCACTTTGTGAACGAGGCCAGCGTAGAGCAGCTCACCCAGATCAAGGAGGCCATTGCTGCCTCGGCCGCCCGCGCACAGCAGGCCGGCATCGATGCCATCGAGGTCCATGGCGACCGCCTGGTGGGTTCGCTGTGCTCGGCCATCCTCAACCAGCGTACCGACGAGTACGGCGGCTCGTTCGAGAACCGCGTCCGCTACGCGCTGGAGGTCGTCGCCGCCATTAAGGAGGCCGCGCCGCAGCTGATGGTGGAGTACAAGCTCCCCGTGATCATGGAGAACCCCGACGGCACGCCGCGCGGCAAGGGTGGCCTGCAGCCCGACGAGGCCTGCGAGTTTGCCAAGCTGCTCGAGGGCGCGGGCATCGACATGATCCAGGTCGCGCAGGCCAACCACACCGGCAACATGGGCGACACCATTCCGCCCATGGGCGCCATGCCCTACAACTGGACGCTGCCGGTGGCCGAGCGCGTCAAAGCCCTGGTTTCCGTGCCGGTGGCCACCGTCGGCCGCGTGGTTTCGGTCGAGGCCGGCGAGAAGATCCTGGAAGACGGCTCGGCCGACATCATCGCCTACGGCCGCTCGCTCATGTGCGACCCCGACATTGCGCTGAAGGCCGCGACCGGCGAGCCCATCCGCGAGTGCCTCAACTGCAACAAGGGCTGCGTCGACGCGATTCAAAACCGCAAGTACATCTCGTGCGTGCTCAATGCCGAGAACGGCGATGAGGCGACCATCGCCATTAAGCCTGGCGAGGGCGACAAGAAGATCGCCGTGGTGGGCGGCGGCATCGGCACCGCGCCCATGTACCAGCTCACCCGCGAGCTGGCCGCTGCCGGGGTAAAGCCGGATGTGTTCTTCGGCTTCCGCGATACCCCCTACTGCATGGAGGAGTACCGGGAGATCGCAAACCTGGTCAAGGTGTCCACCGACACCGGCGCGGTGGGCTTCCACGGCTTTGTCACCCAGCTGTACGACCCGGCGGACTACGACGTGGTGCTGGTGTGCGGCCCCACCGTCATGATGCGCAATGCCGCCCGCCTGTGTGCCGAAAAAGGCACCCCCTGCTTTGTGAGCATGGAAAAGAAGATGGCCTGCGGCATTGGTGCCTGCCTTGGCTGCACCTGCGAGACCAAGGGCGGCGAGGGCAAGAGCGTGTGCAAGAATGGCCCGGTCTTTGATGCAACGGAGGTGTTCTTCTGATGGCTGACCTGAAAACCAACCTGCTGGGCTTTGTGATGAACAGCCCGGTCATCGGCGCATCCGGCACCGTGGGCTACGGTGTGGAGTACGAGGAACTGGCCGATTTTTCCAAGATCGGCGGCATCTCCGGCAAGGGCCTGACCCTGCACGGCCAGTACGGAAACAAGGGCGAGCGCCTGTGGGAGACCCCCTCCGGCCTCATCAACAGCATCGGCCTGCAGAACCCCGGCGTTCAGCACTTCATTGACGTGGAACTGAACGAGATGCTGGAGCTCAAGCAGAAATACCTGTCTCTTATACACATCTGACGCTGCCGACGATCGCATAAGTGTA
>UROM01000122.1 GCA_900549455.1 uncultured Collinsella sp. | reverse complement strand
ATCTACACTTATGCGATCGTCGGCAGCGTCAGATGTGTATAAGAGACAGGGCCCAGATGACCTGCGCCATTACCGGCTCGGGCGGCCTGCTGCTGTCCCAGTGGCTCGACCTGGAGTTTGTCCAGGAGGTCATCGCCAGCAAGCGTGCCGTCGAGACCCTCATCCCGGCCACCGATGTTGCCATCGAGCTGGGCGGCGAGGACGCCAAAATCATCTACTTCGACAACGGCATCGAGCAGCGCATGAACGGCACCTGCGCCGGCGGCACGGGCGCGTTCATCGACCAGATGGCCACTCTGCTGCACACCGACGCTAGCGGCCTTAACGAACTCGCGGCCAACGCCACCACCATCTATCCCATCGCCAGCCGCTGCGGCGTTTTTGCCAAGACAGACGTCCAGCCGCTGCTCAACGAGGGCGCCCGCCCCGAGGACGTGGCCGCCTCCATCTTCCAGGCTGTCGTGACCCAGACCATCTCGGGTCTGGCGTGCGGCCGTCCCATCCGCGGCAACGTCGCCTTCCTGGGCGGCCCGCTGCAGTATCTCTCCGAGCTGCGCCACCGCTTCTACCTCACGCTCAACCTGGACGAGGAGCACCGCATCGTGCCCCAAAACGCCCATCTGTTTGTGGCGAGCGGCGCCGCCATGGCGCACGAGTCCAACAAACTCAGCTCATTCCCGCAGCTCATCGATGCCATCGATGCCTTGGGTGATACGCAGGGTGCCGAGGTCGAGCGCCTGGATCCGCTCTTTGCCACCGACGAGGACTTCGCCGAGTTCAAAACCCGCCACGACCAGGAAGTCGTTCCCAAGGGCAAGCTCGACGGCTACACCGGCCGCGTGTTTATCGGCATCGACGCCGGTTCCACCACCATGAAGGCCGCACTCGTGGGCGAGGACGGCCAGCTGTTGCACACCTGGTACGGCAACAACAACGGTGACATCTTGGGCACGGCCAAGGTCATCATGGCCGATTTCTACAATCACATCCCTGCCGGCTGCACCATCGGCCACGTGACCACCACGGGCTACGGCGAGGCGCTGCTCATCGAGGCCCTCAAGGCCGACTCCGGCGAGATTGAGACCGTCGCGCACCTGCGCGGCGCCAAGGCATTCCTGCCCGGCGTCGAGTTCATCCTGGACATCGGCGGCCAGGACATGAAGTGCCTGCGCGTCAAGGACGGTGTTATCGAGCACATCATGCTCAACGAGGCCTGCTCGTCGGGTTGCGGCAGCTTTATCGAGAGTTTCGCCGTGTCAATGAACATGGATGTGCGCGCGTTCGCCGATGCCGCCATCCATGCTAAGGCCCCCGTCGACCTGGGCAGCCGCTGCACGGTCTTTATGAACTCGCGCGTCAAGCAGGCGCAAAAGGAAGGCGCCACGGTGGGCGACATCGCGGCCGGCCTGTCCTATTCCGTCATCAAGAACGCTCTGTTCAAGGTCATTAAGCTGCGTGACCCCAAGGAGATCGGCAGCCAGGTGATCGTCCAGGGCGGCACCTTTATGTCCGATGCCACGCTGCGCGCGTTTGAGCAGCTCACCGGCGTTCACGCCGTGCGCCCCGACATCGCCGGTTGCATGGGTGCCTATGGTGCTGCCCTGCTCGCCCGCGATCGCGCCGGCGCCGATGGCACCTCGACCATCCTTTCGGCCGAGGACATCGCGCACCTCACCGTGACGCAAAAGCACGTCCGCTGCGGCCGTTGCTCCAACAACTGCCAGCTCACCGTCAACGACTTTGGCGGCGGCAGGCGCTTCATTACCGGCAACCGCTGCGAGAAGGGCGCCGGCCACAAAAAGCAGAAGACCGAGGCCCCCAACCTCTTCAAAAAGAAAAACGAGCTGCTCTTTAACCGCGAGGCGCTGAGTCCCGACGAGGCCCCGCGCGGCACCGTCGGCATCCCGCGCGCACTCAACATGTACGAGAACTACCCCTTCTGGCACGCGTTCTTTACGCGCCTGGGCTTTAGCGTGCAGCTGTCCGACCAGTCGAGCAAAAAGACCTACCAGGCGGGCATCGAGTCCATGCCGTCCGAGAGCGTGTGCTATCCGGCCAAGATGAGCCACGGCCACGTGATGAACCTCATCGACCGTGACGTCGACTTTATCTGGATGCCGTGCGTGCGCTGGGAGCGCAAGGAGGATCCGACCGCCGGTAACTGCTACAACTGCCCCATCGTCATGAGCTACCCCACGGCGTTGGCGCTCAACATCGACGAGATCCGCGAACAGAACATCGAGTTCCTGTATCCGTTTGTGCCGTATCACGACAAGACCGAGCTCAAGCGCCGTCTGTACCAGGTGCTCGCCGTCGACCGCGTGGCCGATGCTGAAGCCGGTCGCGGTCGCGTGCGCGGTCCTAAAATCACGCGCTCCGAGGTCGATGCCGCTGTCAACGCCGCTTTTGAGGCCGATGCGCGCTTCCACGAGGATATCCAGACCATGGGCGAGGAGGCCCTTAAGTGGGTCGAGGACCACGGCGGCCACGGCATCGTACTCGCCGGCCGTCCCTACCATAACGACCCCGAGATCAACCATGCCCTGCCCGAGCTTATCTCGAGCTTTGGCTTTGCGGTCTTTACCGAGGATTCGCTCGCGCATCTGGTGAAGCCCGAGCGTCCGATTCGCGTCGTCGACCAGTGGATGTACCACAGCCGCCTGTACGCCGTCGCCCGTTTTGTGACGATGCGCAACGACCTGGACCTGATCCAGCTCAACTCTTTCGGCTGCGGTCTCGATGCCCTGACTACCGACCAGGTGCAGGAGATCCTGGAGGCCAGCGGCAAGATCTACACCGTGCTCAAGATCGACGAGGTGTCCAACCTGGGTGCCGCGCGCATCCGCATCCGCTCGCTCATGGCCGCGCTTAAGGACCAGGAGGCCGAGCGCTTGGCCGAGGCCACGGCAGCGGGCGAGGCCTACGAGCAGGGCGACGCCGCGCCGGTGGCGCCCTCCACGGATGCCCCCGCGTTCGCGAGCCGTAAGTACACGTTCGAGGCGCAGCGCGAGAGTGCTTCGACCGCGTGGCCCAAGGTGCCCTTTACCGAGCAGATGCGCGACGAGGGCTACACCATTCTGTGCCCGCAGATGGCGCCGATCCACTTTGACCTGGTCAAAGAGGTGTTCCGCGGTGCCGGCTACAACTTGGAGCTGCTGCCCTCGACCGATCACGATGCTGTCGAGGCCGGCCTGCGCTATGTGAACAATGACATTTGCTATCCGTCGATCCTGGTAACGGGTCAGATTATGGAGGCCATCGAGAGCGGTCGGTACGATCTGTCCAAGACGGCCGTGGTTATCAGCCAAACCGGCGGCGGCTGCCGTGCCACCAACTACATCGCACTCATCCGCAAGGCCCTGCGCGAGAGCGGCCACCCCGAGATTCCGGTGATCTCGCTTTCGGCCGTGGCGCTGGGCGAGGACAACCCCGGCTTTAAGATTACGCCGGCGTTGCTTAAGCAGGCAGTCTACGCGGTGCTCTTTGGCGACGTGATGATGCAGATGCTCTATCGCTGCCGTCCGTACGAGGCCACGCCCGGTGCTGCCAACGCACTCTACGAGGAGTACATGGCGCGCGCCCGCAAGCTGGCGCCTAAGTTCAACCGTCACAACTACACCAAGCTGTGCCGCGAGGCCATCCACGCGTTCGACACCATGCCGCTTGTGGGCGAGGGCACCAAGCCGCGCGTGGGCGTGGTCGGCGAGATCTTGGTCAAGTTCCACCCCACGGCTAACAACCATGTGGTCGATGTGATCGAGCGCGAGGGCTGCGAGGCCGTGGTGCCGGGCCTGCTCGACTTTTTCCTGTACTCCATGAGCAATGCCGAGCTGCAGAAGGACGAGCTGGGAAGCTCTGCCACTACGCGCGCGGGCATGCAAGCGCTTATTAAGCTCGTGGACTGGATGCGTACGCCGGTGGAGGAGATGCTCGAAAAGTCCAAGCGCTTTGAGGCGCCCGAGCGCATCGGCACCATGGCGGACAAGGCCCGCACGGTGCTTTCGGTGTGCAACAACATGGGCGAGGGTTGGTTGCTCACGGCCGAGATGCTCGACCTGATCGATCACGGTGCGCCCAACATCATCTGCACGCAGCCCTTTGCGTGCCTGCCTAACCACGTGGTGGGCAAGGCCGTGATCAAGGAGCTGCGCCGTCAGCACCCCGAGAGCAATATCGTCGCGGTGGACTACGACCCCGGCGCGTCCGAGGTCAACCAGCTCAACCGCATTAAGCTCATGATTAGTGTGGCCAAGGAGAACATGCGCGCCGGCAAGGGCTTTAAGCTCGAGAAGGTTGCGCCGCTCGCGATGGACGAGGTCACCGGCCAGATGCGTGCCCATGACGGCTGCGTGAGCTGCGGACCTGCCAGCGAGGAGGCCGTGGCATCGGTCGCCAAGCGTCTGGGGCGCGGCATTAAGAAGTAACTGGCCTGCTATGGGCTAGATGTGAGACAAGCGGGTGGTAGCCGTGCCGGCTACCACCCGTTTTTGCTGGACATATGTTGCGTAAATCGTTTTGTCGCAGCCTTCTATGCACTCGAATTTCGGAAGTGCGGGGAAAAACGCGAACCTCCCGAGCGCACCGCCTTTTTAGACTCTCGCGACCTGCGGTTTTGTTTTAAAAAAAGCCGGTCTGGTCGGCGAAACCCGATTTTTCCCCGCACTTCCGAAAACAGCGGTTCAGCAGCGCCAAAAAATGCCCTCAAAATCGAGAGTTAATGAACAGGTGTTGCCGTTCGCCGCAAATTACCGTCCGTTTATAGAACCCACCCCCAGCGCGCGTCCTCCTTACGGTTGAATAAATACATATCTATGGAATTACGTAAGAGAGGACCGTCCCATGAGCTACAAGACCGTTTGTGTTGCCGGCGGCGGCGTGTTGGGAAGCCAGATTGCCTTTCAGGCTGCCTACTGCGGCTTTGATGTAACGATTTGGCTGCGCAGCGAGGGCAGCATCGGCCGCACCCAGCCCAAGATCGATCATGTGCGCGAGGAGTACATCGCTGCTATCGAGGGCATGGCGGACGGCACGGGCGAGTGGTGTGCCGGTATCGCCGATAGCGGCCAGCCCTTCGACAAGGAGGCGGCACTCGCCGCCGTTGAGCGTGCCTACTCCTGTCTCTTATACACATCTCCGAGCCCACGAGACTC
>UROM01000121.1 GCA_900549455.1 uncultured Collinsella sp. | reverse complement strand
CTACACTTATGCGATCGTCGGCAGCGTCAGATGTGTATAAGAGACAGGTTGTGTTTAACACAAAGGCGGGATGCCACCTGTAGCACCCCGCCTTTCAACCTCAACCTTCAAGTTGACCTTGAGGCGAATTTTAGACCTCTTTACACGCCGTTCACATCGCCCCCAAACTCCCCCACGCGCGCCATGTGCACCCCACCGTGCCATTGGCCGATGGCGCAAAATGGGACGGACCCCCGACTGCCAAAACGTGCGCAACAGCACGTTCCAGCAATCGAGAGTCCGTCCTCGGATAGCATGTAATTGCAGGTCGGCAGCGTATTAGCGATGCGCCAGCGGGTGGGCCGCCAGGTAAACCTCGGCCAGCTGCGTACGATCGACATGCGTGTAGACCTGCGTGGTCGATATATCGGCGTGCCCCAAGATCTCCTGCAACACGCGAAGGTCCGCACCGCCCGCAAGCATGTGAGTGGCAAAGGAGTGGCGCAACGTGTGCGGATGGAGGCCCACCAACCCCACCTGGCGCCCATAGCGCTCGCATATGACGTGAACACCCTGACGCGACAGGCGCCCGCCGTTCTTGTTTAAAAAGACCGCCGGCGTCCCCGCCCCGCGGGCGTGAGCCGCCAGAGGCTGACGCCCATCACATATATAGTGCGTCAGGGCACGCGCCGCACTTCCCACCAACGGGGCCAGACGCTCCTTGGAGCCCTTGCCGCGAACCAGCACAAAGCCGTCATCGACATGGATATCACTCACATCGAGCCCCACCAGCTCGCTCACGCGAAGGCCGCACCCATACAGCACTTCCAAGATGGCGTGATCGCGCAGGCCCATCTCGCTATCCGGAAAATCCTGGTCGAGCAATGCCGAAACATCCTCCACCGAAAGGCACTCCGGCAGGCGCTCGGCCTTTTTTGGCAAACGCAATGCCGCCGTGGGATTTTGGGCCACAGCCCCATCGCGCACCAAAAAGGCATGCAGGCCTTTGACGGCCGCGAGTGCGCGCTCCACCGAAGCGTCGGAATAGCCCCCGTCGCGCCGATCGGCGACAAAGTCCTCGATGACCCGCCGGTTCACATCCTCAAAGGATGCAATGCCCGTCCGCTCCAGATAGGCACAGTAAGTCGTCAGGTCTCGGCGATAGGCGGCAATCGTGTTGCGCGCCAAGCCCCGCTCGACTGCAAGGTAATCAAGAAACTCCCCCGCCGCCACAGCGAGCGACGAAGGAGCCTCTTCGATATGTTCCCTGTTCGATGGCAACCTTAGTCCGTCGCAAGATTCATGGGCGTCACCTGTAGGCGATCGACACCCTCATGCCGACCAATCGAGGCGCGCACGAACTCACGGAACAGCGGCTGAGGATTGGTGGGGCGGCTCTTGAACTCGGGGTGAGCCTGAGTGGCCACGTACCACGGGTGCACGTCGCGCGGCAGCTCGACCATCTCGACCAGACGCTCGTCGGGTGAAAGGCCCGAGATGACAAGACCGGCGTCCTCAAGCTGATCGCGGAAGGCATTGTTGAACTCAAAACGGTGACGGTGACGCTCGTAGACAAGTTCCTCGCCATACGCCTCACGCGCGAGAGTACCGGCAGCGAGCTTGCACGGATAGGCACCCAAGCGCATGGTGCCGCCCTTCTCGGTCACGTCCTCCTGCGAGCTCATCAGGTCGATTACGCTAAACGGACCGTCCGGGTCAAACTCGGAGGAGCTGGCGCCGGCAAGACCGACGACGTTGCGGGCAAACTCGCACACGGCAACCTGCATACCCAGGCAAATGCCCAGATACGGAATCTTGTGCTCGCGAGCAAACTCTGCCGCGAGGATCTTGCCCTCCAGGGCGCGCTTGCCAAAGCCGCCGGGAACCAGGATGCCCGATGCGTCGCCCAGAACCTCATTGACGTTTTCGGCATCGAGGCTCTCACCATCGACCAGCTGCACATCTACGTGACGATCGTAGAAAACGCCCGCGTGATGCAGGGCCTCGATAACCGACAGATATGCATCGGGAAGCTGGGTGTACTTTCCCACGACGGCAACCTTAACCTTATCGGCGTGATGGTTGGCATGGTTTTGCTTGCGCAGGAACTCATTCCATTCGCTCATATCGCGCTCACGCGGATCGAGGCCAAGTCGCTCGCAAATGCGCAGGTCAAAGTCCTGCTCGGCGAGCAGCTGCGGCACGTCGTAAATGCTCGCGCAGTCCTCGTTGGTAAAGACACAGTCGGTGTCGACGTCACAGAAGCTTGCGATCTTGCCGCGAATGGCGTCGTCAATATGGTGATCGGAGCGCAGCACAATAATGTCGGGCTGGATACCAAAGCTGCGCAGCTCCTTGACGGAGTGCTGCGTGGGCTTGGTCTTAACCTCGTGTGCAGCGGCGATATAGGGAACGAGCGACACGTGGATGTAGCAGACGTTCTCGGGACCGGCCTCCTTGCGGTACTGGCGGATAGCCTCCACAAACGGCTGCGACTCGATGTCGCCGATCGTGCCGCCCAGCTCGGTAATGACAACGTCGGAGCCGGTCTGCTCCTCGATGCGGCGGAATTTGTCCTTGATGGCATTGGTAACGTGCGGAATCACCTGGACGGTGCCGCCCAAAAAGTCACCGCGGCGCTCGCGGGCAATCAGGCTCTTGTAAATAGCGCCCGTCGTAAAGTTAGAATCGCGGGTCAGGTTCTCGTCAATAAAGCGCTCGTAGTGGCCCAGGTCCAGATCGGACTCGTAGCCGTCCTCGGTCACAAAGACCTCACCGTGCTGGAACGGGCTCATGGTACCGGGGTCGACGTTCAGATACGGATCGGCCTTCTGCATCGTTACCTTGTAGCCGCGTGACTTGAGCAGACGGCCCAATGAGGCCGCGGTAATACCCTTGCCTAGGGACGAAACCACGCCACCGGTTACGAACACATGCTTGGTCATATTGAGTTACCTGCGCTTCCCGTAGAAGTTGTCCATACACATCTTACGGGTCTTCATTGTAATACTTGAGAAAGAAGCAGCTCGCCATTTTTCACCAAAGTGCTTGCATTTCTCAATCTCGAAACAAAACGCCGCCCGGAACCTGAGCGGCGTCACAGCAACTTAGGCGGCAGATCGCTACCGATCGGCAAGCTCGTCCTCGAGCATATCCTGAACGAGCATACCCGCTCGGATGCCTCTCAGATACCACCCGCCGCGCTCGGTAAGGCAAATACCATTTGCAAGCTGGCCGCCGTCCTCGCTATATCGCGAAACGACCTCGATCAAGCCGTCAGAATCCAAGCGTTCAATTGCGGCACGGGCTCGATACGGAGACACCCCAACGTGCTCCGCAAGCGTTTTGCGCGAGAAACCATATGTCCCGCCACTTTCGGATTGCTGGGCGATCTCCATCAACACCAGCACTTCGACACGCTTCATATCGTTGACACTCGCACGACCCTTGCCCGCCATGGCAGCCTCCTCTAACCGAGCACGAGCATCCAGCGCGCCGTGCACGACCGACACACCTCACGATGGCAGGTAATATCCATCATGCGGCATCCCGCTAAGGATGAAACAGTTACGGTTATTTTATACCGCTCAAATCGTTTCCAGGCAGGTAAACGGCTATTTTTCGCCGAAATAAACGCTTAATTGATCAAAAAGCCGTACCGGGCGCTAACCCGATACGGCCAAAATGCAATGCAATTACCGCTGCGCTTCAAACTTAGCGATGGAAGAAACCGCGGCGCTCAAACTTGGGCTCGCAGCACACGTTGATGCCCAGTTTGCGCAGCACCGTCTCGTCCGTCGGCGAGATAATCACGCTAAAGAAGGCATCGCAGCCACGCAGCTGTTCCAAGCCCGAAAGGACACGAGCGGCCGTCTCACTCGTGGCCGAGGTGATCGACAGCGCCATAAGCGTCTCATCGGTATGGAGGCGCGGGTTTTTGCTGCCCAGGAAGTGCGTCTTGAGCTTGCTGATGGGCTCGATCGCCTCATCGCTGATGACCTCGAGCTCAAGGTCGACACCCGAAACATGTTTAAGCGCATTCATGATGAGCGAACTTGCGGCGCCCAGGCGCGTGGAGGTCTTACCGGTCACCACGGAGCCATCGGGCATGACCATGGCACCCACGGGACCACCCGTCAGCTGCTCCCTGGTGAGGGCCGCCGAGCGCGCCGGCGAGTAGTTCTTATCGATGCCGGCCTTCTTCATAATAATCTTGAGACGGTCGACTTGTTCATCGCCCACGCCGGTACGTCGCACATTTTCGACCGCGGTAAAGTAGCGGCGGACGATCTCCATCTTGGAAGCGTCGCGGCAGGCATCGTCATCGGTGATGGCAAAGCCGACCATATTGACGCCCATGTCCGTGGGGCTCTGGTAGGGGCTCTTGCCAAGGATCTTTTCCATCAGGGCACGGACCACCGGGAAGGCCTCGACGTCGCGGTTGTAGTTGACCGTGGTCTTGTTGTAGGCCTCAAGGTGGAAGGAATCGATGATGTTGGCATCGTCGAGGTCTGCCGTGGCGGCCTCATAGGCAATATTGACTGGATGCGTCAGAGGAAGATTCCAGACCGGGAAGGTCTCGAACTTGGCATAGCCGGCGGCGGTACCGTGCTTATGCTCGTGATACAGCTGCGAGAGGCAGGTGGCGAGTTTGCCCGAGCCAGGGCCGGGCGCCGTCACGACAACGAGCGGACGCGTGGTCTCGACGAACTCGTTCTTGCCGTAGCCTTCGTCAGAAACGATCAGATCGACATCGTGCGGATAGCCCTCGATGGGATAGTGCAGCTTGGCGGGAATGCCGAGTGCGTTTAGACGATTGCGGAAGACATCGGCAGCGGGCTGACCGGCATACTGCGTGATGACCACGGCGGCAACGGCAAATCCATTTCCTCGGAACAGATCGACCAGGCGCAAGACGTCCTCGTCATAGGTAATGCCCAGGTCGCCACGGGCCTTGTTCTTCTCGATATGGTTTGCATTGATTGCGATGATGACCTCAACATCGTCGGCAATGCTCTTGAGCATGCGGAACTTGCTGTCCGGTTCAAAACCCGGCAGCACGCGGCTCGCATGATAGTCGTCAAACAGCTTGCCGCCAAACTCCAAATAGAGCTTGCCACCAAACTGCGAGATGCGCTCCTTAATGTGAGCAGCCTGCAGCTCGATGTACTTCGCGTTGTCGAAACCCCTGTCTCTTATACACATCTGACGCTGCCGACGATCGCATAAGTGTAG
>UROM01000120.1 GCA_900549455.1 uncultured Collinsella sp. | reverse complement strand
CGAGATGCTCAGGAGTCTCGTGGGCTCGGAGATGTGTATAAGAGACAGGTACTGCGCGATATCGGGCTTATTCTCCTCCTTGGCCTGCACGGTGATCTCCTCGGGGTCGCGCTGGTACATCCAGCTGATGTCCATGACCTCGCGCGAGATCGTCGCAGAGAACATACCGAGATTGCGGCGGGAGGACAGCTTGTCCAGAATGCGCGTCACATCGTGGATAAAGCCCATGTCGAGCATGCGGTCGGCCTCGTCGAGCACCAGCACCTTGACCTCGTCCAGGTGGCAAGCGCCCTGCTCGATCAGATCGACCAGACGGCCCGGCGTGGCGACCAGGATGTCGCAGCCGTACTTGAGTGCCGCGGTCTGCGGCTTGTAGCTCACGCCGCCCACGACGGTCACGGCAACATGGCCGGTGACGTCGGCAATCTTGCTCGCGACCTCGTCGATTTGCTGGGCAAGCTCGCGCGTGGGGGTGATGACGAGCATCACAGGGCCACGGCCGTTGCCCTCGGGCTTCTTGGCGCCGCGGCGACGGTTGCGGCCGCCGCGCTCACGCACGGGCTTGGGCGGAGCGATGTGCTCCAGGTTGTTCATGGTCGGCAGCAAAAAGGCGGCCGTCTTGCCGGTACCGGTCTGAGCGGCGGCAAGCAGGTCGCGGCCCTCGAGCACCACGGGAATCGAGCCAGCCTGGACAGGCGTGGGTGCCGTGTAGCCCAGGTTCTCGATAGCACGAAGCATCTCGTCCGAAAGCCCCAGCTCGTCAAAGGCAGGCAGGCTCTCGGTAGCGGACTCGACGGCCTGGGCAGCATTTGCCTCATCGGCGGCATCGAATGCAGCCTGGGTCATGGCCTCGCGGGTCTCGTCCAGAATCTCGGCGTCCGTGACGTCGGATACAGAATTACGCATATGTTGTTGTTCCTTATCTGCACGCACAATGGGCACGGCACGCGGCCGCGCGGGCGTGCTTGGTAGTGCGCTAATACATACAAAAACAGGTGCGCACAGAGAGGACGTTGCTCAGCACGCTGGCGATCGCTTTGGCAGCCCTATCACGCGCCGTCCAGACGCAGCAGCTCTAAGCGATGGAGCAGATTCGCCGCCGGTTAGTATACCCGTACTCCGTATGCCCCCACGTAAACCACAGATGACGAGGCGGATGAGGCGGGCCCGGGCCGATTGTCTCAATCTGTAACAGTTACGGGGCAAATCTTCCTCTACGTGTTACAGATCGAGACAAACGGTCGACACGGTTCACAAACGTCTCGATCTGTAACAGTTACCGAGTAAATCGACCCGCAACTGTTACAGATCAAGACAAACCAATCCGTCTGAAGACAACATCTCGATCTGTAACAGTTACGGGGCAAAACCGGCCCCAGATGTTACAGATTGAGACAGTTGAGTTGTCTGCCGAGGAACAATCTCAATCTGTAACAACTAGACCCCGTATCCCCCGCCAGATGTTACAGATCGAGACAAACGTGCCGGGTGCCAAACCCGACAGGCCACAAAAAGGACCGGACGTCCAGCCATCTCAACTGGAACGTCCGGTCCCGTCAAACATCAACTAGGGAAGCTAAACCAACAGATCGCAGCCTCTACTCTGCGTCTGGGTCCTTAAAGTTCTTGGGATCCAAGACCATGCAGGTGTAGGTGATGTCGTGTTCATCGTCGGGGATGGGCTCAAACCCGTTCTTGCCAAAGAAGTCGATGAGCAGCTGCGCGAGCTTAATCGGATCCGCATCAGCATCGTCAAAGAGATATTCGCTCAGATCCAGGAATGCAGGCTGCTGCTCGCCCTCGCTCTCCCAGTATCCCAACAGGGCGTCGTGTACCAGGCGTGCGCCATAGCCGTTACCGCGGTAGTCGGGGTCAACATACACATGGCTCAAAAACGTCGACGTGTACTCGTTGAGCGGGTGCTCCGTAACGGCATCCGGCAGGTCGGGGTCATCTGCACCGCCCGTTACGCAAAAACCGACCAGCCCATCATCGGCAAAGACGCCCCAGAGGTAACAGTTCTCCTCGTCCTCGTCCTCAACATAGTCCGCCCACGCGTCATAGACCTCGTAGCCCGACTGCTCGTCCAGATCGACCATATCGTCGACGTCGTCGGGACCCAAAGCCCTTACTTCAACTTCAGCCATTGTCCTGTCCTTTCTCTCGCTTTCAGGACAACCCGAGCATACGGCGCTGTCCCAACACTCTGTTGCGCAACATCGGAAGCTGCGTCAATACCGCCGTTAACGGCGACGACGCCTCAGGGCAACACATGCAACGACAATCGCCAGCAGCACCAAGCCCTGAAAATTGATACGGCTAATAGCGAAGCCCGAAGGAACAATAAAGCTGTCGTAGAACATGTCGAGCAGGCCGATAAACACCAAAAACGCGATGAAGATCCAGAACACGCGACTCCTTAAAATGGGAGTAAACATGTCGAGCACCGAGCCGCCCGAGGAAGAGCCCTGATAGCCAATTAAATCAAACGGCTCATCCTTTTCCACCTCGTCGGCTTCGCTCGAAGCGCCTGAAGACTCGGACTCCAAATCGCAACGATCCGTCCAATACCCGGGCACATGGTCGCGCTCACCAAGGTACTCACCGTTTTTGACCACCGGCTCAAACAACATGGCACTCGAAAGCTGCTCGAGCTCCTCGCGAATCAACTGGTCAGCACGAGCGTCATGGGGCTCCTCGAGCTCGCACTCAAGCTCGTACATATGCTCCATGACCCGCTCGTAGTCCTCTTCAGACATATCGTCATCGTAATAGGAGTTCCTGCTCATCGTTTATCCCTCATTCAAGAACCGAATCCCTTTTGGACAACTCAAGTGTAGAAAACCATACCGAGCAGACGTTGCGCAACATTGCCGGGAACGAGACGGATCCGCTCTCAAAACGCCCCAGCACAGACCGTTCCGCATTGCAATTTGCGCACTCGCGGATGTTGCGCAACGTTCTCGCCCATCGAGGCGGTAGCGTTCGAGTTAACAAAGCCACGAGCCCTAAAACCCGGAATCGTGGGCTTCCACCGCATACGAAAGAAGGAACGATGGACGAGATTTTTGAGCATCTGCTTCAAGATACCGACCGAGGGATCTCGATCAACCAGATTGTCAATCGCATCGTGTTTCCCAACCACGATATCTGCATGCAGGCCAAAGCTGCCCTGGAGCGAGACTATGGCGAGTTCTGCTTTGCTGCCGTGATCCCCGATTACGAGGACTTCCAGCACATGGATCCGACCGACGCCATCAATGCCGCCCTGGAAACCTGCGGGTCCGACGGCGAAGAGGTCACCAACGTCGTCTGGGGCTACAACTCGCTCCAGTACGAATACAACGGTATCCCCTCGCTGGAGGTTGCCAAGACTATCTCCAAGATGATCGGCGTTCCCGTCTACTACGAGTACACCGATGCCGATGAGATCGCCGCCGGCGCCGTGATCGCCGATGCGCAGGGCGATAGCGTCTCGTTTGCAAACGTGGTCGACAAGAGCTGCTGGGTGTATTTCCCGGAGGGGTTCGACGGTGCCACCGACACCCTGTTCCGCTGCGGCATGGGAACCATGTCCATGCCCGACGGAAGCCAAAAGTACTTTGAGGACACCACCGACTCCATCATGCGTTCGTATGCGCAGCGCGGAAACGTGTCCCTGTACTTCGACTTTCTCAAGGACCAGTTTGGCGCCCAAGAGGAGCCACAGCCGGCGCCCTCGCGCAAAAAATCGTCTTCCGCGGCAAGCAAACGCAAAAAGAAGTCGACCAAGACGCAGGAGGTCGCAACCGCCACCATGGACGTATCGGACGTTGACGTACTCTTTCGCCATCTAATCGAAGAGACAGGCGGTCAAATCCAGCCCCAAAGGGTCATCAACCGCATCGTCTTTCCCGGACACAACGCTTGTATGCAGGTAAAGGAAACCCTGGAACAGGAATTTGGCGGCTTTTCGCTCGCCACGCTGATACCCGCAATCTCCGACCTTGGTGATTTGAGCCAGCCGCAAAACGCCGCCATGTGCATCCATATCTGTGGCGCCCTAGGCGGACAGACATTCAACGAGATGTGGGGCTACAACTCGCTTCAATACGAATACGACGGCATCCCGCTGCTGCGAGCTGCAAAGGCGCTCGCCGGCCTGCTCGGGGCGCCCGTTTATTACGAGTACGTAGTGACCGACGGCTACAAGGCCGGAGCATGGCTAGCCGATCCCGATGACGACGACGTCTCGTTTGCGGCAAGCCTCACTAAAAGCCAGTGGACGTTCTTCCCCGACAACAGCCAGTACCGAGATGCCACGGCAGTTCGTTGCGGCGTGGCGACCGTCACGCTTTCCGTGACCCAAAATGGCGTGCCCCAGGACCGCGAGGTCTCGTTTGCGGACACGTTCAATCCCATCATGCAAAAGCTGGCAACCCGCGGGACCGTCTCCATGTATCTCGACCTGATCAATGCAAACTACAGCTCGTTTGCAGACCCATCGGACGATGACGACGAAGATGAGGATGACAAGCCCCAGGCAAAGTCCGATGCCCAAGCGTCGGGCAACGTCTACATGTCCCAGGCCATGGGCGCGATGACGTTTCGCATCGTCTTTCCCAATCATGACTGCTGCGAGTATATCCGCGATGATCTCGACAAGTGCTTTGGCGGGTTCTCGCTCCAGGCGATTTGCGGCACGCCCGATAGCACGTTTGACTCACCCGATGAGGTCCTGAGGACCATGGTGGGTCACGGAATCCCCGATGATGCAACCGATGTCGAATGGGGCTATAACTCCGTGCGCTATCGCGTGGCGCACTCCGTGCCCAACGCCGTCGTTCTCGAGGCGCTCGTCCAGCACTACAACATTCCGCTATACGTCGAGTATTTCGATGAGCTTAATCGCGCGACCGGCGCTGCCATTACGATCCCCGACATAGCAAACCCGACCGCATTCGTCCCCGGCACACTCGGATGCAAAGAGCAGATGTACTTTGACCATGGCAGCGACAACGAAGGCTACGTTGCACTTCGATGCGGCTACTGCCAGGCAGTCTCCGATGATGGCAAAACGCGCATTTCCTTTGTCGACGACCCGTCGCAGTCGGTCATGGCGGAAATGGCAGAAGAAGCATCGGTCGGAGTCTACGTTAGGCTGCTTAAAAAATTCGATCTTGAGCAAGTTCTCCCCGCTGGATATCCTGTCTCTTATACACATCTGACGCTGCCGACGATCGCATAAGTGTAG
>UROM01000119.1 GCA_900549455.1 uncultured Collinsella sp. | reverse complement strand
AGTCTCGTGGGCTCGGAGATGTGTATAAGAGACAGATATTATTAATGACGTCGACAGGCGGGGTGGTTCCCCGCGTACGTGCCATCTGAGTAACCGAGGGGAGGGCGCACATGGGAATGACTGGTGCATACGAGCGCAATCTCGATGCAAAAGGTCGTCTGTCCCTGCCTGCACCCCTTCGCGAGGAACTTGGAGAGCACGTTCGCGTGTTCAAAGCCCTGGATGTCGATGCTCTGTACGTGTTCTCTGCCGAGGCCTTCGATAAGTGGGTCGAAGGACTCTTCGCGGGTCGCGAGGGCCACGAGGGTTTTAACCCGCGTGACATCAACGACCAGAAGCTCATGAGGGCGATCAACAAGCGTACCACGTCGATGGATGTGGACAGCGCCGGTCGTATCGGTCTTTCTGAGTCTCTCCGCAAGCAGGCGAACCTCGACCGCGAGGTGACGGTTGTGGGCAACTACGACCACCTTGAGGTTTGGGACCGCGCCGCGGCCGATGAGGACGATGACGACGAGGCCCTGCTTGACCTCTTCTTCTCGTAAGGGCAAGGCACGAGTAACGGATGGAGCGTGGGATCTTGACACAAGAATATCGGCATGAACCTGTCATGCTCGGCGAAGTGCTTGAGTCGCTGCAGCTAAAGAGCGGCTCCGTTGTCTGCGATTGCACCCTTGGCGGTGCCGGCCATTCGGTAAAGATGGCCGCGCAGGTGGGGGAGACGGGCCTTTTGCTCGGCGTCGATCAGGATGACATGGCCCTCGAGGCCGCTGGCGCCCGTCTGGACCGCGAGGTTCCCGGCGTCCCGCACCAGCTGCTGAAGGGCAACTTCGGCAACTTGGACGAGCTGCTTTGCTCGGCCGAGGTGCCTGGGGTCGATGGCTTTCTGTTTGACTTGGGCGTTTCGTCACCGCAACTCGATATCCCTGGCAGGGGCTTTTCGTATAACGAGGATGCCCCATTGGACATGCGGATGGATCCGGGTAATAACACCTTAAACGCAGCTGAGGTCATCAATACCTATAACGAACACGACCTCGCCCGGATTCTACGCGTCTATGGCGAAGAGAAGTTTGCCTCGCAGATTGCACGCGAAATCGTGCGCCGTCGCGAGCAAGAACCGATCGAAACCACCGGTCAGTTTGTCGAGATCATCAAGGCGGGAATACCTGCTGCCGCTCGTCGGCATGGTGGGCACCCTGCCAAGAAAAGTTTCCAGGCCATTCGCATCGAGGTCAACCACGAGCTCGATGTGCTCGAGAGAGGGCTTGACGCCGCCACCAGGTGGCTCAACCCGGGCGGGCGTATTTGCGTCATCTCGTATCACTCGCTCGAGGACCGTATCGTAAAGAACCACTTTAAGGAGATGAGCCAGGGGTGCACGTGCCCGCCGGAGATTCCGGTGTGCGTGTGCGGCAACGTGCCGATACTCAAGGTCATCACCCGCAAACCCTTGGTTGCCCAACCCGATGAGGTTGCGCGCAACCCTCGGGCGAGATCAGCCAAAATCCGCGTGGCGCAGCGCCTGTAGGCGCGACCGCGCGAAATTGGACCTCCCGCTCGCACCATAAACGAAGCTTAAACACACTACCAACGTACTCGGGATGGGAGGCGGCATATCATGGGCTATAACACCTCAAACGCAGCACTCGCCTATGATATGAACGCCATGCCCGCCTACCGCGAGGCACCGCAGGCGCCCGCTGCCCCTCGTGAGCGGCGCACACCGCGTTTTGATGTCTACACGGGCGCGGGCCGTCAGGCAAACCAGGCGGTAAGCCCGGTTTTCATGAGCGTTCTTAAAACGGTTTGCATCATTGCGGCTATCTTCATGACGATCGGTGTCGCACGCGTGGCACTTGCCGGTGTTACGGCCCAGGTGCTCAACGGCAACGCAGAGCTTACCAACACGCTCGAGAAGGCGACCGACGAGAGTTCTGACCTTGAGGTCATGCATTCGGTCTATGGTGCCGACACGCGCATTCGCGATCTTGCGGGTGCCTATGGCATGGTGGAGCCCAGCGAGAGCGTTACGCTTGACTTTTCGCAGGATGCAGCCGCGGGCGCTCGCTCGACTGCGGCCGCTCAGTAAATAAGACGGTAGCTGAGTATGACAAATGACTATCGCCGCGGTTCCGACGGGAGCCACGGGTCTGGACGTCCCTCCTCGCGGGGACGTTCTGGTTATCAAGGAACGGGTCGGCCATCTTACAACGCGGGGCCGTCCCATGGCAACGACCCTGCGTCGCGTCTTCGTGGCTCGGGCGGACCTCGGGTGCGCAATACGGGCGCGCGCAAGGGGGCGTCGTCTGAATGGGTTACGGGAACGCCGCTGCCTCGCCGCGATGTCGTTATGGGCTGTATTGGGGTTGGCCTTGCCGCGGGCGTCTTCCGTCTTGCCGAATACCAGATCGTGAATGCTGACAAGCTGCGCGAGCGTGCGGACGCGCGTCGCCTGCTCTCACAGACGCTCTATGCCAAACGCGGCACTATCTACGACCGCAACGGCAACGTGCTGACGTCGTCGGTCGAATGCCGCAATGTCGCTGTGAACCCTCAGCTTGTCGAGGACGTCGACAAGACAGTCTCGGCGCTGGTCAAGGCCACCGGTATCGATAAAAAGACCTGCCGCAAGCTGGTGCTGTCTGATGGTTCCTGGGTGTATATCAAGCGCCAGGTCGACGAGGATGACGCAGCCGCCCTGGAAAAGAAGAATCTACCCGGCGTGCTCTTTGAGCAGGCCATGAAGCGGGTTTACCCGTATGGAAACCTGGCTTCTCAGGTGCTGGGCATCGTGAATGTGGACAACGTTGGCCTGACGGGACTCGAAAAACAATACAATGAGCTTCTGACTGGAACGAACGGCTCTCTTGTGCGCGAGCGCGCAAGAGATGGCGGCTATATCGCGGGCGGTGCCTATAAAAAGGTTGCCGCGGTCGATGGCGTGGACATTGTGACGACGATCGACGTCAACATTCAGCGCGCGGCGGAAGATGCCTTGGCCGAAGCGGTTGAGAAGACGAAGGCAAAAAACGGTTCGGCCCTGGTGACTGACCCGACGACTGGAGAGATCCTGGCCGCTTGCTCGTATCCGACCTATGACCAGACCGATTTGGAAAACGCCAAGACCGAGGATATGAACCTTCGTCTGGTGACGGATGCCTACGAGCCCGGTTCGGTCTTTAAGACGTTGGTGGCGGGCGCCGGATTTGATTTGGGCGTTGTACGCACGAGCACATCGTTTGAGGTTCCGGCGAGCATCAAGGTGGGCGGCGATACCGTTTCCGATGCCGACAAACGTGATTACGCCATGACAATGGACGTACGCGAGATGATGCGTCGTTCGTCCAATGTCGGTTTTGTTTTGGTGGGGCGCAAGATTGGTGCCGATGATTTTGCGTCCTACGTGGACAAATGGGGCATTGGACACAGCTCGGGTGTCGATTTTCCGGGCGAGAGTTTGGGTATTGTCAAGAAACGTGATCAGTATGATGGTGCCACCTTGGGTGCGATGAGCTTTGGCCAGGCGCTGTCCGTGTCGCCGATTGAGGTCGCGCGTGCCGTGGGCGGTATTGCCAACGGCGGCGTGATGATGACGCCGCACTTCTATAAGTCCAGCAAGGGCGATGAAAAGGATTGGGGCGAGGGCGATCGCGCGATTTCCGAGGAGGCCGCCTCGCAGGTGACATCGTGTATGCAGACAGTCGTTGCCGAGGGAACGGGCGATGGCGGTGCGGTGGACGGTTACGACGTGGCGGGCAAGACCGGTACGGCCGAGCGCGCCGATGAGAACGGCGGCTACCTCAAAGATAATTACATGTCGTCCTTTATGGGATTTGCCCCGGCGCAGTCGCCCAAGGTTCTGTGCTACATCACCCTCGACGGAACCCCAGCTAGCTCGCATGCCGCCGCGGTGCCGTTCCAGTCCATTATGGCCAACGCGCTTGACGTGCTGGGTATCCCGCGCACCAAGTAGGGGGTTACAAACTACGGAATGGCCAGTCGGTTAATCCGGGGTGTTCACACGCCCTGCACCACGCATAGGTTGCGCTGGGATACAATACGCCGATAGCATTATTAGGTTTACAGGGGAGCTGCAATGATAGAGATCGCCGTCAACAACCTCGCGGCCGCAACAGGGGCCCGAACCGTGACGGGAGAAGCCGATCGGGTATGCCGCGGCTGCGTTATCGACTCACGCCAGGTTGAGGAGGGCACGATATTCGTCGCCTTCCCGGGCGAAAAGGTCGACGGCAACGACTTTGCTTCCTGTGCCATCGAGTCGGGTGCCGGCGCCGTCGTGATGACACGCGAGCCCGATGCCGAGCTGCTTTCGCTGGCCCATGAGAAGGGTTGCGCCATCCTGCATGCCGATGACCCCGAGGAGTTTTTGCTTCGTCTGGCTCACGCTTATCGTTTGGAGCTTGGCTGCCTGGTGATTGGCATCACCGGTTCTATCGGCAAGACGACGACCAAGGACGTGCTCGCCGCGGTGCTCGCCAAGCGCTATCGCGTTTGGGCCACCAAGGGCAACTATAACAACCTGATCGGTATGCCGCTTACGGTACTGGCGGCCCCTGCCGATACCGAGGTTCTGGTGCTCGAGATGGGCATGAACCATTTCCATGAAATTGAACGCCTGTCTCAGTCTGCCAATCCTAACCTTGCCGTCGTGACCAAGATCGGTACCTCCCATATCGGTATCCTGGGCAGTCGTGAGAATATCGCTCGTGCCAAGTCGGAGATTGTTGGCGGCATGTGCGCCGCCGGCGACCTTCTCCCGTTACTGGTTTTGGGTGGTGAGGACGACTTTACTCCGTTCATCCGTGACACCTTCGCCGGGCCTGCGGGCATCGACGTGATGCTTGCGGGCGTCTCGGACGACGATGAGGTCCGTGCGCGCGACATTCGCATTGACGACGAGGGGCGCCCGGTCTTTACGCTCGATTTTGGCTCGGGCGAGACCATTGACACCCTGCTTGCCATTCCCGGCGTGCAGTCCGTTCCCAATGCCGTCAAGGCCGCGGCGGTTGCCCATCGCCTTGGCGTGACGCCCGAGCAGATCGATTCCGCCTTTAGGGGTCTCACGATTACCGGGCATCGTCAGGAGATCAAGCGCGCCAAGAGCGGCGCCCGCGTCATCGACGACTCATATAACGCCAGCGCCGAATCGATGGCGGCGGGCCTCGACCTGCTGTGCTCGCTTTCGTGCATGGGTTCGCGCCTGTCTCTTATACACATCTCCGAGCCC
>UROM01000118.1 GCA_900549455.1 uncultured Collinsella sp. | reverse complement strand
GATCTACACTTATGCGATCGTCGGCAGCGTCAGATGTGTATAAGAGACAGGTCGACCAGTTTGTGTTCCCGGTGTCCATCGAGGCCAAGAACAACCTGCTGCCCGAGTTTCTCAAAAAGGAGGGCCCGGAGCGCACGATCGTCTTTATGCGCACCAAGCACCGTGCCGACAGCTGCTGCCGTCGTCTGGAGCGCAAGGGCATCAAGGCCGCCGCGATTCATGGCAACCGCAGCCAGGCTCAGCGCGAGCGCGCGCTTTCGGCCTTCCGCGATGGTACCGTCGACGTGTTGGTGGCAACCGACGTGCTTGCCCGCGGCATCGACATTAGCGACGTGCGCTACGTCGTGAACTTTGACGTACCGGCCGAGCCGACCGACTACATCCACCGTATTGGCCGTACGGGCCGTGCCGGCGAGCTGGGCTGGGCCATTACATTTGTTACCGAGCAGGACGTGGACGAGTTCTACGAGATCGAGAAGCTCATGGACAAGACCGCCGACATCTACGAGGCCGGCGACCTGCATGTGGGTCCCAATCCGCCCGCGGTTGACCCCGAGCGCGACCCTGCGGCCTTTAAGGTGAAGAAGAAGACCAAGCGCGGCAAGTCCAAGAGCAAGAAGAAGCTTGAGCAGGCGCGTCGCGACGGCAAACGCAACGGCGATGACTACGGCGATGTGGCCGGTCGTTCCAACCGCGGTTGCGACGAGCGTCGCGGCGACGGCGAGCGTCCGAGCCGTCCCAAGCGTGGCGGCAAGACTCGCGTGCGCGAGGGCGTTCAGGCTCGCGTGGACGAGGCCGTGGAGAGCGTGGCCCGCGAGGTGGCTGCCGAGGAGCGCGGCGGTGCCGGTGCTATTGAGCAGGCCCCGCGCGGCAACCGTGCCGAGCGCCGTGCCAAGCAGTTCCAGGGCGAGGCGCATCGCCGTCGTCGCGAGGACGAGGACCGCGGTGGTCGTCGCCGTGTTGAGCGCGAGGACGAGGGCCGTGGCTCGCGTGGCGGCAAGCGTGGCTCGGGCGATCGTCGTCGTTCCGGTCGCAATGACGAGCGCGGTGGCCGTGACGAGCGTCGTGGCGGCGAGGGTCGCGGTGAGCGTGGCGCCCGCAGCGGTGAGTCCCGTGGCGGCAAGCGCTTTGAAGAGCGCGGCGGCCGTGGCGGCGAGCGTCGCGAGGGTGCTCGCGGCAACGGTGGCCGCAGCGGCGCCGGTCGTTCTGGTGAATCGCGCGATCGTCGTGATCCGCGTGCCAGCCGCGATCGTCGCGATGATTGGCGCAACTACGACGATACCCGCGAGGAGCGTCGCGGCGGCTATCGTGGCGGTCGTGGTGGCAACCAGGCCGGCTCTCGTGGCGGCCGCGCCGGCGGTCGCGATAACCGTGGCAGCTATGGCAACAGCCGTGGCGGCAAACGCGGCGGCAGCTCCCGTCGCCCCGGTGACGGCGGCGGCAAGCGCAAATAACACGCGCGTCGCGCGGTAAGGCGAGATGAGTTTGGGTCCCGAGCAGACGATGCTCGGGGCCCTTTTTGGTGCAAAGAGGTCAGGTTAATCTGCACCAACGTCTTGAAGTTGCGGTGGAATACGGACTGTTTTGGCCTTTTGAGCGGCTTTTCAGTCCCTATTTCACCGCAACTCACGATTGGTGCAAACAAACCTGTCCACGATGCACCAGAGTGAGGAGTGTCCCCAAGTGCCGCATTGTGGGTAACGCGTTTTATCAAATATGGCATTTATCTGCGGTAATGTTCTATTTCACCGCTGAGGACGACGTTTCATACCGCCTGCCGAACCGTGTTGCTGCCAAACAACTTTATAGGTCAGTGTGTTGCGTGTAGCAATTTCGCCCGGCCTCGCCTCCGGGCTGCCATGTGAGAGGGGATCTTATGGCTCGACTGCATGTAATGGAACGCAGCCACGCTCAGGCCGTCATGGACGACCTGCACGATGCGCTCGGACGTCGTCTGGCGGTGAGTTCGCTCGCTCCGTGTCCCGTTGAGTTTACGGCAGCGCTCGTCAACCTGTGCTCCACCCAGAGCTGCGGCAAGTGCACGCCCTGCCGCGTGGGCCTGAGCGCGCTGAGCGACCTGCTCGCCGATGTGCTCGAAGGGCGCGCCGATGAGTCCACGCTCAACCTTATTGAGCGCACGGCCCGCACCATCTACCTTTCGAGCGACTGCGCCATCGGCTACGAGGCCGGCGCCATGGCGCTCACGGCCATTCGCGGCTTCCGCGACGACTTTGAGCACCACATCCGCGAGCACTCCTGCGGCTTTGACCGCGAGGCCCGTGTCCCGTGCGTCTCAGGCTGCCCGGCGCACGTCGACATTCCCGGGTACATTTCGCTCGTTGAGGCCGGCCGCTATGCCGATGCCGTCAAGGTCATCCGCAAGAACAATCCGCTTCCGCTCGTCTGCGGCCTGGTGTGCGAGCATCCCTGCGAGATGCACTGTCGCCGTGGCATGGTCGACGACCCCATGAACATCCTTGCCCTCAAGCGGTTTGCCGTTGAGCATAGCGACCTCAACGACCACAAGCCACATGTAGTGGACAACACTGGTAAGCGCGTCGCCGTGATCGGCGGCGGCCCGGCCGGTCTTTCTTGCGCCTACTACCTGGCCGTGATGGGCCACAAGGTGACCATTTTTGAGCAGCGCCACCACCTGGGTGGCATGCTGCGCTACGGAATCCCCAGCTATCGTCTGCCACGCGAGCGCCTGCAGGCCGAGATCGACTGGATCATGAGCGCCGGCATCGATGTGGAACTCGACCACTCCGTGAACGGCGAGGAGCTCGCCCGTCTACGCGACGAGTTCGATGCCGTCTACCTAGCCATCGGTGCCCACAGCGACAAGAAGCTCGGCCTTCCGGGCGAAGAGGCGCCCGGCGTTGAGTCGGCCGTCAAGATGCTGCGTGCCATCGGTGATGACGAGCTGCCCGACCTAAGCGGCCAGCGCGTGTGCGTCATCGGCGGCGGCAACGTTGCCATGGACGTGGCACGCTCTGCCGTGCGCTGCGGTGCCGAAAAGGTAAGCATCGTCTACCGCCGTCGCATCTGCGATATGACGGCCCAGGATGCCGAGATCGCCGGTGCCCAGGCCGAGGGCTGCGAAGTGCTGGAGCTGACAGCCCCGCTCGCCATCGAGACGGGCGAGGACGGTCGCGTGAACGGCCTGCGCGTGCAGCCGCAGATTATCGGCGAGCCCCGCCGCGGTCGTCCGGCTCCGCGTGCCGCCGCCACGCCCGAGCACGTCATCCCCTGCGAGCGCGTGTTCGTCGCCATTGGCCAGGACATCGATTCCAAGCCGTTTGAGGAGATGGGCATTGCCTGCAAGTGGGGCTGCGTCGTCACCGATTCGGATGGCGCCGTGCCCAACTTCGATGGCCTCTTTAGCGGCGGCGACTGCCAGACCGGCCCCGCTACCGTCATCCGCGCCATCAATGCCGGCCGCGTGGCTTCGGCAAACATCGACCGCTATCTGGGCTTCGACCACAAGATCAAGCTCGACGTGGAGCTGCCGACCGTCCAGTTTAAGGGCAAGCACGAGTGCGGCCGCTGCGAGCTGGGCGAGCGCGAGGCCGGCGAGCGCATTCACGATTGGAATCTGGTCGAGCAGGGTCTCACCGAGCAGGAGGCGCGCCAGGAGGCGAGCCGCTGCCTGCGCTGCGACCACTTTGGCTTTGGCGCGTTCCGCGGAGGGAGGAACCTGGAATGGTAGAGCCCAACAAAACCACCGTCAGCGACAACACCGAAAACGGAGCGCACAATATGGTCAAGCTTACTATCGATAATTGCGAGGTCGTGGTTCCCGAGCACACCACGATCCTGGACGCAGCCAAGTCCGTCGGCATTCAGATTCCTACCCTGTGCTACCTGCGCGATCTAAACGAGATCGGCGGTTGCCGCGTGTGCGTGGTCGAGGTTGAGGGCTGCGACCAGCTGGTTGCCGCCTGCAACAACTACGTGCTCGACGGCATGGTGGTCCAAACCAACAGCCCCAAGGCGCGCGAAGCCCGTCGCACCAACGTGCAGCTGCTGCTGTCCCAGCACGATTCGCAGTGCACGAGCTGCGTGCGCAGCGGCAACTGCAACCTGCAGACCATCGCCAATGACCTGGGCATTTTCTATCTGCCGTATCAAAGGCATTTGACGGGCGAGGGCTGGGATTTCGATTTTCCCATCATCCGCGAAAACGACAAGTGCATCAAATGCATGCGCTGCATTAAGGTGTGCGAGAGCGTACAGGGCCTAGGGATCTGGGACCTGACCAACCGCGCCACGCATACCGCCGTGGGTACCCGCGGGCGCGTGCCAATCGGCAAGACCGATTGCGTCGCGTGCGGCCAGTGCATTACGCATTGTCCGACGGGCGCACTGCGCGAGCGCGACGATACCGAGACCGTGTTCGATGCTCTCGCCGATCCCGACAAGATCGTGCTGGTGCAGATTGCGCCGGCCGTGCGCAGCGCTTGGGGCGAGGAGCTCGGCATTCCGCGCGAGGCGGCCACCGTCGAGCGCCTGGCGTGTGCGCTGCGTCGCGTGGGCTTTGAGTACGTGTTCGATACCGATTTCTCGGCCGACCTCACCATTATGGAGGAGGGCTCCGAGCTGCTCGAGCGCCTGGGCGCCGCCGCCAAGGGCGAGGGTGACAGCCGCGGCTTGCCCATGTTTACGAGCTGCTGCCCGGGTTGGGTGCGCTTTGTGAAGGCCCGCTATCCGGAGTTTGTCGACAGCCTGTCTACGTCCAAGTCGCCGCAGCAGATGTTCGGCGCCATCGCCAAGACCTACTATGCCAAAGTGCTGGGCGTGGAGCCCGAGCGTCTGTTTGTGGTGTCCGTGATGCCGTGCACGGCCAAGAAGGCCGAGTGCGCGCTGCCGAACATGGTGGGCGAGGACGGCACGCCCGATGTGGACGTTGCGCTGACGGTGCGCGAGATGGTGCGCATGATCCGCGCGAGCCACGTGAGCGTGGATACGCTGGTTGAGGAGCCGCTCGATACGCCGCTGGGCTTTGGCACGGGCGCGGGTGTGATCTTTGGCGCCACGGGCGGCGTGATGGAGGCCGCCGTGCGCTCGGCCTATTACCTGGTGACGGGCAAGAACCCCGACGCCGACTTCTTTACCGATGTGCGCGGCCTGGACGGCTGGAAGGAAGCCATCGCCGATATCGATGGTACCAAGGCGCGCGTCGCCGTGGCGCACGGGCTGGGCAACGCCGCCCGTCTGCTCGACGCGATTCGCGACGGCCGCGTGAGCTATGACTTCGTTGAGGTCATGG
>UROM01000117.1 GCA_900549455.1 uncultured Collinsella sp. | reverse complement strand
AGTCTCGTGGGCTCGGAGATGTGTATAAGAGACAGGCATGCCCACCGACCGCTCCTATACCGCCGACGAGATCCACGTGCGCCTGATGGGTTTCTTTAAGATGTACGGCCTTTCGCTCGACGCGGTCGACGCGATCGCCTTTGCCGGCGTGGTGCCGCAGCTCTCGCGCGAGTGGCACGCCGTGGCCGACCGCATTGCCGCGGACGCCATCGTCATTGGGCCGCAGACGGCCGCGGCGACCAAGCTGCGCGCGGCGCGCCCCCAGGCCGTAGGTGCCGACCGCGTCGCCAACGCCGTCGCAGCCGAGACTTTCTACGGCGCGCCGGCGATCGTGGTGGACTTTGGCACCGCGACCAATATCGACGTCATCGATGAGGACGGTTATTACATTGGCGGAGCGATCGCGCCGGGCATCCGCATCTCCATGGACGCGCTTGCCGCCCGTGCCGCTAAGCTCGCCAGCGTGCCGCTCGAGGCGCCCGAGCACGCTATCGGCCGCAACACCGAGGAGTGCATCAAGGTCGGCGCCGTGGTGGGCGCCGCCGCCATGGCCGAGGGTCTGGTCGCGCGCATGAAGCGCGAGCTGGGCCGCGAGGACGCCACGGTTATCGCCACGGGCGGTCTCGCCGGCATCGTCGCCGATTCGACCGACGCCTTCGACGTGGTCGACGGACAACTCACCATCAAGGGCATCTGTGAAATCTACCGCCGCATGCAGGAGCTGGGGTAGGACGGGGGCTAAAGTCGAGCGCGAGCGGCGAACTAGGCAACGCATCGGTCCTATTCCTCAAAAACGAAAATTTTTCAGTTTTGAGGAATAGGACCAAGATGCCGCTCTGCAGTCACGCGAAGGCCCTCCCCGGCACAGCCGAGGAGGGCCTTGTTGTCATCGTTATCTTTGGGCGCGGGCGCCTCGCGTTACAGCCCGCGAATCCGTACGGCCTCGGGCGGAAACTCCTGCTCGCCGGCATCGGTCTTGATGGTCGCGCGGCCCCAGATGTCCAGGCCCGCAAACACACCGACCGCAAGCGGCAAACCGTTGGGCGACACCGCCGCAACTTGGCGGCCCAGCAGCGGCACCATGTCGAAGTACTCGCCCAGCACGGGGGCCAGCGGACCGGCAGCGCCCTGCGGCGTGTTGGCAACAACCGCCCAGGCGTCCACGCGGGTCAGCACGGCGGCGGCCAGCGCCTCGACCAGCGCTTCGTCAGCCACATCCACGCCGAGCTCGCTCAATGCCGAACGCTCAATATCCACCGTTACGGCACCGAACATACCCGCAGCACCGGCGCCGCCGTTGACGGTGACGCGCGCGAACGACGTCTCAAACGCAGGCGCACCGCACACGATGTCACTCGGCCACTGGATGCCCACCTTGCCGGCAAGGCCCAGGCCCGGCGTCGATGTCGTGCCCACAAGCGCGTCCATCATGCCCATTGCGGCCACAAACGGCAGGCCGTGGAAGGCATGCATATTCACATCCGGGCGCACGACCAGCGAAAACGTCAACGACGCCTCGCCCGCGCTCCAAGCGCACCAGCCCGCGGACGCACCCTCGCGACCCGCGTCGCGCGCGGCGTCAAGCTCGGTACCGACGGCTACAGCATTCATCTCAATCATCTACATACGCCCCAATTCGCCCACGATATGGCCCACGCGGTCCTCGGGCTCCTTGACCTCGACACCGTTGTAGCGGAAGAACCGCGCCGGGTCGTGCATCAGGTCCTCGAGCGGCACCAGCACAAAGTCGCGCTCGCCGATCAGCGGATGCGGCAGGCGCAGCTTTTTGCCGCCGTGGATCTCACCGTCCATCCACAGCAGGTCCAGGTCGATGGTGCGCGGGCCGTTGGCCTTGGCCTTCTTGGAGCGGTCGCGCCCCAGCTCGGCCTCGATCTTCATAAGCTCATCGAGCAGCACCAGCGGCGCCAGCTCGGTCTTGATCTCGATGACGGCGTTGGCGAATGCGTCCTGGCGCGTCTCGTAGGCCGGCTCGCTCTCGTAGATGCGCGAGCAGTTGGACACGCAGGTGAGCGGAATCTCGGCGATCATGTCGCGGGCGGCGCGGATGTTATCGCAACGATGCCCCAGGTTGGAGCCCACGGCCACAAACGCACGGCGCGGCTGCGGCTTGGCGACAGCCCAGTAACCGTTCAGGAACTGCGCAAAGCCGGTGACGTCGTGCACGCGCACGATGTTGGCACCGGCCTGGATGGCACCCAGGCAAACGCCAAACGTGGCGGCATCGCGCGCGGCGGCCTCGGTCACGCCCGAGACGGCGCCCACAAAACGCTTGCGCGACACGGCGCACATGAGCGGGTAGCCCAGCGACGCCATCTTGGCGGTCTCGCGCTGGATGACGATGTCTTCGTTGGCCGTCTTGCCAAAGCCCGGGCCGGGATCGATGCAGATGCGGTCGCGCGACACGCCGGCATGGATAAGCGTGCGGGCCTGGTCGGACAGAAAGCCCATGACGCGGCGCATGATGGGCGCCGAATCGGGCAGGGTAAAGCGACGGAGCTGAGAGGTGGGCACGTAGGCCTCCTCGCGGCGGGCGCTACGGCGCATCATGGCTGCCAGGCGGTCATTGGGCTCCGGCGCGGACTCAGGGGTCGCGGCGGCCTCGGAGACAGGGGCGGCCTCTTCGGCGGCCGGTGCCTCCTGCTTCTGCTCGTCCGTGGGCTCGGGCGCGGGCTCCGGATCGCCAAACGGCAACGAGGGCTGCACCACGCCGCCTGGCAGCTTGGCCTCCGTCTTGGGCTCGCCCAGCAACTTGCCACGGCGACGGCGGGCAGGCTTCTCGGCCTCGCGCGCAGCCTCGGCGGCCGCCTCGCGTGCCTTCTCGGCAACAAACGCCGCAGCAGAGGTATCGAGCTGCACCGTTGCATGCGTGCGCGTGGGTGCCGCGACCTCGCCGGCGTGCATCACGATAACGCCGCAGGTGCTCGTCGCGACAAACTCGACCATCTTGGGATCGGTGAAGCCCGTCACGTCGTTGACGATCGAGGCGCCGCAGCGCACGGCCGCCTTGGCAACCGCCACGTGGCGCGTGTCGATCGAGACGATGGCGCCCTCTTTGGCCAGCGCGCGCACCACGGGCAGCACGCGGCGAGCCTCCTCGTCGGGATTGACCGGGGTAAATCCGGGGCGCGTGGACTCGCCACCCACATCGATGATGTCGGCACCGGCGTCGAGCATCGCCAGGCCGTACTCGATGGCGGCATCCGGATCGAAGTGCTCCCCGCCGTCGCTAAACGAATCGGGCGTCACGTTGAGGACGCCCATGATGCGCGGGCGGTCAAAGCTGAGCTCGTACTTTCCGCACCGCCATGTCTTGCTATCGTTCGCCATGAACATCCTCCTAAAATGCCCGCGCCGCCGCGCCTGGGCGCTGGCGGCGGGGTCGCTTTGCAATCAGTCTTTCTATTGTATCCGCGCACACGGGCTAGAACGCAAACGCGGCCGCGATGTCGCAAGAAATCAGCAGGTCGGCATTTGCATCCTGATCGGTGGGAGCAAGATTGCAAATGGCCAGCGTATCGCCGGTAAAGTAGCGCGTAAGGCCCGCCGCCGGATACACCACGAGCGAGGTCCCGCCCACGATGAGGGCATCGGCCGCGGCGATGGCGGCAACGGCACCGGTCAGCACGCGCTCGTCGAGCGGCTCCTCGTAGAGCACCACATCGGGCTTAATGCGCCCGCCGCACGCAGGACACACGGGCACGCCCGCGGCGTCCTCGTGCTCGCGCGAGCAAATCCACTCGGCGCTATAGACCGCGCCGCACGACTGGCAGATATTGCGATGGACCGAACCATGCAGCTCAAACACGCGCCGCGAGCCGGCCATCTGATGCAGGCCGTCGATGTTTTGCGTCACCACGGCACTTAGCTTGCCGACGCGCTCCAGCTCGGCCAGCTTGGTGTGGCAGCGGTTGGGCTTGGCGCCAAGCGCGATCATCTTGGTGCGGTAGAAGTCGAAGAACTCGGCCGGATGCGCCTCGTAAAAGCTATGCGAGAGCATAGTCTCGGGCGGATAGGCAAACTGCTGGTGATACAGGCCGTCCACGCTGCGGAAATCGGGGATGCCACTCGCCGTGGAAACACCCGCGCCGCCAAAGAAGACCACGCGCTTGTGGGTATTGAACAGCTCCGCCAGCGCAGCGGAGGCCCATCTGGGATCCGATATTGCCTGCGTCATGTGTGTCCTCCGTCCTTGCCACCGGGGCGGCGGCGTTTGCGCCGTCGCTCGCGGACTCCGCCCCGCTCGTGTTGCGCTAATCTTAAGCCTGCCAACCCCGTCGAAAGGACACCATGCCTCAGACTTACACGTTTGCCTCTTGGAACGTTAACGGCCTGCGCGCCGTGCTCAAAAAAGACCCGAGCTTTATCCAAATCGCGCAGGAACTCGACGTCGACATCCTGGCGCTGCAGGAAACCAAGCTGCAGGAAGGCCAAGTCGATATCGACATGCCCGGCTACCACCAAACCTGGAGCTACGCCGAGCGCAAGGGCTATTCGGGCACCGCGGTCTTTAGCCGCCAGGAACCGCTGCGCGTGTTGCACGCCGACGCGCTGCTGCCTTACGCCGGCAAGGGCGATGCAGCCGAGCTCGTCGCCCAAGCCGCGACCGAGGGCCGCGTCTGCGCACTCGAGTTTGACAAGTTTTGGTTTGTGGATGTCTACACGCCCAACGCGCAAAACGAGCTCGCCCGCATCGACGTGCGCATGGCCTGGGACGACGCCTATCGCGGCTTTCTGAGCGCACTCGAGCGCGAGACCGGCAAACCCGTCGTAACCTGCGGTGACTTTAACGTGGCGCACGAGGAGATCGACCTCAAGAACCCCAAATCCAACCGCGGCAACGCAGGCTTTTCGGACGAGGAACGCGGCAAGTTTACCGAGCTGCTCAACGCCGGCTTCACCGATACCTGGCGCGCGGCAAACCCCGACGTCGAGGGCGTCTACAGCTGGTGGAGCTACCGTTTTAATGCACGCAAGAACAACGCCGGCTGGCGCATCGACTACTTCCTGGTAAGCAATTCAATCGCCGGCAACGTGCGCGACACCGGCATCCGCGGCGACATCTTTGGCAGCGACCACTGCCCTGTCACTCTCACGCTGGAGCTCTAGCCCCAACGATTCCCCGGGGACGAAGGAAGGCGGACCATTTTTGGGTCTCGTGGGGGCATCCGCATGATCCGCCCGCCACGAAACGCGCCCATCTACTACGTTTAAGCCACCACCCTCAACCACAACGAGCAGCGCAATCAGAACCACCCTTAAAAAGGGTGGTTTGCTCTTAGGGTATAACCCACGGGCC
>UROM01000116.1 GCA_900549455.1 uncultured Collinsella sp. | reverse complement strand
ATCTACACTTATGCGATCGTCGGCAGCGTCAGATGTGTATAAGAGACAGTAGCTGATGTGCTCGCGGGCGTCTTCAATCTCGGGCAGCAGGAAGTTGTAGATAACCTCGATGATCATCGTGGCGCTCATCTTGGAGAACGCAAAGTCGCCCGTGGTGAGCAGCGCCTCGTGATTCACGGTATTAAAGGTGTAATCGGCCAAGCGAGCAAGCGGAGACTTGCTGTCGCTGCTGATGACGACTACGGTGGCACCGCAGTCGCGAGCTGCTTTTGCCATGCGATTCAGTCGGCGCGACTTGCCGGAGTTCGAGATCAGAACGATGACGTCGCCGGGGCGCAGCGTAAGCGCAAACCCAATCGAAGTCTCGCTGATGGTGCTTGCCATGCAGCGAAGGCCCAGCTGCGAAAACTTAAACGTCGCGTCGAGCGCGACGGCGTTGGTGTTGCCTACGGCAGCAAACTCGATAGCCCCTGCGTTCTTAAACGCGTGCACGACGGCTGCCAGTGTGTCGTGGTCAATACCATCGATAGTCGCATTGAGTTCGCTTACCTTGGCAGCGAGAATATTCTTGAGGCTCTGCTCCATATTGTCGAGCGAGACCTCGTCGGTGAGGCCTTCGTTGCGCTGGCTCTCCAGATCGCGCGCTAGTGAAAACTGGAAACTGCGAAAACTGCCAAAACCCAGTTTGCGGCAGAAGCGCGAGACGGTTGCCTCGGAGGTTGCGGCGGCGCGCGAGAGCTGGGCGGCTGTCAGACGCGGTGCCTCGGACTGGTGCTCTAGGATATAGTCGACAATGCGCTGCTCGGACTCGCTGTACCCCCTGTGTGTGCTAATAAGGGAGAGTGCGCTCTTGCTGCTATCGGACATGGGATGGCTCCTGGCTGGCATAAAAATCGGACTTGTTTTGTAATGTCGTAGTATAGGGGCATTTTCAACTACAAGATACACCTTGCCGTTTCAATGGTTGATGGTAAACTTTCATTGACCGTTTACGGTTATGAAAGAACCTTTCACCGGAGAATTGCGCCTTGTCTCTTCTCACGCGGACGGTAGGTTGGTATCTTTCAAGTGTGGAAAAACGCGCATTGAAGCGCGTATAGGGGAGCGCCCGCGGGCGCTGTACTCAAGAAGGAGGGACACATGGCTAAGTTTGACATCATCGCCGCGACCGGTTGCCCGACCGGCATTGCGCACACCTTCATGGCGAAGGAGGCGCTGGAGAAGGCAGCTGCCGAGCGAGGTCTGACCATTAAGGTCGAGACTCATGGCCAGGTCGGTGTCGAGAACGAGCTCACGAAGGGTGAGATCGCCGGTGCCAAGGCCGTCGTCGTCGCAGCCGATAAGGATGTCCAGGCGGAGCGTTTCGCCGGTAAGCCCATGGTTTCTGTTGGTGTTTCCAAGGCCCTGTCCGTCGAGGCCGCCGGTAAGCTGATCGACCGCGCTCTCGCCGCCAAGGGCGACGACACGGTTGCGGCTGCTGCCGATGTTGAGGACGAGGTCGAGGAGAAGGAGTCCATCGGCCACGTCATCTACAAGCACCTCATGAATGGCGTCAGCCACATGCTGGTCTTCGTCGTTGCCGGTGGTGTTCTGACCGCCATTTCGTTCCTGTGGGGCATCACGTCCTTTGATTCGACGGCTGCCGACTACAACAGCTTTGCCGCGATGCTCAAGATTATCGGCGGTATCGCCATGAACCTCATGGTTCCGGTGCTCTCCGCTTACATCGCCGAGTCTATCGGCAAGCGCCCGGCGCTCGTCCCCGGCTTTGTTGCTGGTATGATCGCCATCCAGGGTCTTCCCATCAACGCCGATACCGGCATGATCGACGCTGGAGGCTCGGGTGTGGGCTTTGGCTTCCTGGGCGGCATCGTCGGCGGCTTCCTCGCCGGCTATGTCATTTTGCTGCTCGAGAAGGTTTTCTCTAAAATTCCCGCGAGCCTTAATGGCCTGAAGGCAATCTTCCTGTATCCGCTGTGCTCCACCGCCATCGTCGGCCTGGTCATGCTCGGTATTTCCGGCCCCATGGCTGCCATTAACCAGGGCATGATGGATTTCCTGCAGAGCCTCGGTAACTCCGGTCCGGTGATCCTTGGCCTGGCCATCGGCTGCATGTGCGCCTTTGATATGGGCGGCCCGGTCAACAAGGCTGCTTACGCCACTGGTACCTTCCTGCTCGGTACCGCTCTCGAAGCTGGCGTCGGCACCGAGACCTACAACTTCGGCACCAACTTCATGGCTGCCGTCTCCGCCGCCTGCATCGTTCCGCCGCTGATCACTACCTTCGCCGTCATCGTCGGCAAGAAGTACTTCAGCCAGGAGGATCATGACGCTGGTATCGTCAACCTCATCCTTGGTTGCACCCACATCACCGAGGGCGCCATTCCGTTCATGACCAAGAACATCTGGCCCGTCATGCCCATCATGATGGTCGGTTCTTCCATCGCTTCCATCTTGACCATCTTCTTCAACGTTCACGATCCGGCGCCTCACGGCGGCTTCCTGGTCCTGCCCGTTGTCGAGAACGGCCCGCAGTGGGTCCTCGCGATTCTCATCGGCGCCGTGGTCGGTGGCATCCTGTTCGTGGCCTTCAAGAAGTACGATTTCGAGAAGAACCAGAAGCCCGCTCCTGTAACCAAGCCGGTTGAGGCCCCCAAGGCCGCTGCCGTCGAGGCCCCCAAGGCTGAGGCTGCCGACTTCGTGAAGGTCGAGAACGTTTTTGTCGCCGAGAACTTCGCTTCTCGTGACGAGGCCCTGAGCTTTGTCTCCAACCAGGCCGTCAAGGCCGATCTCGCTGACGACGCCGACGCCGTGATGAACGCCTTCCTGGCCCGCGAGGCCGAGGGCACCACGGGCATGATGGAGGGCTTCGCCATTCCGCATGCCAAGTCCGATGCCATTACCGAGGCCGCCGTCATTGTCGTCAAGGACGACTCTGGCGTGACCGGTTGGGACACCATGGACGGCGCTCCCGTCAACGTGGCTATCGCCCTGCTCATCCCCGGTGCCCAGGCCGGCACCACGCACCTCAAGATCTTGTCCAAGGTCGCCGAGGCGCTTATGGACGAGGGTTTCCGTGCCACCGTCAAGGGTTCCACCGACGCCGCCGAGATCGCCAAGACGATCAACGCCCGCCTGGTCTAATCCCGCAACTCGCGAATATCATCGCCCCTTGTATATAAGGCGGAGACCCTCTTCAGGGTCTCCGCCTTTTTTCGTGTCCCGCCTAAGTTGCGGTGAAATAGGGACTGCATAAACGATTCAACCCCAAATTCAGTCCCTATTTCACCGCAACTTACAAAAGGGCATAGAGGGGGCTGTCTATCGAGTCTTTGTCACGAACAGGTCATCAGCCAGAATTCCGTTCGCACGATATTGCCCTGGACCGACCAAGTTTCCGCAGCTCGCCTGTCGGGCGGGGCGGTTAAGTTTGTCGCGAGTTCCGCACGCAAAGGAAAGCACTTAATGTGCTTTCCGTCTTGCGCAGGACTGTAGAGCAGGAAATCTCACAGGCCGCGTCCGGCCCTCTGTGGGCGAGCAAGCGGCCAGCAACGACATCCGTCCAATAATTCGTGCGAAACACAATGAAAAACAGTTTGATGTGAGTTAATATAAACAACGTCGTGAATATGGCTCCTGTCGCATGGTCGACAGGGGTTAAACACAAAAAAGGAGTCAATTATGGTTTCTGAGAAAGCTACCCTCGTTAATCCTCAGGGTCTTCACATGCGTCCGGCTGGTCTCTTCGCCTCCACCATGGGCAAGTACGCCTGCGACGTTACGGTCGTCACCCCCGAGAAGGAGGTCAACGGCAAGTCCCCGATGGCCCTCATGGCTGCTGGTATCCCCTGTGGTACCGAGGTCGAGGTCAAGTGCGACGGCGCTGACGAGGCCGAGGCTCTGGCTGCTGCCATCGAGCTCATCAAGAGCGGTCTTGGCGAGTAGAACTCAAACGGGTCGCATGTTGAACAACTAAGTTCATATTTGGGGGCGCAGTGACCTGTTATAAGGTAGCTGCGCTCTTTTGTCATGGATATGGCAAAACGCTTTATCACATGACACGGAGAGAGGAATGGGAATGTATCAGGGAGTCAACGCTTCCGAGGGCATCGGTATAGGCACCGTCATGGTTGCCGTCGATCCCGATTTGACGTTTGAGCCGCACGAGGTTGCTGATTCGGCAGCAGAGAAGGAGCGCTATCAGTCCGCTCTTTCGGTCTTCTGCGAGAAGACCCAGGCTCAGGCCGACCACATGAAGGAGACGGTGGGCGAGGCCGAGGCCGAGATCATGAGCGGACACATTGTCCTGGCTCAGGACCCGGGCATGACCGACGCCATCAACGCCGCCATTGACGGTGGCACCTGTGCCGAGCAGGCGCTCATGGACACCTCGACCATGTTCGAGAACATGTTCCTGTCCATGGACGACGAGATGTTCCGTCTGCGCGCGGCCGACATCGCCGACATCCGCACCGGTATTCTGGCCGAGCTGCTGGGCAAGGAGGTCGTCGACCTCTCCGTCCTGCCCGAGAACACCGTCGTTGTCGTGCACGACCTTACGCCGTCTATGACCGCCACGATCGATAAGGCCCACGTTGCCGGCATCGTCACCGAGACCGGTGGCCGCACGTCGCACTCCGCAATCATCGCGCGCGCCCTCGAGATCCCGGCTGTCCTTTCGGTTTCCAACAGCTGCACCGCGCTGCGCAACGGCATGACCGTTGTCGTCGACGGTGGCAAGGGCATCGTCGAGGCCGATCCCAACGAGGAGACGCTCGCCGCCTACACTGCCAAGGCCGAGGCCTTCGCTGCCGAGAAGGCGGCCCTCGAGGCCTTCCGTGGTAAGCCGTCCGTGACTGCCGATGGCATCAAGAAGATCATCGCCTGCAACATCGGTAACCCCGATGACGTGCCCAACGCGCTTGATCACGATGCCGAGGCTATCGGTCTGTTCCGCTCCGAGTTCCTGTTCATGGACTCTGCCGAGCTTCCTTCCGAGGAGGAGCAGTTCAACGCCTACCGCAAGGTCGCCAGCGCACTCAAGGGCGCTCCGGTCATCATCCGCACGCTCGATGTGGGTGGCGACAAGGAGATTCCGTACCTGCACATGGTCAAGGAAGATAACCCCTTCATGGGCTTCCGCGCCGTGCGTTACTGCCTGGCCAATCCCGATCAGTACAAGGTCCAACTCCGCGCCCTGCTGCGCGCCAGCGCCTTCGGCGATGTGAAGATCATGATCCCGCTCGTCACCTGCGTCGAGGAGGTCGTGGCTGTCAAGGAGCTCGTCGAGCAGTGCAAGGCCGAGCCTGTCTCTTATACACATCTGACGCTGCCGACGATCGCATAAGTGTAGAT
>UROM01000115.1 GCA_900549455.1 uncultured Collinsella sp. | reverse complement strand
ATTCGGTCTTCGATTCGCTGCTCGGCCACGATGTGCTCATTAAGCAGTACCAGATGAATCGTCTGACGGTCTTCATCGACCCCGACAGCGCCGATTCGGACGATGCGTACAATCTGCAGCAATCGCTCATCGCGGTTGGATCGGGCGGTTTCTTTGGTAAGGGCCTGGGGCATGCGACGCAGTCTGCCGGTGGCTTTCTGCCCGAGTTCCATACCGACTTCGTCTTCGCTTTTTTGTCTGAGACCTTTGGCTTCTGCGGCTCCTTTTTGCTGCTGTGCCTGTACGTGCTGCTCATCTTCTCGACGATTCGCGTCGCCTTTAAGTGCGAGTCTCTGTTCCTACGCTTGTCATGCGTAGGTATCGTCGGCATGTGGGCATTCCAGACGTTCGAGAACATCGGCATGTGCATCGGCATGATGCCGATTACCGGTATTCCGCTGCCGTTCATTAGCTTCGGTTCGTCGTCGATGATGATCCAGTTGCTGACGGTGGGTATCGTACAATCCATATGGCGGCATCGTTCGGGCGCCGCGTAACCGCTGGAGGGGTTTGCTATGAAGATTCCCGTGGATAAGCTGACCCGCGTCTTTAAGATGGGCGCGACTACCAAGAAGGATTCCGACACGCCGGTGCGCGTGTCTGTCTACCTCGATTCGTCTGCCTCGCGTTTTTTGGTCGAGACGGTGCGCGATGCCTTCGTGCCACAGACGACGTCGGGCATTGTGCGCGTTGAGCGCCTGGGTGAGGACCGTATCGTTCCCAAGACCGATACCGATGTGGTGTTGGTGCTTTCGCGCGGATCCGACCGTCTGGAGAGCGCTGTACAGGAGCTTGTGATTGCTGGTGCGCCTGTGTGCGTGCTTGCCGAGTCCGCTGTCGAGGTGCCTTTTATCCAGGAGTCCACGCCTATGCTCGGCGTGGTGGCAGCTACCGATAAGACGTATCTGCTCGAGACGCTTGCCCGCTGGATTCTCGATCGCACGGACAAGGAGACGGCATTTGCGGCGAACTTCGCCTTTATGCGTATCGCTGCCGCGAACCGCATCATCACCTCGTGCGCGCTTACCAATATGGCGACGGGTGCGCTGGTGTTTTTGCCGGGGGCCGATTATCCCGTTATGGCGCTGGCGCAGGTGGGCATGCTCTTTGAGCTCGCGGCCATCTTTGGACGCGGCATTAAGCCCGAGCGCGGCTATGAGGTCGCGGGCGTGCTTGCCGGTGGCCTGGTGATCCGCGCCGTCACCCGCGCCCTGGTAAAGCAGACGCCGCATATTGGGTTTGCCGTCAAGGCGCTGACCGCCGCCGCGGGCACCTATGGCATGGGCCGTGCGCTCGTTTCGCTGTATGAGCGCGACATCGACTACAGCCGTGCCAACGAGGTGGCTGCCGCCACGTTCTCGCGCGTCCGCGACCTGGTGACCATGGTCGTCGGTGCCACCCGTCCCATGAGTCCTTTCGAGGATGCATCCGATCTCGCTGCTTAGGGGTTTCTTTTGCGCGTTCCATACCAAGACTGTTTTCATCTGATCGAGCCGTTGCTTGCAAAGGTCGAGAAGCCGAGCCGCTATATCGACCATGAGTGGGGCACGCTCTCCAAGGCCGATGCCGATTACCGCTGCTGCATGATCTATCCCGATGTCTACGAGGTGGGCCTGCCCAACCAGGGCATCGCCATTCTCTACAACATCCTTAATCAGGCCGAGGGCATTTCCTGCGAGCGCGGCTATGTGCCGTGGCCCGATATGGGCGATGCCATGCGCGAGGCTGGTATCCCGCTGCTGTCGCTCGAGGGCGCAGCGCCCGTGGCCTCGTTTGATATCGTCGGTATGCACGTGCCGCACGAGATGGCCGTGACAAACTTTCTCGAGGCGCTCGATCTCGCTGGCATTCCGCTGCTTGCGGCCGACCGCACCGAGGACGATCCCATTATCATTGCTGGTGGCCCCTCGGTCTATAACCCCGAGCCGTATGCGGCCTTCTTTGATGCCATTCTGATCGGCGAGGGCGAGGAGTCGCTGCTCGAGGTTTGCCAACTGCATCGTCGTCTGCGCGATGAGGGCGTCTCGCGCGCTCGGATTGTCGAGCAGCTCGCGACGGTCGATGGCACCTATGTACCGTCGCTCTACGAGGTGCGCCACGATGAGCCTTGCTCTCCGCACGGCTATACCGTGCCGCGTGAGGGCAAAGACGTCCCGCCGGTGGTCTACAAGCGCGTCGTTGAGAACTTTGGCGCTACCAATCCTCTGTCGCAGTCGTGCGTGCCTTACGCACAGCTCGTTCACGACCGCCTGTCTATCGAGATTCTGCGCGGTTGTGCCCGCGGCTGCCGTTTTTGCCAGGCTGGCATGACCTATCGTCCGGTGCGCGAGCGCTCGGCCGACCAGATTGTGTCCTCGGTGATCCAGGGCCTGGAAAAGACCGGCTACGACGAGGTGTCGCTCACTTCGCTTTCTACCACCGACCACTCCTGCATCCGCGATGTGCTCGGCAGGCTCAACCGCCGCCTGGAGGATACGGGTATTCGCGTATCCATTCCCTCACAGCGCCTGGATTCGTTTGGCGTGGATATGGCTGAGTCGGTCGCCGGCGAAAAGAAGGGCGGCCTGACGTTTGCCCCCGAGGCCGGCAGCCAGCGCATGCGCGACATCATCAACAAGAATGTGACCGAGGAGGACTTGGACCGTGCGGCCAAGGCGGCCTTCGAGGCTGGTTGGAACCGCATGAAGCTCTACTTTATGATGGGGCTTCCTGGCGAGCGCGACGAGGATATCGTGGCTATCGCCAACCTGGCCGACCACGTGCTCGAGCTCGGCCGCTCCGTGGTTCCCAAGGCGCGTCGCGGCTCCATCTCGGTGTCCATCTCGGTGTCGGTGTTTATCCCCAAGGCCGCCACGCCGTTCCAATGGTGCCCGCAACTCGATTACGACGACGTCAAGCGCCGTCAGAAGCTGCTCATTACGAGCGTTCGTAACCGTGCGGTCCGCGTTCACTACCACGATGCCGAGACCTCGCTCGTCGAGGCCGCGCTGTCCCGCGCCGGTCGCGACATGACGCCGGTCATTATCGACGCCTGGCGTGCGGGCTCGCGTTTTGACGCCTGGGTGGAGCATTTTTCGCTCGACAACTGGAAGTCGGCTGCGGCCAAAAACGGTATCGATCTCAACGAGCTCGTGCACCTGCCCTACGAACTGGACTGGCGCCTGCCCTGGGAGCACGTGAGTCCCGGCTGCTCGCGCGGCTTCCTCGAGCGCGAATACCGCCGCTCGCTGGAGGGTGTCACGACCCCCGACTGTACCCGTACGTCGTGCACCGGCTGCGGAATCTGCCCCACGCTCCACGCCAAGAACGTATTGGTGGGTGATCGCGCATGAGTGAGCGCCTGACCGACAACCCCACGCTCTTTAGGCTTCGCGTTCGCTATGGCAAGCGCGACCGTCTTAAGTACCTGGGCCATCTCGAAGTGATTCATACCATTGAGCGCATCGTGCGTCGTGCGGGTCTGCCCTATGCTGTGACACAGGGCTTCTCTCCGCACATGCGCGTGGGCTTTTCGTCGGCGCTGCCGGTGGGAACGTCGTCGACCTGCGAGTGGTATGACCTGTTTATGACCGAGTTCGTTGCACTCGACGAGGCGTTTGGGCGCCTGGCTGCTGCCTCTCCGGCCGATCTGGCCCCCATCGAGGCCGCCTACATCGACGTGCGCACGCCGGCGCTGACGGCGCAACTCACGCGTCTGTCGTACCGTATCGACCTACACTTGGACGCCGAAGCACCCGTGAGCGCCGATGAGGTGCGCGCTGCGATCGACACGTTGCGTGCAGGCCATGGCATCGACTACGCACGCGGTAAGAAGAGCAAGCGCCTAGACCTTGACCACACACTGGTGGGCTATGAGCTCACGGCAGGGGAGCGCCCGGACCATCTGGTGCTCATGCTCGACACCCATGCCGACAACGAGGGGTCCATGCGTCCGGAAATTTTGCTTTCTGCCGCTGATGTTTTGTTGCAGGGCTTGACCCCGGGCGTCGATGCACCTATTGTTTCCACCGGTATGCAAGACCTCGTGACCATCTGCTCCTACGATGTCGAGCGTCAGAATCAAGCATGCGAGGACGACGAGGGCCGACTCGTCAGCCCCATACCTGTGCGAACTTGTGGATTTGCTCCACATACTCGTTGACGGGGGTATTATCGCCTGCTACTATATTCGGCTGTTGCACTAACTGATGCATGAAGGGCAAGTAAACATGTACGCAATCGTTAACACGGGCGGCAAGCAGTACAAGGTCGCCACCGACGATGTCATCACCGTCGAGAAGATCGAGGGCAATGAGGGCGACAAGATCACCCTGCCGGTTATCTTCCTCAACGATGGTAAGAAGATCGTCACCGATCCCGACAAGCTGGCCAAGGCCAAGGTTACCGCTCAGATCGTTGAGCAGTTCAAGGGCGAGAAGCAGCTGGTCTTCAAGTTCCACAAGCGCAAGCGCTATCGTCGTCTGAAGGGTCACCGTCAGCAGCTCACCAAGCTGAAGATCGTGAAGGTTCAGGCTACCTCCCGCGCCAAGAAGGCTGTCAAGGCAGAGGCTGAGGCTGTTGCCGAGGCTCCCGTCGCCGAGTAGATTACACTCGTAACGAAAGAGTAGGTATACACAATGGCACACAAAAAAGGACTCGGTTCCTCCCGTAATGGCCGTGACTCCCGCGGTCAGCGCCTTGGCACGAAGCGCTATGCCGGCCAGACGGTAACCACGGGCACGATTCTCGTCCGTCAGCACGGCACGCACATCCACCCGGGTGAGAACGTTGGCCGTGGCAAGGACGACACGCTGTTCGCGCTGGTCGACGGTACCGTTGAGTTCCACAAGGGTATCAAGCACAGGGTCAGCGTACGCCCGCTCGCGAACGCGTAATTCACCCTTCATAGAGCACATATGTGGGAGGCACTTGAGTTTTAGGATTCAAGGGTCTCCCTCTTTTTTGTAGGAGGCGATTCTGTTGTCACAGTTCACCGATATCAGCCGAATTAACGTTTGCGGCGGCGACGGCGGAGCCGGATGCATGTCGTTTAGGCGCGAGGCATTTGTTCCCAAGGGCGGCCCCGATGGCGGCGACGGCGGTCGTGGCGGCAATGTCGTCATCCAGGCCGATGCTCAGCTGTCCTCGCTGATTGATTACCGCTTTAAGCATCATTTCCGTGCCGAGCGCGGAACGCATGGCCAGGGTGCCCGTCGCAATGGCAAGAGCGGTGAGGACCTGATTTTGAAAGTCCCCATGGGCACTGTAGTCCGCGAGCTCGATCCCGAGACGCAGACCCCGATGTTCGAGATTGCCGATCTGGTTCACGACGGCGAGCGCGTCGTCGTGGCGCCCGGTGGCGCCGGCGGTCTGGGCAATACCTGTCTCTTATACACATCTCCGAGCCCACGAGACTCCTGAG
>UROM01000114.1 GCA_900549455.1 uncultured Collinsella sp. | reverse complement strand
GGCTCGGAGATGTGTATAAGAGACAGCCATCGGACTCGAGACCCAGCTCGGCGGCGCGCTCGGCCTCCTGGTCGCAGAGCAGCTTATCGTATGCCTTCAAGAACGGCAGGTAGATGATGGCGTCCAGCAAGATGATGATCGCGACAAACACCAGGGCGATAAGCTGGAAGTTCGTGGTGATGAAGATGCCGATGGGGGCAGGGGTAGCCCAAGGCACCACGAAGGAGAAGCCGTTCATGCCCACGTTGTCGATAAAGAACTTGGCAACACTCACGTTGACGCAGCCGGCGGCAACAAAGGGGATGAGCATGTAGGGGTTAAGGATCATCGGCGCGCCAAAGAGCAGCGGCTCGTTGACAGCAAAGGCAACAGGAACAATCGAGGCCTTACCGACGGCTTTGAGCTGCTTGGACTTCATAAAGAGAATCAGCAGAAGCGGCACGATGAACGTGGCGCCGGTGCCGCCGAACTCACCCACGAGCGACATGTTAAAGGTGAGGGAGTGGGCGGGGTGGCCACCGGCCAGCAGAACCTGCAGGTTCTCGGCCTGGTTGGCAAGACGGATGGGGTCGATGCCCGGCTGGACGATCGAAGGACCGTGGACACCGATGAACCAGAAGAACGCGGTGGCCGCCTGAATAAGGATGAGTCCGGGGTAGGTCTCTGCCGCAGTGAACAGCGGGGAGAGCAGTTTGATAAGCAGTTCGGAGAACGGAACGCCCATGAGGTTGCGCACGACGACATCGATGATGCCGCAGATGATGACAGCGCCACCGAAGGGGATGATGTCGCGGAAGTTCTGAGCGATGGCGCCCGGGACCTCCTTGGGCAGCTTAATGGTCAGATCGCGCGAGACGCAGAACTTATAAACCCACACGGTAATGAACGCGGCGATATAGGCCGAGAACAGACCGCGCGTGCCCATGCTGGTGCAATCGAAGACCGAAAGCTCGGAGCCGTTGAACTTGGTGCTGAACTGCGTAACAGCGAGCAGCAGCATGCTGCACTGGGCAGCAACCATAGTGGAGCCGTCGTTGAGCACCTTGCCGGCGGGCATACGACGGTTCATGGATGCCGTGAAGTTCTTGGCGGTGGTGCCGGCAACCATGATGCCCATGACACCCATGGTGAAGTTGTAGAGCTTGTTGCACCAGTCGATGAGCGGCTGGGGCAGCGTGATGCCGACCACGCCGGGAAGCGTGCGATCAGCAGAAAGATCGAAGAGGTGAGGACGATGGGCATGCACCCAAGGAATCCGTCCTTGATGGCCTGGAGATAGATGTTCCTCGAGATCTTCTCAAAGAACGGTTGATGCTTTTCGAGCATCTTTACGATGGCGTCCATAAAGCTCCTTTGCTACTTGATGCGCGATGCATGTGGATGGAACTGGTCGTCGATGGATGGTCAGGACTGCCCGGAAGCCTTCCTGCTTAAGGAAGGCATTGCGAAATGACAACGTTGTCATTTCGTTAATGACAACGTAAGACATTTTTGGAAGAGCAACAAGGATATACGGGTGAGCGGTCGATATTGTTCGGTAAACGGTTGATTTATCAGTCAGGCAGGTAGTGTATGCTAGAACACAAAAAACAAGCGATAGAGAACCGAGTGGAGAAGCAGTGGCAACGATGGACAAGAAAAATGTCTCGATGAACGACGTGGCGATTGCTGCGGGTGTTTCTCTCAAGACGGTGTCGCGCGTGATCAACGAGCCCGATAGCGTGCGCGAGTCGACACGCGATAAGGTCCATTCCGCAATGGAGGCGCTCGGGTTTCGAACCAACTTTGCCGCGCGTTCGCTCAAATTGGGTCGTTACGGGTGCATCGGCGTGGTGCTGTTCCACTTGTCGGGCGGTGCCGTGGACATGATTGACGGTATCGCCGATGCCGCCGAAGAACGCGGCTTTGCGCTCACGATGATTAAGAAGTGCGGAGGTGAGAAGATGACTCTTGCCGATGCGGCGCGCAGAATGTCGCAGCTGCCTGTTGATGGCATGATCTTCAACCTGCGTCAGATGGTCGATGACTTTGATATCTTTGAGGCGCCGAAAGACCTCAAGACGGTGATTATTACGCCGATGGAGCATCCTACCTGCTCCACCGTCAGCGACGACCAAGAGGGCGGCGCGCGCATGGCGTGCGAGTACTTCTTGGATCATGGTCACAAGAACGTGTACTTCGTCTCTGGTAAGAAAGAGTCGCTGTCGAGCCAGTGCCGTATGAAAGGTTGGCGTGCGGCACTCGAGGCGCGTGGCATTGAGCCGCCCGAGCCGCTGCAGGGTGATTGGAATGCGGATAGTGGCTATGCCGCGGGCCTTGTGCTTGCCGATAAACCCGATTGCACGGCGGTCCTCGCTGCTAACGACTGCATGGCAAACGGCGTGATGATGGCTCTACGTGACAAGGGGCTCAGTGTGCCCGACGACGTGTCCGTGATCGGCTTCGACGATGAGCTCTACAAGACGATTCCCAACTCGATTCTGACGTCGGTGAAGTTTCGCCACCGCGAGCTAGGCGTCCGTGCGCTTAACGAGGTCGTCGCAGGTCTGGAAGCCCCGAGCTCCAGAAGCCGTACGCTCGTCTCGGGCGTGCTGGTCGAGCGTTCCAGCGTGAAGGACCTGCGGGCGTAGACGTGCTCGGCCTGTTCGTCTTAATCTGTAACAGGTAGGGCCGAAATACTCGGCTAGATGTTACAGATCGAGATTGAGAGGATTGTCCTGTGCGTTTATCTCAATCTGTAACAACCAGACGTCCAAAACCGGTTTTAGTGTTACAGATTTAGACAATTCGGCCCCGCCTATTCCATTTGTCTCGATCTGTAACAGTTAAGGGTGAAATAGCCAGCTAGATGTTACAGATTGAGATATTTCTACTCGGGCGTTCTGTTTGTCTCGATCTGTAGCAGCTAGGACCAAAAACTCGGCTAGATGTTACAGATTGAGATAAACGGCTTCTGACCTGCACAAAAAGGCCGGGGGCGGCGTGCCGTGTGACGTGCCGCCCCCGGCTGAGAAATGGGGACAGGTTATGTGGGCGGGCAACCCCGCCAGTCACTAGTCCAGACGACGGGTCTGCGCCACGTGCTTATACCAGTATGCGCTTGCCTTGGGCGTGCGCTTCTGGGTTTCAAAGTCAACGTAGAAGAAGCCGTAACGCTTGTTGTAGCCATTGGTCCAGGAGAACTGATCCTGCAGGCTCCACAGGAAGTAGCCGCCCACGTTGACGCCCACCTCCATGGCCTTGAGCAACCAGCGCAGGTGCTGCTCGATGTAGTCGATGCGCGGCTGGTCGTCCACAAAACCGTCCTTGTAGGGGTCCTTGTAGCCCATGCCGTTCTCGGTGATGAAGATCTGCTTGTAGTTGGGGTAGCGCTGCTTAATGTAGACGAGCAGATCGAACAGGCCCTCGGGATAGATGATCCAGTCCCAGTCGGTGGTGGGGATGCCGGGCTTGTTCACATGCTCGCCAATGCCCTTGACGCGCCAGCGGCCAGTGCCCTTCTCGCCCGTACCGTTGTGGTGCAGGTCGTTCTCGCCATCGTAAGCCTTCAAGAAACGGCACTGGTAGTTGTTGACGCCCAGGTAGTCGTTGTAGAGCGCTGCCTCGCGCATAATCTCGAGGTCCTCGTCCAAGATCTCGATGGTGCCGCCCGAGATGGCCGCCAGGCGGTTGGCGCACTCGAGGGTGTCGGGAGCATAGTCGCCGCGGAAGGTGGCGTCGAGCAGAAACTGGTTCTGCAGCACGTGCTCGTTGTTGGCGGCTTTGATGTCGGCGGGGTCGTTCTCGTTGAGCGGATACTTAAACTCCAACGACTGAATGACGCCGATCTTGCCCTTAAAACCGCCGTTGTGGAAGGCCAGTACTGCCTTGGCGTGGGCGAGCATCATGTTGTGCTCGCACTGGAAGGCCTCGGCCAGATGCGCCTTGACGCCACCGGGGAAGGTGCCCTCGATGTAGGTGTTGGAGGCGTCGGCCCAGATCTCGTTAAAGGTGAACCAGTAGGTCACCTGGTCGGCGTACTCCTTAAAGCAGAATGTGGCAAAGTCCACAAAGGCGTCGATAGTCTCGCGGTTGAGGAAGTCGCCCTTCTCAAAGAGGGGCAGCGGCGTATCGAAGTGATGCAGCGTGACAAACGGCTCAACGTGGTGCTTATGGCACTCGGCGAAGAGATCGTGATAGAACTGGACACCCTCGGGGTTGATTTCGCCGGCACCGTTGGGGAAGATGCGACTCCAGGCAATGGAGAGGCGAATGCCGTTGATGCCAAACTCCTCGCACAGCTCCAAATCGACGGGGTACTGGTTGTAGAAGTCGGAAGCGGGATCGGGGGAGAAACGGCCCTGGGCCTCCAGGAAGTCGTCCCAGGCAACCTTGCCCTTACCGTGAGTGCGGGTCTCGCCCTCTACCTGGTAGGCAGCAGTGGCGCCGCCAAAGACAAAGTCCTCGGGAAACTGCGCGGGCGGGTTGGTGACGCTAGCAGGGTTAACGGACATGATGATCCAATCGTCTAAATCGAAGGGCCAGCCGGTCTTTGATGGTCGGCTGGCCCTAAGCGTTACTTACTTCGAAAGCTGTTCACTCACGAAGGCGAGAGACTTGTCGCCGTTCTGGGAGAGCTCGATGTACTGCTTGCCACGGCAGGCGACGCACTTGTTGCCTACGCGCTCGCAGTCCTTCTGCAGGTCGGCCAAGTAGCTGGCAGCCTGCGGGGCCAGGACGACCAGATCAAAGTCGGGGAGCATGTCCACGTGGTTGCCATATGCCTCGGCAGCGGTCTCAAGATTGATGCCGCGCTCCTTGGCAGCCTTGGCCAGCGCGTTGGCGAGCAGGCCCGAGGTACCGCCACCCTGGCAGAGCACGAGTACGCGCTTGCCGTTGAGGTCGCTGGCGGTCGTTGCCTCAGTGGCGACAGCGGCGGGAGCGTCGGCCTTCACGGCCTCGGCAGCAGCGCCGGCGGCAACGCTCTTGGCGTCAGCCTTGCCCTGGAAGGCATCGTTAAGCTTGGCGGCCTTCTCGGCGTTCTTGGCGGCGAGCTCCTCCTGGGAGATCTCGGCCTCCTCGGCGCACTTCTGGGCGTCATAGGCACGGAAGAACGGATAGTACAGAACGAAGTCGACGACCAGGATAAGGGCGAGCATCACAAAGGCGAGCGGCTGGAAGCCCAGGCCCATGATGGTGCCGATGGGGCCGGGGACGGTCCAGGGCAGGGTGTACATAAAGCCGTTCATGCCCAAGAAGTCGATAAAGATCTTGAGGATCCAGATGTTGGCGATCGGGGCAAAGACAAACGGGACAAAGAAGACGGGGTTGAGCACGATGGGCGCGGCGAACAGCAGCGGCTCGTTGACGGCAAAGCAGACGGGGACGATGGCGGCCTTACCGACGGCGCGCATCTCCTGGGACTTGGCTAGGAAGCAGAACATAAAGACCAGAAGCGCACTGCT
>UROM01000113.1 GCA_900549455.1 uncultured Collinsella sp. | reverse complement strand
GGCCAGGAGGAGACCGGCCTGGATGCCAAGAAGCAGAAGGCGCTCGACCTGGGCGTTCTCGATTGCCAGGTGCTCGACCTGCGCGACGAGTTCTCCGATGAGTTCCTGACTAAGGCCATCGCCGCAAACTCCATGTACGAGAACAAGTACCCGCTGCTCTCCGCCCTGTCTCGCCCGCTGCTCGCCAAGAAGCTCGTCGAGGTCGCTCACGAGTTTGGCGCGACCTACGTCGCCCACGGCTGCACCGGCAAGGGTAACGACCAGGTTCGTTTTGAGGCTGCCGTCAAGGCCCTCGACCCCGAGCTTAAGGTTATCGCCCCGGTTCGCGAGTGGGATCTGAAGTGCCGTCCCGATGAGGTCGCCTATGCTCACGCCCACAACGTGCCGGTTCCCGAGGGTGCCAACGACAACCCCTATTCCATCGACGACAACCTGTGGGGTCGTGCCATTGAGTGCGGCCACCTGGAGGATCCCTGGAATGAGCCACTCGACGACGCCTGGGTTATGACCAAGAATCCCGAGGACACGCCCGATACCCCGACGTATATCGAGATTGAGTTTGAGGCCGGCAAGCCCGTCGCCGTCGACGGCAAGATGATGAAACTCTCCGAGATCGTCATCGCCCTCAACAAGATTTCGGGCGACAACGGCTTTGGCCGTCTCGACCTGGTTGAGGATCGTCTGGTGGGCCTCAAGAGCCGCGAGTGCTATGAGGTTCCCGGAGCCCTGACGCTCATTACCGCCCACAAGGCACTCGAGGACATTTGCGTCGAGGGCGACCTGCTCAAGACCAAGATTAAGCTCGAGCAGGATTGGGCCACCGCCGTGTACAACGGCCAGTGGTACAGCCCGCTCAAGAACGCGCTCGACGCCTTTATGGCCGATACCCAGAAGTTCGTGACCGGCACCGTCCGTCTGAAGTTCTTTAAGGGCAATTGCCATGTCGTCGGCCGCAAGAGCCCCTTCAGCCTCTACGACTACGGCCTGGCCACCTATGACCGCGACACCACGTTTGACGAGAAGGCCAGCGCCGGTTTTATCGAGATCGATACGCTGTCGCTCAAGACGTGGGCTAAGGTCCAGGGTCCCAGCTCTGCTGCCGCCCAGGCTTAAGTCTTCCTTTCCTTGGTATCCGCGCGGCCCATCCGCGTGATACATAACGGGCGCATGGGGTCCCTACCTTTCGTTATGCTTGCTGACACTTCTTAACATCGGTGGCCCCTACGTTCCGCCCGCATATATGATGCCGCGTCTGCGGCTGAGTCCGAGCCCCGCCGGGGTTGTCTGGCGGGGCTCCTTCTATCAATTTGGCAACTCTGCGCCTATATATATGAGGAGTATCCATTATGTTCAGTGCTTTCGCGCATGCTTTACTTGCCCTCGCGCCCGAGTTCGATGCCGCAAAGGTCGAGGACGTTCCTATGAGCCTGAAGGCCTGGATCGATGGTTCGCAGGGGAACATTCGGAGGGAGACGTTGGGCGCCAAGTGCATGGCGCGTCACTTCTTTGCAAATTAGCTACATGGTCCCGCGCACGGCGGGGAATGTGTAAAACTAGCGGTTGAAACTCGCTTTAGCGACAGCGCATTGCTTTGGGCGCTTGTTTTGGTATTTGGAGAAAGGAGACGGTTCCATGGCTCTTTGGGGCGGTCGTTTTGAGGCGGGCGTGGCCGAGGTCACGCAGGAGTTTGGCGCGTCGCTGCCGGTCGACAAACATCTCTATAAGCAGGATATCGCCGGATCTAAGGCACATGCCAAGATGCTGGCGGCCCAGGGCATTATCAGCGCCGAGGACGAGCAGGCGATTGCCGGGGGCCTGACCGGAATCGAACAGGATATCGATGCCGGCAACTTTACCTTCGATATCAACGACGAGGACATTCATATGTCCATCGAAAGCGAGCTGACGCGCCGCATCGGCGAGGCCGGTAAGCGCCTGCATACCGGACGTTCGCGCAACGACCAGGTGGCGACCGATACGCGCTTGGGCGTCAAGGCGCTGGCCAAGGAGCTCATGGAGGCCAATCTTGAGCTGCGCCACGTGCTGGTGGATGCGGCCAAACAGTACGACAAGGTGATTCTGCCGGGCTACACGCACATGCAGCATGCTCAGCCCGTGCTGCTGTCGCATCATCTGCTGGCGTATTCTTGGATGTTCGCGCGCGACTTTACACGCCTGAAGGCCGCCTTTGATGCTGCCGACAACTGCCCGTTGGGTGCTGCCGCGCTTGCCGGTACGAGCTATCCGCTCGATCGTCAGATGACGGCCGCCGAACTTGGTTTTGCGGGCGTGATCCCCAACTCGCTCGATGCGGTTTCCGACCGTGATTTCCTCCTCGACCTGCATTACGCCTGCTCCGTCATGGCGATGCACTTGTCGCGTCTTTCCGAGGAGATCGTGCTGTGGTCGAGCTCCGAATTTGGCTTTATCACGCTTTCCGACTCCTACTCCACCGGCTCGTCCATCATGCCGCAGAAGAAGAATCCCGACTTTGCCGAGCTTATCCGCGGCAAAAGCGGCCGTGTGTATGGCAACCTGGTGCAGCTGCTCGTGACCATGAAGGGCCTGCCGCTTGCTTACAATAAGGACTTGCAGGAGGACAAGGGGGGCGCGCTCGACACTGCCCATACGCTCATGCAGTGCCTGTCCGTTATGGCCGGTATGATTTCGACTTGGACCGTCAACGAGGATGCCATGGCGCGCGAGTGCGGCGTGGGGCACCTTGCCGCCACCGATGTTGCCGATTACCTGGCCAAGCGCGGTCTGCCGTTCCGCGAGGCACATGCCGTGGTGGGCCATCTGGTCCTGATGTGCGAGAAGCGCGGCTGCAATCTTGAGGACCTGCCGTTTGAGGTGTTCCAGGAGGCAAGCCCGTTCTTTGAGCACGATATTACCGAGGCGCTCGACATCCCGTCGATTGTCGCCGCACGCATGACCGAGGGCGGTACCGCCCCTGCCGCCGTTGCCGTGCAGCTGCAGCGTGCAGAGGCGCAGCTCGTGGCCGACGAGGGCGTGTTTGGATCGCTGGCTAAGGTCGTCGAGATGGGCCACGGGGCAAAGTAAGGGTTTGGCTGAAGCGGCTTTGGCCATGTATTGATAAATCGTTTTTGCTTTGCGGGCGCCTGTTGATGCGGGCGTTCGTATTTTGTTGCCATGGGGGAGGGGCTTGTCGAGAACTTCTGTAGGACCTTTGGGCAGGTTGTGAAGGGGGTGCGTTCGCGGGCGGCAACCGACCGCCCGCTCGGTTCGATGTGGTTGATGGGCGGTCAGATGGTACTCTAGTCGGGCTTCGAAACAGAAGTGACACATATGGAGCGCTTTAATAAATTGTAGCGATTCAATAAACAGCTTTTTGTTTAACTGCAGCTAAAACTCTGTTACGATGCAGTCCAGGCGGGTGCCGGAATGGGACTTGGGCACGCGCGAACCTACTTGAAAGGCTACCTTATGGCTATCGAGAAGACCTTCATCATGATTAAGCCCGACGCCGTGCGCGATCGCAAGATCGGCGAGATCGTTGCTCGCATTGAGCGTAGCGGCCTTGTCATCGAGCGCATGGAGATGACCACGCTCGAGCGCGCTACCGTCGAGGAGCACTACGCTCACCTGGCCGACAAGCCCTTCTTTGGCGGTCTGTGCGACTTTATGACGAGCGGTCCGGTCGTCAAGATGGTCGTTTCCGGTCTCTCCGCTGTCTCCAAGATGCGCACACTCATGGGCGCTACCAACCCGCTTGACGCTGCTCCTGGTACCATCCGCGGCGACTTTGCCGTCGATGTTAACGCCAACGTGATTCACGGCTCCGACTGCCTGGAGAACGCCGAAATCGAGATTAAGCGCTTCTTTGGCTAAACCAGCTTTGACTCCTTAAATCTGTTAGCGTGTGGCTTGGGCGCCGCGGAACTTCATCCGCGGCGCTCTTTTTATTCAAAAAGCTACTAAGAAGGGGCCCGCTCGGACATGTGCTCCGAGCGGGCCCCTTGCTGTTGGCATGTGGCGCTGAGCGGCTTAGGCCTCGTCGACGACCTTAAGGCCGCGGGTCTGGTCGATTTCGTTGAGGAGATTGACGCGACGCTCGTGGCGGCCGCCCTCAAACTCGGCGTCGAGCCACTCATCGACGATCATCTTGGCGAGCTCGGAGCCCACGACGCGGGCGCCAAAGGCGAGCACGTTGGTGTTGTTGTGCATGCGGGAGAGCTTGGCGCTAAAGGGCTCGGAGCAAACGACAGCGCGCACGCCCTCGACCTTGTTGGCAGCGAGGCTAATGCCAACGCCAGTGCCGCAGATCAGGATGCCCAGGTCGACGTCGCCGTTAGCCACAGCCTTACCCACCTTGTAGCCGGCGATGGGGTAGTCAAAGCTCTCGGAGGTGTCGGTGCCAAAGTTCACGACCTCGCAGCCGCGCTCCTTCAGGTGCTCGGAGATGATGTTCTTGAGCTCGACGGCGGCGTGGTCGTTACCGATACCGATCTTCATGGATGGTTCCTCTCTGGTCTGTGCGGCGCAAATGCTAAAGGTTTTACCGCGTTCGACTGCATGATAGCGCGACTTTTGTGTAAACGCTTGGGCGTTTTTTGGTCAAACGCTTTAGCATGCAACAAGACCGGCTTCTCATGAATAATTCCGCCAATTTGTGCTCGAGCGCCGTCCGCCGGAACCATGGTTGCGGTTTTTGATGCATTGTTATCAAATAAAAGAACTAACTATTTTTGAGAGCCCAGCCCGTTATACAAGTAGGAGATACCTATGTCTGCCGATTCCCTTCGTGATACCGCGTTTTGCGATGTTTTGAACCGCGAGCTTGTCTGTGCGCTCGGCTGCACCGAGCCCATTGCCGTTGCCTATGCAGCGGCGCTGGCGAGCCAGACGCTCGGTTGCGAACCCGATCATATGGACGTTGCCTGCTCGGGCAACATCATCAAGAACGTTAAGAGCGTGACCGTGCCCAACTCGGGCGGAATGCATGGCATCGAAGCCGCGGCTGTGCTGGGTGCCGTGGGCGGAGACGCTAAGAGCGCGCTCGAGGTGCTCGAGAGCGTTGACGATGAAGACCGTGCTCGCGTGGCCGAGCTCCTCGCCGACGCCGGCTACTGCGATGTGTCGCTTGTCGAGGGTGTGCCCAACCTCTACATCAAGGTGACTGCCACGGCCGGAAGCCATACCGCGGTCGTCGAGATTACCGACCACCACACCAACGTCACATGCCATACGCTCGACGGTATCCCGGTATGCGGTAAGTCGGCGGGGGAGTGTGCCGCCTGCGCGGAGCGCGTGGTGGCCGAGCGCGCGGCAGATAACGACGACACCCCTATGAGCATTGAGTCTATCATCGACTTTATCGAGGACGGTGACATTGAGGACGCCCGCGCTGCCGTTGAGCGTCAGATTGAGCTGAACGGTGCGATCAGTGCCGAGGGCCTGGCGCACGCTTGGGGCGCCGAGGTGGGCCGTACCTGTCTCTTATACACATCTGACGCTGCCGACGATCGCATAAGTGTAG
>UROM01000112.1 GCA_900549455.1 uncultured Collinsella sp. | reverse complement strand
CTCGTGGGCTCGGAGATGTGTATAAGAGACAGGCATCGGCAAGCGAAGCAAAACGAACCTGAGCACGTGGCGCACGGTCAACCTCGTGGGTCTCGTAATCGTAGGCGGTGCTACGCTTGTCCACCTTGGTGCGAATGCCATCGAGCACGGGCACGGTCGCGGCCTGCGACACGTCGAGCGCGCGGGCGCCATTCATAAGGATCTCGATGGCGTGGCGCAGCAGGGCCACCTCCGCCTGGCGACGGGCTTGGCCATCCAAGCTGCCCAGCGAGCGATCGGGCAACGCCTCGGCGACGGCAAGCATGGCCTTAAGCGCCGTCACGGGCTTGTCACGCCACAGCGCCTGGAACACGTCCGAAACCACACACGGTACGTTCTTAAACCAGTTGTCGTCGCTCGCCGCCCTGCGCGCGCCCCTCACCTGGCCCTGGACGCTCTGAAGCAGACTCTTAACGCCCGCGGTAGTCTTGCTACGCGAGAGACGCATATTCTTATCGAAGGTACGGGCATTGACGGCATCAGCGCCCGAAAGCGGGCTGTAAATCCAGTCGGTAAGCTCCGGCGCGGGCCACCACTCGGTCTTTGACGCCGCGCCCTCATCGGCGGCCTTCATGCGCTCGATCAGGCCGGCAAGCGCCGCAAACTGCCTGCCCGCAATGGACTGGGAAAACGCCGTGAACTCAACTGTCTCGGCAGCGATATGACGAGCTGCCAGACGAGAGGCGAGCTCACCGAACAGCTGGGGTGCCCGGGCAGAAACGACGAGCACGCGCACGGGGTCGGTGGGCGTTGCAGTGGCTTTATCGGCCTTGGACTCCTTGTACGCTTTCACCAACTTATCGATGGCGTCCGCATAGACATGAGCACGGGCATGGGGGCCGGCGACCTCAATAAAGGCAGGCTGAGCGGCGGTCCCGCAAGCGGCATCAGACGCGACGGCGTCCTCCCCCAGCGGCGCGACCTCAAACAGCACACCGCGGGCATCAAATGCCACGGCAAGCTCCTCGCGCATCGCCGCCTGCTCGCGGGCAAGCAGCACGACGACCTCTCCCCCATTGTTCGCCACGGCAGACAGTAGCTCGAGCAGTGCGTACGTAAACGACGTGATACCGCGCACGCATACGGCGCGGGTGCACGCCGGCAGGCTATCGGCCAGGACACCGGCCATAATGTCGGCTGCCTCGCAGGGCTCGACCATATCTCGACGGTCCAAACCGTCCGCATATGCGCGCAAAAGCTCGAACACACGAGCCTCGGCATCGCTTTTTGGCTCAGGCTGGCAATTGTTTCCACGGCATCGCTCGGCCGTCGTCCCCACCACACCCGGCAGCACGTCGCGGGCCATGCGCGCAAGCATGCGCACCGTGCCCTGGCTGCGCGAAAGCGGCTGCAAATCGGCATCGTCGAGACGCGTTACCATGTCCGAAAACAGCATCTGGCGTTGCAGGTTGTCCACGAAACCGCGCCCGTCGCCCAAAAGCTCCCAAAGCGAGCGAAGCCACGATGTAGGCGTCTTGTAGTCGATACCTAGTGAAACCCCGGCTTCCGCCGCATCATGACGGCACAGGTCGAGCTCGGCAAACGTAGGCGCCAGCAGCACGGCACGTCCGTGGCGGGCAATAAGGTCGGCAAGCAACGCCGACTCGGCATCGCTCAAATCCGTGCCGGCATTGGTGGTATAGATTCGAACAGGCATGGTCCTCCGCTCAAACTGTTCGCAATAATCAACGTATCCATCCTACCCGCCCAAGCGGACAGATTTGCCCCACGCCAACAGATTTCCTCCGTCCCCAGGGGATCAAAAAACCGCCCCCGGAGGAGCGGTTTTGCACAATTCGTTTTTGGCGCGGCCTACTCGCCATCCTCCAGTTTAATGAGGATCTTGCGGTAGCCACCGTACTCGCCGTTGAGTGCCTTGGACACACGGCTCACCGTGGTGGACGAAGCGCCGGTACGCGCCTGAACCTCAACATAGGGCTCGCCCTCGTCCAGGCAACGCGCGACCTGCAGACGCTGCGATAGATCACAAATCTCGCGCGGCGTGCAGATATCGGTCAAGAACGCTTGGATATCTTTCTCGTCGTCCAAAAGGCTAAATGCGTGGACCAGCTGCTTGACATCAGGCTTGTCAAACATGTTCTCGATATTCATCGATCACCGCCAAACCCGCCAAAAGGCATCGAAGTTGATACTGACATCGGACATCGTTCGCCCGTTCTATGCAATAGGGCAACGCCTGTGGCTTTTGCCCGTAGCAGTGTAGCACACCACCAAACTAAAGCGACAAGACTCTCTGCCAGCGGCGCGTTTTCTAGGACGAACGCCGTTTTGAAACCGAATACGCACGCAAGCTCCATGAATATCTGAGACAATGGGCGCCCAAACAGGGCCGTGCCCGCGCATCTATCCGAGTTGCAAAGGCACGTGCCTCTCACGCCTCTTTGCCACGTCTTGCGCAAGAAAGGATTTCCACCATGCGCTTTATGCTTAACTGGCTCTTTACCTCAATCGCCATCGCGATCGCAACGTTTCTCGTCCCCGGCATTCAGCCCTTCGGCATAGCCGACGCCTGGGTGTGTTTTGCCTTCGTGGGACTGTTCCTCAACATCGTCGACTCGCTCGTCAAGCCGTTCCTGACGGTCATCTCGCTGCCGCTCACTATTATCACGCTTGGTATTTTTCAGCTCGTAGTCAACAGCTTTATGCTCGAGCTGGCCAGCTACCTGTCGGTCAATCTGCTGGGCGCGGGTATCTCCATTGCCAGCTTTGGATCGGCCTTTATGGGCAGCATCCTGGTATCCATCATGCGCAGCATTCTCGACAGCGTCGCCAGGAACTAAAGCGACCGGATTCGGACCGCCACAACACACCTAAAGAAGGCCGTCCATCGCAACGATGGGCGGCCTTATCATTTGTCGAGCCTCAGAGGGCAAGAAAATCCAGCATTTCTGCCCCGTCCCCAAATGACAGGTGGGGCTAGATGACGTAGTCGTAGCCCTCGTTGGGGGCTACGAGCGCATCGAGCGTCACGCCGTCGAGGTAGTCGTTAATGAGCTTGTCCAGGTTCTTCCACACGTCGAGCGTGGGGCACTCGTCCGAACGCGAGCAGCCCTTGCAGTCGCCGTCTAGGCATGCGACCGGCGCCAGGCTGCCCTCGGTCAGGCGCAAAATCTCGCCCACCGTGTACTGCTCGGGCGGGCGCGTGAGCACATAGCCGCCGCCCTTGCCGCGCATGCCCGAGAGCATATTGGCACGCACGAGCGTGGCCAAAATGTTCTCCAGATATTTCTCCGAAATCCCCTGACGCGCGGCGATCTCTTTGAGGGGAATACGGCCCGCCGCCTGGTGCTCGGCCAGGTCGACCATAACGCGCAGGGCATATCTGCCCTTTGTGGAAACCAACATATATATAGCTGCCTTTCGGTCTTTTAATTCGTAGAAATTCTAGCCGAAAAATTGGTTTTGAAAATACCTATTCCCGTCAAGCTGGTTAATCGACTCGTAATAATCTTCTATTTCCTATTGCATTACTAGGCTTTAGCATCTACTATGCTTGCCAACAGCAAAACGAACAACCTATAAGGTTTATGGGTTTAGCTGCTACATGCACCGTGAAACCACACGGTAACCAGCAACTTGAACACTTTGGAGGTTCACCATGAGCAATGTTTACACGTCCATCGATCAGCTTATCGGCCACACTCCACTTCTGGAGCTCACTCACTTTGAGGCCGATGAGAACCTCAAGGCCCGCGTGCTCGTCAAACTGGAATACTTCAACCCCGCCGGCTCCGTCAAGGATCGCGTCGCCAAGAACATGATCGACGAGGCCGAAAAGGCCGGCAAGCTCGTGCGTGGCGGCGACTACACCATCATCGAGCCCACGAGCGGCAACACCGGCGTCGGCATCGCCTCAGTGGCGGCGGCTCGCGGCTACAAGGTGATCATCACCATGCCCGAGACCATGTCCGTCGAGCGCCGCAAACTTATGCAGGCATACGGCGCACAGCTCGTGCTCACCGACGGCTCCAAGGGCATGAAGGGTGCCATCGCCAAGGCCGAGGAGCTGCAGAAGGAGACGCCCAACAGCATTATCGCCGGCCAGTTTGTGAAACCCGCCAACCCCGCCATCCACAAGGCCACGACCGGCCCCGAGATCTGGGATGACACTGACGGCGAGGTCGATATCTTCGTCGCTGGCGTTGGCACCGGCGGCACCGTGACCGGCGTGGGCGAGTTCCTCAAGGAGCAGAACCCCGAGATTCAGGTCGTCGCCGTCGAGCCCGCCACCTCCCCGGTGCTCTCCAAGGGCCAGGCCGGCCCGCACAAGATCCAGGGTATCGGCGCCGGCTTTGTGCCCGACGTCCTCGACACCCAGGTCTACGACGAGATCATCCCCGTCGAGAACGACGACGCCTTTTCCACCGGCCGCGCCGTGGGCCACAAGGAGGGCGTGCTCGTGGGCATTTCGTCCGGCGCCGCCGTGTGGGCTGCGCTGCAGCTGGCCAAGCGCCCCGAGAACGAGGGCAAGACCATCGTGGCGCTGCTCGCCGACACCGGCGAGCGCTACCTGTCCACGGCGCTCTTCCAGGACTAGGGCCCGTCGCCCATAGGTTGAGCCCAGGGCGAACCGGTCTCCTCTCTCCCGGCAGTCTGAGCCCATCCCATCAGGGTATCCCACGAGACGTCCGAACTTGTTACAATGTCTGCGGCGCGGAACCAGCCTCCCGCGCCGCTTTTCTTTTTTGGCCACATGCCACCAAGGAGAACCTCCCCATGCACAACAAGCGCGTGCTCGTCGCCATGAGCGGCGGCGTCGATTCCAGCGTGACTGCGTACCTGCTCAAAAGCCGGGGCTACGAATGCGTCGGCGCCACCATGCGCCTCACCTGTCCCGCGCCCGATCCCGTCACGGGCATGAATAAGGTCGACCGCGACATCGCCGATGCAAAGGCCGTCGCCGAGCGCCTGGGGATACCCCACCATGTGCTCGACCTGCAGCAGACCTTCGACCGTAACGTTATCGAGCGCTTCGTGACTGCCTATCAGGAGGGACTGACGCCCAACCCGTGCATCATCTGCAACCGCCATATTAAGTTTGGCGCGCTGCTCGATGCGGCACTCGATATGGGCTGCGACCACATCGCCACAGGCCACTACGCCAAAACGAGCCAGGCGTCCGACGGCACCTGGCAGCTGCACCGCGGCGAGGACCCCAAGAAGGACCAGAGCTACTTTTTGTATTCGCTCACGCAAGAGCGCCTGGCACGCACGATCTTTCCGCTGGCTGGGCTGGACAAAGAGCGCGACGTGCGCCGCATTGCCACCGAGCAGGGCTTCATAAACGCCAAGAAAGCCGAGAGCGAGGATATCTGCTTTATCGCGGACGGCGACTACGCGGGCTATATCGAGCGCCGCTGCGGACATGCCGCCGAGCCGGGCGATATTGTATGGCGCGACGGCAGCGTGGTCGGACGCCATAACGGCGCGCTGCGCTATACCATCGGCCAGCGCAAGGGCTTGGGCGTCGCGATGGCGCATCCCGTGTACGTAACGGGCGTCGATGCCGCCAGCAACATTGTGCATCTGCTGTCTCTTATACACATCTGACGCTGCCGACGATCGCATAAGTGTAGA
>UROM01000111.1 GCA_900549455.1 uncultured Collinsella sp. | reverse complement strand
CCCTGACCTCTTGACTGCCAGTCAAGCGCTCTCCCAGCTGAGCTACGCCCCCGTGACGAAGAGAAACTATAGGGGAAGTTGGCGCGACGTGCAAGGACTTTTTTGGGTCAGACTCTAAATACCTATTGATATAGGTAAGCGATAGCCGTGCCGGTGTGAACTTGGATCGTGGCTGTTGACCTGACGACGTTGCTAATGCCGGTGTCGGCCAACAGGTCCAGCGGGCTCCGATCTAGCTCCCACTCTAGGCCGTGTTCGCTTACCTCGGTGTCGGGGGCTATGGCGATAATAGAGAACGTCTTGCCCACGGCACCTTCGATGGACCACGACTCGCCTGCGTGGAGGATGCGGACGACCACCTTGTCCTCGGCGATCCAGATAGGGGCATCCTCGTAGCTCGCGAGCAGCCCCAGCACGGAAAGCGCCATGTCGGGGCGTCCACCGGTGGCGCAGGTCGCAACCACTTCGGCACCCGGCCAGCGACGGCGGACCGAATCGAGCGCCAGCGCCAGATCGGTATAGTCCTTGTACGGGTCGTGGCGCTCAACTTCAAAGTCGATGGCGGCATCGACCAGCGCACGACCGGCGTCGCTCACCGTGTCGGCATCCCCCACATACACGTCGCAGCCCAGGCCGGCACTCAGCAGCGCGTCGAGCCCGCGGTCCACGGCGACAACGTGGTCGCACTCCCCCGCCAGCTGACGCAGCAAATCCGCGCTCGCCACCACGGGCGAGCCGCAAACCACTAACACCTTACAAGCCACAGCTCTCGCCTATCCCTCAAACGTAAGAACGCGGGCCAGATCCAGGTCCTCATAGCTATCGATAAAGATGTCGCAGTTGGCACGCACCTCATCGCGCTCCATACGGCCGTGCGGGTCATAGATACCCACGCGCTTAAAGCCTGCAGTGCCAGAGCTCTTTAGGCCAAAGACGGCGTCCTCAAACACCCAGGCGCGCTCAAACTTGCAGCCGTGGCGCTCCTCGAGGCGGCGCAGCGCCAGCTCATACACATCGGGGAACTGCTTGGAGCGGCCCGCCTCGCCCGTCGTGGTAATAAACTCCATATAGCGATCAAGGCCGGCGCCCGCAAGTGCAGACTTAACCAACTCGGCGGGCGTGGACGTGGCAACGCACATGGCAATACCGGCCTCCTGCGCCTGCTTCAAAAATGCAAGCAGGCCCTCACGCGGCGGCACCTTGGAGTAGCCATCGATCAGGATGTCGCTCAGCTCGCGGTAGAGCTCTTCGCCATTTTCGCCAATACCCCAGATGTCGTGGTAGGCCTGGCACTCGTCCTCGAGCGACAAATGCTCAAACTGGGCAAAATCGTCGACCGTCACGTCAACTCCGTGGCGGTGCAATAACTCGGGCTGGGCGTAGGCCCAAACGGGGGTGCTATTAACCAGTGTGCCGTCGCAATCGAAAATAAAAGCAACACTTGGGGCAGCGATGTGGTCCATAAACGAGCCTTTCGATGTCAAAGGGTAAACAACCTGCTAAAAACGTTTTACCAAACGTCAACCTAACAATCTAGAAACGCTAATTGGTAAAACTGTCAAGAGTTTTACCACGGCAATTCTGCAAGTGGTATAAACATGGCGCTTACCGATTAAACGCCACCGCAAAACCTCTTTCGTTCATAAAAGTAACGTACAGGTGCTATCTTATTTTGTGCCGAAAGTTCCACCGAGCACGCGAGGTGGAACGAATCATAGAACTATCGCCGTCCCTTCGATTCGTGCAGCCTTGGACCTTTCGCATCTAGTCACCAAGGCAACACGCTGCCGCGTCATGATGGGATCAAACGTGAGCGATACAAAGCTAAAGCCAGCAACCAAAAAGCCTGCTACCCGTAAAGCCGCCCCGCACGTGCCGGAGCTCACCAAGGACGATGTCTACCTGTTTGGCATCGGCACGTGGGAGCGCAGCTGGGAAAAGATGGGCGCGCATCCCGACACGCAGAACCGTACGCGCGGCTGGCGTTTTTGTGTTTGGGCGCCCGACGTAAAGAGTGTTCACGTCATTGGCGAATTTAACGACTGGGATGAGCAAGCCAACCCGCTGGTACCCATGCATACGAGCGCCATTTGGGAAGGTTTTATTCCTGGCGCCGAGCAGGGCCAGCTCTATAAGTATCTCATCGAGACCAACGAGGGCGAAAAGCTCTACAAGGCCGATCCGTACGCCTTTAAGGCCGAGTGCCCTCCGGGTACCGCGAGCGTGCTGTGGACCCTCGATGGCTACAAGTGGAATGACGCCGCATGGCTCAAGCGCCGCGCCAGCCATAACCACATGTCGCAGCCGCTCAACATCTACGAGGTGCATATTGGCTCGTGGAAGCGCCACGGCGACGCGCCGCAGGGCAAGCCCGACGAGTACGGCAACTACCCCGGTCCCATGGACCCCTTCCCCGCGCAGCGCGGCGAGTTCTACACCTACGACGACCTATCGGTTGAGCTCGTGGACTACGTGCGCGACATGGGCTACACGCATATCGAGGTCATGCCGCTTATGGAGCATCCCTTCGATGGCTCCTGGGGCTACCAGACGACCGGCTACTACGCTGCCACGTCGCGCTACGGCAATCCGCAGCAGCTCATGCACTTTATCGATGCGTGCCACGAGGCGGGCATTGGCGTGATCATGGACTGGGTGCCCGGCGGTTTTTGTGCCGACTCCCACGGCCTTGCCACCTTTAACGGCCACATGCTATTTGAGCACGAGATTCACCCCAACTGGGGCACGCACAAGTTTGACTTCGCCCGCGGCGAGGTCCGTTCCTTCCTGGTCTCCAACGTGCTGTACTGGCTCGAGAACTTCCACGTGGACGGCATTCGCATGGACGGCGTGTCCAGTATGCTGTACCTCAACTTTGGCATTGACGATCCCAGCCAAAAGAAGTTCAACAAGTACGGTACCGAGGAGGACCTGGACGCCAGCACGTTTATCCGCCAGGTCAACTGTGCCGTAGAGGCACACTACCCCGACGTGATGATGATGGCCGAGGAGTCCACCGCGTGGCCGCTCGTGACCTATCCGCCGCAGGACGGCGGTCTGGGCTTCCACTACAAGTGGGACATGGGCTGGATGAACGACACCCTGCACTACATGCAGACCGATTTTCCGTGGCGGCCCGGCAACCACGGCCTGCTCACTTTTTCCATCATGTACGCATTTACCGAGAACTTCATCTGCCCGCTGAGCCACGACGAGGTCGTGCACGGCAAGTGCTCGCTCATCGGCCGCATGCCTGGCGACTGGTGGCGCCAGTTTGCCGGTCTGCGCACGCTGGCCTTCTACCAGATGACGCACCCCGGTGCCAAGCTCAACTTTATGGGCAACGAGATCGGTCAGTTTATTGAGTGGCGCTACTACGAGTCCATTCAGTGGTTCCTGACCGAGCAGTACGAGACCCATGCGCACCATCAGGCGTTCATCAAGGCGCTCAACCACCTGTACACCGCCGAACCCGCCCTGTACGAGCGCGGCTACACCGACGACGGCTTTACCTGGATCGATGCGGACAACTCCAAGCAGTCCATCGTGAGCTTTGTGCGTCAGGGCGAGAACGTCGATGACGACCTGGTGATCCTAATCAACTTTGACCCGGCGAGCTACGAGAGCTTCCGTGTGGGCGTGCCGCGCGAGGGCGATTGGGAGGTCATCTTCGACTCCGACCGTCCAGAGTTTGGTGGCAGCGGATACGCCGGCGAGGAACCCTACACCTGCTCGAGCGAGCCCTATCCCTGGAACGGGCAGATGGACTCCATCGAGATGAAGGTGCCCGGCCTGGCAGGCGTGGTGCTCAAACGCCGCGGTCCCAGCAGCTACAAGCCGCCGGTGGTCGAGAAGCCCAAGAAGGCGGCGCATAAGCGCACGTCCTCGGTGAAGCCCAAGACCGCAGCTGCTAAGAAGGCTCCGGCCAAGGCGAAGACCGCCAAGCCCGCTGCCAAGGCTACGGCTAAGCCCAAGGCCAAAAAGGCAACCAATAAAAAGGCTGCTCCCAAGGCTAAGGCAGGCGCTGTTAAAGCATCTGGCAAGGATGCGTAACAAAGCCGTTACAGCTGTAATCACCCGCCCCGCGGGGGCGTAGGATACAAGTCAAAACCGTTCCGGGAGAAACATCCCCGGGGGAAAGGAACGTATGAATAAGATCTTCGACAACAAGCAGGAGTTTACCGAGCTCTATCGCGATGCTGTCATGAGCATCAGTGGCAAGAGCGTCGAGGCCGCCAGCGACCTCGACCGCTTTAACGCCCTGGCCAAGCTCGTGGCCGAGAAGGCACGCACCGTTGCCACCAAGAGTGACGCCCGCGTCACCGCCGAGGGCAAGAAGCGCGTGTACTACTTCTCGATCGAGTTTTTGATCGGCCGCCTGCTCGACAACTACCTGCTCAACTTTGGCGTGCGCGACATGGTCGCCGAGGCACTCGGCGACATGGGCTTTGACCTGTCCGTCATCGAGAACCAGGAGCCCGACCCGGCGCTGGGCAACGGTGGCCTGGGCCGTCTTGCCGCATGCTTTTTGGATTCGATGGCAGCCGAGGGCATTGCCGGCTACGGCAACGGTATGCGCTACCGCTACGGCCTGTTTAAGCAGGAGATCGTCAACGGCAGCCAGGTCGAGGCCACCGACGAGTGGCTTACCCACGGCTATCCCTGGGAGGTCCGCCGTCAGGACAAGGCCGTAACCATCAAGTTTGGTGGTCACGTTGAGGGCTTTGAGGAGAACGGTCGCACGTTCTACCGCACGGTGGACACGCAGGACATCCTGGCCGTCCCTTATGACATCCCCGTCGTGGGCTATGCCGGCGAGACTGTCAACAAGCTGCGCGTCTGGGCTGCCGAGCCGGTCGAGGAGCACTTTGACCTTGAGGCCTTCAACCGCGGCGACTATGCCCTGGCCGACGCCGAACGCGCCGAGGCCGAGGCCATCAGCGCCATCCTCTACCCCAACGACGCCGGCGAGCACGGCCGCCTGCTGCGCCTGAAGCAGGAGTACCTGTTTGTCTCGGCCGGCATCTACAGCCTGCTCGACACCTTTGAGAAGGAGCACGGCGAGAACTGGGAGCTGCTGCCGCAGTTTGTGGCCATCCACACCAACGACACGCACCCCGCCATGTGCGGACCCGAGCTCATGCGCATCCTCATCGACGAGAAGAAGCTCGAGTGGGACGACGCCTGGAACATCGTGACGCAGGTCGTGAGCTACACCAACCACACCATCCTGCCCGAGGCCCTGGAGAAGTGGCCCATCGGCATGTTCTCCAAGCTCCTCCCCCGCGTGTACCAGATCATCGACGAGATCAGCCGTCGTTGGCACGAGTCGTTCGACACCACGCAGGAGGGCTGGCAGGAGCGTCTGCGTCAGACCGCCATCCTGTGGGACGGCGAGATTCGCATGGCCAACCTGTCCGTGATCTGCAGCCACAGCGTCAACGGCGTGGCCAAGATCCACTCCGACATCATCAAGAACATCGTGCTCAAGGACTTCTATGCCCTGACGCCCGAGAAGTTCAACAACAAGACCAACGGCATCTCGCACCGTCGCTTCTTTGCCGAGGCCAACCCCACCTACGCCAAGCTCGTGACCGAGGCCATTGGCGACGGCTGGCTTAAGGACGCCTTTGAGCTGGAGAAACTCAAAGAGTTCCAGAACGATACCGAGTTCCTGAAGGCCGTGGGTGCCTCCAAGCGCGCCAACAAGGAGCGCCTTGCCGCCTACGTTAAGGCCTGTCTCTTATACACATCTGACGCTGCCGACGATCGCATAAGTGTAG
>UROM01000110.1 GCA_900549455.1 uncultured Collinsella sp. | reverse complement strand
CGAGATGCTCAGGAGTCTCGTGGGCTCGGAGATGTGTATAAGAGACAGCCACAGCGGTAAAGGTGGGCGCATGCGCGGGGCCCTCGGAGCCGACCAGCTTATACGCAGGAGGCTCGTGGCCGTCTGCCTGCACGCACTCCTGCAAGAACGACTTGGGGTTCGCGGGGTGCTCGGCGCGCTCGGAGGCCAGGTGCGGCTTAAGCGTACGGTGGATGAACTCCGCTGCCGCATCCCAGCCGGCATCCAGGTACAGCGCACCCACGAGCGACTCGTAGACGTTCTCGAGCGCCGAGTGCAGGCCGCGCGCGCCGGTACCGGTCTCGGAAGCACCAAAGATGATGATGTCGTCGATACCCAGCTCGTGCGATACCTCGGACAGCGTAGCGCCCGAGACAAGGGACACCTTCAGGCGCGTGAGCTTGCCCTCGTCAAACTCGGGATAGGACTCAAAGAGCGAACGGGCCACCACGGCGCCCAAAATGGAATCGCCCAAAAACTCAAGGCGCTCATAGCTGGCAGAAACCGGCTGACCCTCGACGGCCGAGGGATGTGTGAGCGCCGCGCGCAGCAGCACCTTGTTATTGAACTCATGGCCCAGGATCTCCTGGGCGCGCGTGAGTCGTTCAGACAAAGCCAAGACTTAGGCCTCCTTGGCGTTTTCGATCGCGTCGACGGCGTCGGCGACAGAGTTGAGCGACAGCAGGGTCTCGTCATCGATCTCGAGGTCGAACTCGTCCTCGATGGCCGTCACCAGCTGCAGACGCTCGAGCGAATCGGCATCGAGATCGTCAAAAGTGGTCTCGTCGCTAATGTCGGCGACATCGACACCCAGCACGTCAGCGGCGACTTCGGCGATCTTATCGAAGATTTCGGAGCGATCCATAGCGCTTCCTCTCGTATGTCATGGAACACAACACAACACGGCAATCGGAGCCGCATTGCAATACGGCTCCGATTCTACCCCACGCGGTACGGGTTGAGCCACGTAACGAGGCTCTTATAAAACGATACCATCCATGGAGTTGGCAACATCCTGGACAAGACCGGCACGTACGGCCTGGGCCGCGGCAAGCGTACCGTTCTTGACGGCCTCGACCGACGTGGCACCGTGGCCGATCAACACGACACCGCGCAGGCCCAGCAGGATCGCGCCGCCCTTGGCATCGCCCGAAAGCTTGGCCTTAATCTGGCGCATCTGCTTTTTGATGAGCAGCGCGGCGATCTTGGTGCCAAGCGAGGACATAAAGGCGCCCTTGAGCTCCTGCAGCAAAAACTTGGCAGCGCCCTCGGTGGCCTTGAGCGCGATGTTGCCCGACATGCCGTCGGCGACCACGACGTCAAAATTGCCCGACGTAAGGTCGGTGCCCTCGCAGTTGCCCACAAAGCCGGGAACCGCGGCCTTCATGGCCGGGAAGCATGCCTTGGTAAAGTTAGAGCCCTTCTCGTCCTCGGTGCCGTTGGCAAGCAGGCCGACACGCGGATGCTCAATGCCCAAAACCACGCGAGCATAGGCAGTGCCCATCTGGGCGAAGCGCACCATGTCGTCCACCGAGACATCGGGATTGGCGCCCATATCGCACAGCACCGTCAGGCCACCGGCGCGATTGGGCAGAGCGTTGGTCAGGCACGGACGGACCGGCTGCTTCTTGCCCTCTGCCAAATACCTAAACGGCGTGACGTAGGCCGTGGCGGCAGCGGTCATGGCACCAGTCGAGCCGGCCGAGAAAAACGCGTCCGCATTGCCCTTCTTAATGGCACGGCACGCAAGCACGATCGAGGACTTGCGCTTGGTCATCACAGCGCGGATGGGATCGTCCTCCATGCTGATGACGTCAGGGGCCTCCAGAGCCTCCACGCGGGCATGCGCTGCGGCAAAGGGGTTGACGATTTCGGCGGGACCGACGGCCAAGACCTCGATCTCGGAATCTGCCGCAAGCGCAGCCTCGATACCATCGAGAACAATCTGGGGCTTCTCGTCTCCGCCCACAACGTCTACACAAACGCGAACGTTACTCATTTCATATGCTCCTTATACAAAAATGGCCGACTCATTGAGCCGGCCATTGTGGTTCCAGTTGGAACGGCATCGCATCCAGAGTATACAGTTACTCGGTAACGATGACCTCGCGGTCCTTGTAGAAACCGCAGCTGGGGCACACGTGATGCGGGAGCTTGACAGCACCGCAACGGGGGCACGTGGACTGAGCCGCAGCCGAGATCTTCATGTTGGCGGAACGACGGGTATGGGTGCGGATACGACCCTGCTTTTGTTTAGGTACGGGCATAGTGACCTTCCTTATGAACTATCCAGTGTGGCGATTACGCGCAAGTAGCGATACTACCACAGTTTTACTCGTCAAGCTTGAGATTCTTTAATGCTGCAAATGGATTTTCCGTGGCAGCGGCCCATTCGGCCTCCGCCTTAGCGGCGCAATCGCATTGCTCGACGTTGAGATTGATGCCGCAGGTGGGGCAAAGGCCGCGGCAATCGGGCTTGCACAGGACAACGAACGGCGTGTCCATGACAACCGCGTCGTTGATGGGCTCGCCCAGATCGACGATGCGATCCTCGCCCAGCAACTCGTAGCCGTCTTCGTAGGCCTCGGGGTCCTCGGGCTCCTCAAAGAGGTAGAACTCCTCGATCTCGCCTGCGATATCAAACGAGGCGGGCTCCAGGCAGCGATCGCACTCGCCGGTGGCGTGGGCGCGGACCATGCCCGAGAGCAGAACGCCGGTACCGGCGTTGGTAAAGACCACGTCGTAGGCAATGCCGTCCTGCAGCTGGTACTCCTTCTCGCCCACCGTGTAGGTGGCGACATCGACCTTGCCGGTCAGCGGATAAGAGTCTCCGGGAAACTCGAGCTGCTCGGAAAGATCGACGGTAACGCTCGGGAACTCAGCCATTACCACTGACCGTTCTGCTGAGCGGCACCCTCGTTGAGCTGCTGACGGCAACGGGTGACGGTGCCGGTCAGGCTCTTAAGGTTCTCCTCGAGGTGCGTAAAGACCTGCTCGGCGTAATCCTCAGCGGCGTAGCGCGTCTCGCGCTCGTACTGCTGGGCTCGATCGCGGATGTCGTCGGCCTGCTGCTGGGCTAAGCGGACGATCTCCTGCTCACCGGCAATGGTAAGCGCCTGCTGCTGAGCATCGGCAATGATGGAATCGGCCTGAGCGGCGGCGGAAGCCATAAGCTCCTCGCGCTCTTTGAGGATACGGCGGGACTTCTGCCACTCCTCGGGATAGCTCATGCGGATCTCATCGAGGATGTTAAAGAAGACGTCGGCGTCGATAACCTTCATCTGGGCGTTCTTGCCGAACGGCGTCTTAGCCTCTTCGATGAGCCCCTCGAGCTCGTCGACAAGACTCACGATCCTGTCGCCAGGAAAATTCTCGCCCGGCATCCGGTCTCCTTTCATAGGTAACATATCATCGTGTTAGTTTACCACATGCCACCAGGCAATAAAAAACGTCACGAAAAGCGATGTTTGAGCGCTTCGACCACGTTGGGCGGCACAAACGTCGATACGTCGCTCCCAAGCGACGCAATCTGGCGCACCACCGAGCTCGAGATGTAACCGTACTGCGGAGCACTCATGACAAAGATGGACTCCAGCTCGCTATCCAGGCGGTAGTTGAGGTCGGCCTGCTGCAGCTCATACTCAAAGTCGGTCATGGCACGCAGGCCCTTAACGACGGCACCTGCCCCCTGCTCACGTGCAAAGTCGACCAGCAGGCCGGTGAAGGGCAGTACCTCGACGCCGTCCAAATCACCGAGGGCCTCGCGGGCCAGCGCTACGCGCTCGTCGAGCATAAAGGTGGTGCCCACGCCGTTTTTACCCTGCGATTCGGCCACGGCGACGATCACGCTGGGAAAGATGCGGCGGGCACGGCGAATCACGTCTATGTGACCAAAGGTGATGGGATCGAAAGTGCCCGGGACGATCACGCGGTTGATGGTGTCATTCATGGGTGTCCTCCGAAGGCGCATGCTCGTCATTTTCGTTCTCGTCAGCATGGTCGTTCTCGTCCACGGCCGCCCAGCGCAGCAAATCAACCGAGGTAATGCCGTAACGCTTCTCCCGCACGGTCTCAAAACCAGCTGGATGAGCGCCAGCATCGGATGCGGCATGCTCAAACAGGGCAAAGGCCCCGGGCGCCAGCAATCCCTGCTGGGAAAGATTCTGCAGCAGCTCCTCGACCGGCTCGGCGCCAAAGGCATACGGCGGATCGAGCAGGACCAGATCAAAGGGACCGCCCGGCACGCGACCGCGCGAGGCGCTCGCCAGCACATCGCCGGTAACGACGCGCCAGCGCGAGCGGTCGCGGCACAGCGACTCGATATTCTTGGTGATCAGACGGGCGGCATTGCGATCGATCTCGAACGTGGTGAGCGAATGGGCGCCACGCGAGAGCATCTCGATTCCCAGGGCACCGGAGCCGCCAAAGGCGTCCAGCACGCGGACCTCGTCCAAATCGAAGTCGAACGCCGACATGACCATGGACGCGCATGCCTCGCGCACGCGATCGGTCGTGGGACGGGTGACATCGCGCCCGCGCGGCTCCTCGATCTTGCGGCCGCGCCATTCACCGCCGATGATTCTCATCCTCCGCTGACCTCCTTAAAGATATGTCGATAGCGTGTGGCGACCGCGTCGCGCAAGGGGCGCGTCGCCACGGAGTCAAGGTTGCTAGCATACCGCAAGAGCTCGACCGCGTCCAAATGAGCCCATTCGATAAGATCCTCGTCGGCGTCCAGGTCCACAAAGCGCAGGGTCACACCGCCGTGCTGGCGATACCCCAGGATCTCGCCCTCGTGGCGCAGGCGCAGGTCCATCTGGGCGAGCGTAAAGCCATCCGAGGTCTTTTCGAGCGACTGGAGGCGGTCTTGTGCCGTCGAGGCACCGCCATTGCCCTTGGAGTGCGTCATGACCAGGCAGGTGCCCGACACGCTGCCGCGGCCCACGCGACCGCGCAACTGGTGAAGGGCCGCCAAGCCAAAGCGCTCGCCGTTCTCGATGACCATGACGGTGGCGTTGGGCACGTCAACACCCACCTCGACCACCGTGGTCGATACGAGCACGTCGATCTCGCCGCGCTTGAAGGCATCGATCACGCGGTCCTTCTCCCCCGCCGGCATGCGGCCGTGAAGGCGTTCGATGGCAAGTCCCGGCAACGCAAGGCGCAGTCGGTCGAGCTCGGTTGCCGTATCGTGCAACGGCACGGGAACGGTCACGCGGCCCTCGTCATCGCGGGCGATACCGGGGACATCCTCAAGCTCATCGGCCGAATCACTCGGCTCCACGAGGGGGCAGATCACATAGGCCTGCTGGCCCTTTGCATGCGCCTCGCGAATGGCGCCGTAGGCCAGGTCGCGGCTCGACTCGGTAAGCACGCGCGTCGTAACGCCCGCCCCCGGAACAGGTCGATGGCGGATGATGCTCGTGTCCAGATCGCCGTAGACCGAGAGCGCCAACGTGCGCGGGATCGGCGTGGCCGTCATAACGAGCAGGTCCGCACCAGGGCCTTTGGCACGCAGGGCATTGCGCTGGCCCACACCAAAGCGGTGCTGCTCGTCGATGACGACAAGCGACAGATGCTTAAACGTCACGTTGTCCGAGAGGACCGCATGGGTACCAAAGAGGACGTCGAGCTCGCCCGATTCCAGCTGCGCATGGATCTGCTCGCGCTCAGCTGCCGGCGTGGCACCCGTCAGGAGCGCCCAGGACATGCCGGCCTGCGAGAGCAAGGGGCCGGTCTTATCGGCATATTGGCGCGCCAGCACGCCCGTAGGCGCCATAACGCAGGACTGGGTGCCCGAATCGGCCGCGACAGCCCTGTCTCTTATACACATCTCCG
>UROM01000109.1 GCA_900549455.1 uncultured Collinsella sp. | reverse complement strand
TACGAGATGCTCAGGAGTCTCGTGGGCTCGGAGATGTGTATAAGAGACAGGGCGATGAGCGTCTCCGAGTCGATGCGGTTGCCCAGCGTGCGGTTGAACGCGGCCATCCAGAGCTTAACGAGCATGGACGTAGCCAGTGCCGCAAGGGAAACGAGCGTGTAAGCGGTGGGGGAGGGCTTGATGATCTTGGTAACGGACTCGAGTACCAGGTTGATGCCGACGGCACAAACGAGGACGGCGACAACCAGACCGGCGAGGTATTCGTAGCGGCCGTGTCCATAGGGGTGACCTTCGTCCGCCGGGCGACTGGCAAGGCGGAATCCGAGCAGGCTCACGATATTGCTCGAGGCGTCGGAGAGGTTGTTGAAGGCGTCGGCGACAAGCGAGACAGAGCCGGCGAGCAGGCCCGCGATGCCCTTGGCTAGGCACAGGGTAATGTTGAGGCCAATGCAGATGAGGCTTGCGGCAAAGCCCGCGTTGGTGCGACAAGTTGTATCGACCGGCTCGTCCTCACTGCCGGGAACAAGCGTATGTACCAGCCGATTTACAAATAGCATGGCAATCGTCCTCACAATCATGGTTAAGGGGATAGTGTAGCTCGCATGGGCGCACCGTGCGCCTATGCTCAGAAAATGCAGCAATGGTCTGCCCACGTTAACGAGTGACGTGGGATGAGCGGGGGTAACGAGTGACGTGGGATGAGCGGGGGCGTATCGTCCGGCGAGTATGGTTTCCCGACTCGTCGATGGGCGGAACGCGTTTCTGCGCTACCATTTGCACTAGTTATGACTGCAGCCGTGCCGCATGTGCAAACCGTGCGCTGCGGATTAATTGGAAGGGGAGCTATGGCGACGAGCGTTACGCCTGAAATCAACGGATACGAGCTGACCGATGACCAGGTTGGCAAGCTCGGCAGCTGGTGCAAGGGCAACGCAGGAGCGGCGTCGTCCGCGACGGGTGAGACGCTCACGCGTCCGCTTGCTCCCGTACTTGTTGGCGGCGACCTGTTTATCTACTCGATGAGCCGCATGTTTTTTGAGTCCTATGGCGTGAGACCGCTTGTTCTAATCGCGGAAAACGTCAAGATCGTCACGACGACCAAATTCGCCGAGATCATGTATGTTCGCGGTACCGATGACGAGCCCACGCTGCTCGGTGCCCTCAAGGCCGTCTCGGATGCCGTTGCGCCCTGTGACCCGATGCTTCACGTTTTGGGTACGGGCGACTGGTATGCCCGCACGTTTGCTCGCAATGCGGAGCTGCTGCGCTCCTGGGGCTTTACCACGCCGTACTGCGACTATGACACGTTTGATTCCATTACGCAAAAAGGTATCTTCCAGGGCATTTGCGACGAGCTGGGCATCGCCCATCCAGGTACCTATGCCATGCCTTGCGACGAGTCGGTCGAGGCCGTTGACCCGTATGCCTGCCCATTTAGCTTCCCGGTCATTGCCAAACCTTCGAATTCCGCTGCCTGGCATTATGTCGAGTTTGACGGCAAGGCAAAGGTCATGACGGTTGACTCCGCGGAGGAACTCGCCCGCGTCTACTCGGCGCTTCGCCCTTCGTGCTACGACAAAGACCTGCTGGTTCAGGATATGATTCCCGGATTCGATGAGTCACTCTATTCCATTACCTGTTTTGCCTGGAAGGGCAAGGTTGAGTTCTCTGTCTTGGGCCACGTGCTGCTGCAGGACCACGCGCCCTCTGCCATCGGCAACCCGGTCGTGATCGTGGGCGATACGGAGATGCCCGCATGGAAGGTCGATCTTCTGAACGATGCGAAGCGTTTCCTCGAGAAGGTCAACTATACGGGATTTGCCAACTTTGACGTTATGTACGACTCTCGTGACGGCTCGTATCGTTTCCTTGAGGTCAATGCCCGCCTGGGGCGCAACTCGTGGTACCTTTCGCTCGCGGGTATCGATCTGCCGCGCGTTATGGTCGATCACTGGATTGCCCCCGCATGCCTTGGCACGGAGCCGACGGCAACGTATGGTACCCAGAGCGAGCCCTCCCATGCGTCGCGCGCATTTACGTTCAAGATGGTTCCCGATGCCGTCATCAAACGCTATGCCGCTTCTTGTGCCGATAAGGACTATGCGCTTTCGGACGAGGCGGATGAGTCGCCCGTTCTGTGTAAAGCGGACACGCTTGAGCACAGGCTCTGGGGATGGATTACAAACATGAACCAGATTCGCAAGTTTAAGCGCTACGTTGGAGATGCCCGCAAGTAGCGAATAAGGTCCGGCCGCCAAGATGGCTTGGGGCTTTATCGGTTGGTGCGACAAGTTGTATCGACCGGCTTGTCCTCGCTGCCGGGAACAAGCGTATGTACCAGCCGATTTACAAATAGCATGGCGTCTCTCCTCGCGTCCTCGTTTAAGGGGACAGTGTAGCCCGCATGGGCGCACCGTGCACCGATGCTCAGAAAATGCAGCAATGGGCTGCTGGAGCTAACGGGCTGGGCTTCTTGTCCGACCGGGTGCTCCATTTTGGGCCACATGGGTATGGGCATGTACCTGCCTGCCCGACATACTTAATGTCGACAGCCCCTGTGCAAAGGAGGACGTTTCCATGGACGAGATGTTTGCCATTAAATGCCAAAACTGCGGCGGCCCTATGTACTCACACCAGGCTAAACGCAGCTTTGAGTGCGCCTATTGCGGCACGGTCGTCCCGTGGCAGGCCGATGCGGGGGAGCCCAAGAGCGCCCTGGGCATTCGCCATACGCCGCTGACGGTTGTCGATGGACTGCTTAAGCTCACCCATGTGTCGCAGCTCGAGCGCCCGGTGGACCCCGACTGGTATTTCTTAAATGCGTACTGGCGCAATCAGTCGGTTCTGGAGCATCTGCTGTGGGAGGACCGCGGCACGGCGCAGGAGTTCCAAGAGGCAACGCACATGAGCATTCCCTGCCCCTTCTGCGGTGCGTCCTTTGAAGGGTCATCGACCCAGCGCGTGTTTGAGTGCCCGTCCTGCGGTAATAAGATCGGCGTTGCCGACCTCCTCAAGCCCGGTACCTTTAGCAAGCGCCTGACCATGGGCGTTGGCGCGGAGTATGTACCCGAGCAGGGTATTCCCTGCGAAATCTCACCGCAGCAGGCACGTGCCAACGCGCTGCAGCTGGTGCACCAGTACCCCGACGCTTTTGCCGGGCACGACGTGGAAGACGCGATCCAAAACGACATGATGCTCTTCTATTTCCCCATGGCGCTGGCGGATTTGCGCATGATGGCGTCCTTCCCGGGCAAGGGTCTGAGCAAGGAGACCTTGGTGTACTACGAGGTGCTCGACTGGGCGTATCCCAGGGCAAACTACCTGGACGTTCGTCTTATGGGCATTTTGGAGCCGTGGGACTTTGCCAAGGTTGGGCCGTTTGACCCGGCCATGCAGGAAGGTGACTTCCGCGTTGTCTCGGTCGATGCGTCCACCAAGGACCAGGTGGTCATTGATAAGCTGGCGCTCGACGTTGCCGGCAACGATGCCGAGACGGTACTTGGACTCAATAAAAAGAGCATCCGCACCTGGGCGCGCAAGGCTCGCAAGCATAAGGACGGCCTGGTGATGGTACCGGTCTACTTTGTCGACCGTCCGGCAACGGACAGCCGCGACGGCGAGCAGGTGCGCATCGCCGTGAACGGCCAGACGGGCCGTGCGGCAGCGGTGGTGTTTAGCGACAAGCGCGAAACACATATTGTGGCGCCGCTCAACCCGAGCCTGCATCTGTCCGGAGAAAGCACCGTGCATGCCACGCCCGTCGAGGTCAAATACGTTAAGTCGCCGTTCCTGTATCAGATCGTGCGCCGTGGAGGCGGCGAGCAACCGCGTCAGGTGGCAGCAGCTGCCGAGGGTTCCTACCGAGAGGAGAAGCCCAAGCGCCGCGGCCTACTGGGTGCGCTATTTGGGAAGTAGGGGAGCGGTGCGGGGCAGCGCGCAGTAGTGCGAGCTGTTCGTCGTGGTAGATCTAAATAAACGGTGGGACGGCTGCAGCCGGCCCTTTTCTGCGGTAGCCAATGAGGCTTCATCAGACGAACGGCGCATTCTGTAATCATCATTTATGCGGACCCTTAATCATTTGCGTTGACTGACATTGTCTTCGTTGAAGGCGTGTCCTAAAACAAACACCGTTCCATCAGCTCTTTGCCGCGCAGGGTATTGATCCACTCCTGCGGAATTGCGTCGATACCGTATGCCGTGCCGGCGAGGGCGCCTGCGACGGCTGCGGTGGTGTCGGTGTCGTCTCCCAGATTGACGGCGGTAAGCACGCAGTCTTCGTAGCTGTTAGTGTTGACGAAGCACCAGGTAGCGGCTTTAAGCGTGTCGCGCACGAAACCGCCGGACCTGATTTCGTGCTCGGGCACGTCTTTCAGCTGGAGCACCCATGAGGGAAGCGCGCCGTTCATCACGCTCCTCATCAGCTTGATTAATATGATGCATGCGTCGGTCGACGTTCTGTGGGCGTGCGTAATCGCGGAGACCTCGCGGATCTCTTTGTCTGTCGCATCGGTGAACGCTAGGGGAGCGATGCGCATGAGCGATCCGTTGCCGTTGTCGCGCTCGCCGGAGCCTCCTTTGCCGGTGTGCAAGGCGCGGGCGGTCGTGCCGCCGTAATCGAAAACGCCGTCGATCGTATACTCGCCACGGGCAATCCAGCTTACGAACTTGTCGCGCATGTCTGCGGTGTCGATATGCCCGAGCTCCCTGATCGAGTCGCAGGTAGCAAGCGTCATAGAAGTGTCGTCGCTCCAGGTGCCGGTGGGCTGCCCATGCGTGCCGTAGCCGATCATGTCCGTGCATTCGAACGTGCCGCGGGGCCTGAACTCGTAAGGAACGCCCAGCGCGTCGCCGACGGCAAGCCCATAGATGCAGTCGCGTAGCGTTGCCTTTGATGTCTCTGCCATGTATGACTCCTCCTGTGTCGAGCGATTAAGGATGCGTCGAATTTGTCTTCCTCCGCAATGGCGTATCTATTAACTGAACCATAAAGCCTCGCGCGGACACAAATCTAGATGCCTCCAACCGCCTTCGCGTGGGGGTCTCGGAATGACTAAAATGAGGAGTTAAAGGTAGTTTCCGCGAGTCCATGGGGAGCGATGCGTATGGACAACAATACTTTGCTGTTCCAGGACAAAGGCTCGGGCGGGTTTAAAGACGTCAAGATCCACCCTAACCGCATCGAGGTGCTCAAGAAGGGCACTTTCGGCGGCAAGCATACCGAGATTGCCTACCTTAAGGACATCACGGGGGTCAACAGGATCAAGGGGCGCAATGTTTTTCTGCGCAACAGGCTGTTGACTGCTTGTGTCTTTAGCCTCAGCAGCCGCTCCCAGGCCCAGGAATTCGTCAACGTGCTCAATATGGTGATGTGACCGGGCGCTTTCGAACAAAAAACCGGGATGCAAGGAGTCGCACCTTGCATCCCGGCCGAGCTAAAACGGCGCTGCTGCATGCCGTTGGAGCTTTAGCTTTTAATCTCGATATCGTCGAGCTTGACGTCCATGGCCTCGGTCTTAGCCTTAGCGATGTCATCGGCAAATTCCAGAGACTTCATCATGGTCTCGACGGCATCCTTGTGCTCCTCGACGTTGTCGATGCGCACGTAGACGCTGCCGCCGCCTGCTTCGGTGAAGTACTCAGTCGTCACGCCGCCCGAGTGTGTATAGGAAGCGTTGCGCCAAGTCTTGCCGTTGTACTTGACGGGGTCATTCTCGGTCCACTCAAAGCTGGCATTCCACTTTGCCTCGTAGTCGAACAGCTCGTCGGCGTTCTTGTCAGAGTCGAAGACGGGGATGAAGCGATCGCTGGCGTGCTCGCTCTCGGTGAACTTAAACCTGTCTCTTATACACATCTCCGAGCCCACGAGACTCCTGAGCAT
>UROM01000108.1 GCA_900549455.1 uncultured Collinsella sp. | reverse complement strand
CTACACTTATGCGATCGTCGGCAGCGTCAGATGTGTATAAGAGACAGGTGTATACTGTACAGACAGCTCCCCAACCTTGCCATCCGGAACCTCAAGGATAATATCACCAAATCCTGGTGCAAAGAAGTCTCTTGGATCCAGGTTGTGTTCGATTTTCACACCGAGTGCATTACCGAAGGCCATCTTGGAAACAGCTGCTGCAATACCATGACGATCCAGTGCGTAAGCGGAAAGCACTTTGCCATCCAGGATATCCTGATGCAGTTTTCCATACTGATCCATAGTTGCTGCATAATCCGGCAGATCATAGCTGTCTTTCGGCAGACGGATCCATACCAGTTTACTTCCTGCCTTTTTCAGTTCCGGTGTGATAATATCCTGTTTCTTAGCCACATCTACCGCAAAGGAAACCAGTGTCGGCGGAACATCAATATCGTTGAAGGTTCCGGACATACTGTCCTTTCCACCGATAGATGGAAGGCCAAATCCCATCTGTGCCGCATATGCACCGAGCAACGCTGCAAATGGCTGACTCCAACGTTCCGGATCCTCTGTCATTCGACGGAAGTATTCCTGGAAGGTGAAACGGATCTTGGAGTAATCTCCGCCGTTCGCTACGATGCGTGCAATAGATTCTACAACTGCATAAACTGCACCGTGATATGGGCTCCAGCTGGATACATATGGATCAAATCCGTAGCTCATCATAGTCACAGTATCTGTTTTTCCGTTCATTACCGGAACCTTAGCGACCATAGCCTGAGTTTCTGTCAGCTGATATTTACCACCATATGGCATAAATACACTTCCGGCCCCGATGGATCCGTCGAACATCTCTACCAGTCCCTTCTGAGAACAGGTATTCAGATCAGCCAGCATAGATAACCATGCCGCTTTGGTATCTGCAGGAGCTTTTTCTTCACGCTCCAGAACATTTCCCTCTTTATTCGGAATATCTACCAGAACTTCTGTCTCCTGATGCGCACCGTTGGTATCCAGGAAAGCACGGGAAATATTAACAACTTCTTTTCCTCTCCAGTTCAGTACCAGACGCGGTTCTTCGGTAACAACAGCTACTACAACAGCTTCCAGGTTTTCTTCGTTGGCATATTTCATGAATTCGTCAACGTCTTTCGGATCTACAACAACAGCCATACGTTCCTGCGACTCGGAAATAGCAATTTCTGTTCCATCCAGACCGGCATATTTTTTCGGTACCTTATCCAGATTGATCTGCAGTCCCGGTGCCAGTTCTCCGATTGCTACAGATACACCGCCTGCACCAAAGTCATTACATTTTTTGATCAGTTTGCTGACTTCTTCTCTACGGAACATACGCTGGATCTTACGTTCTGTCGGAGCGTTACCTTTCTGTACCTCGGCACCACAAACTTCGATAGAAGCTTCTGTATGTACTTTGGAAGAACCGGTTGCACCACCGATACCGTCACGGCCGGTACGTCCACCTAACAGGATGATGATATCGCCCGGATCAGAATTCTCTCTCTTGACAGCACGTCTCGGAGCCGCACCCATGACAGCACCGATCTCCATACGTTTTGCCACATAATTCGGATGATAGATTTCTTTTACATAACCGGTAGCCAGACCGATCTGGTTACCATAGGAGCTGTAGCCATGGGCTGCACCACGAACCAGTTTCTTCTGTGGCAGTTTTCCTTTCAGAGTCTCTTTTACAGAAACTGTAGGATCTGCAGCACCGGTCACACGCATTGCCTGATATACATAAGTACGTCCTGAAAGCGGGTCACGGATTGCACCGCCAAGGCAGGTTGCTGCACCACCGAACGGCTCGATCTCGGTCGGGTGGTTGTGGGTCTCGTTCTTAAAGAGGAACAGCCAGTCCTGGTCCTCGCCATCGACATCGACCTTCACCTTGACGGTGCAGGCGTTGATCTCCTCGGACTCATCGACATCGGTCATGACTCCGGTCTTCTTGAGGTACTTGGCGCCGATGGTGCCCATGTCCATGAGGCAGACGGGCTTGGCGTCGCGACCGAGCTCGTGGCGCATCTCCATGTAGCGGTCGAAGGCCTGCTGCACCACGGCGTCATCGATCGTCACGTCATCCAGGACGGTGCCGAAGGTGGTGTGGCGGCAGTGGTCGGACCAGTAGGTGTCGATCACGCGGATCTCGGTGATGGTGGGGTCGCGGTCCTCATCGCGGAAGTACTGCTGGCAGAAGGCGATGTCCGCCTCGTCCATGGCAAGGCCGCGCTCGGTGATAAAGGCGGCAAGGCCGGCCTCGTCGAGCTCGCGGAAACCGTCGAGCACTTCGACGGGCTGCGGCTCGGGGGTCTCCATGTACAGCGTCTCGGGCAGGTCGAGCGAGGCGATGCGCGCTTCGACGGGGTTCACCACGTAGTGCTTGATGGCTTCGATGGCGGCCTCGTCCAGGGCGCCCAAGATCATATAGACCTTGGCGGAGCGCACGGCAGGGCGCTCGCCCTGGCTGATGAGCTGCACGCACTCGCTGGCGGAGTCGGCGCGCTGGTCAAACTGGCCAGGCAGGAATTCGACGGCAAAGACGGTGCCATCGCTTGCGGGGAGCTCGTCGTAGGTCACATCGACCTGGGGCTCGCTAAAGACGGTCGGCACGCAGGAGCGGAAAAGCTCCTCGTCGATGCCCTCGACGTCGTAGCGGTTGATGATCCTCAGGGCCTCGATGCCCTTGATGCCGAGAATCTCGGTCAGCTCGCCCTTGAGCTGCTGAGCCTCGACGTCGAACCCGGGTTTCTTCTCCACGTAGATACGAGAGACCATTGGTTCCTGCCTTCCTGATCGGTTGGGCGTACGGTACGGTATGTGGCAGCGGTCGGTTTACGGGGCAAGCCTCGCGGTCGCCTTGAGCCACATGTTTGTAAACCTCACTATGATACGACAGCTCGCGGCGCGTTGAGGACGGCGAGGGTGCTACAGTGAAGCGCAAACAAGAGAAAGGCATCACATGGCATTCGTTTCGCTCGCCATCATCGCACTCGTGGCTTTCGCAAGCCCCTTCATCGCCTCGGCGATTCCCGGAAAACCCGTTCCCGAGACCGTCTTTTTGCTCGTGCTCGGCGCGGTGCTGGGACCCCATATGCTCGGCGTCATCCATGTAGATGCCGAGGTCTCGCTTGTGTCCGAGCTCGGCCTGGCCTTTTTGTTCCTGCTTGCCGGCTTTGAGATCGACCCCAAGAGCATTACGGGCGTCGAGGGGCGCTACGGCTTGGCGACGTGGGTCGTCACGTTTGGTATCGCCTGGCTTGCCGTGCGCTTTACCCCGTGGTTCTCGGTCAGTCATTTCGACGGCATCGCCGTGACGCTTGCCCTCACTTCTACGGCGCTCGGCACGCTCGTGCCCATCATGCGTGAGCGCTCGCTCACCGGCACGCGTGTGGGCGACTCGATTCTCGCGTATGGCACTTGGGGCGAGCTCGGTCCCGTGCTCGCCATGTCGGTGCTGCTGTCTGCTCGCACTGGCATCCAAACGCTCGTAATCCTTGGCTTGTTTGCGGTGGTTTGCGTGTTGCTGGCCGTGGTCCCAAGCCGCTCCAAGCGCGTCGGCAGCCGCTTCTTTGCGTTTGTCGAGGAGCGTGCCGATACCACGTCGCAGACCTTCGTGCGCCTGACGGTGCTCATCCTGGTCACGCTCGTGGCGTTCTCGGCCGTCTTTGATCTCGACATCGTGTTGGGTTCTTTTGCCGCCGGCTTTGTCCTGCGCTATATCATCCCCGAGGGCAACCATACGCTCGAGACCAAGCTTGACGGCCTGGCCTACGGCTTTTTGATTCCGGTGTTCTTTACTGTATCGGGCGCAAAGATCGACCTGACGGCCGTGGCGTCACGCCCCGGGCTGCTCGCGGGCTTTATCGTGGCGTTGCTTATCATTCGCGCCGTGCCCATTCTCATCTCTATGAGCATTTGTCCTGCGACGCGCGATGTGTCGGCGTATGGTCGCATTACCGTGGCCCTGTACTGCACTACGGCCCTGCCGATCATCGTTGCCGTGACGAGCGTTGCCGTCAACGCGGGCGCGCTGTCGCAAGATATTGCGTCGGTCATGGTTGCCGCCGGTGCCATCACGGTGTTCTTGATGCCATTGCTCGCGCAGCTCTTCTACCGCGTGGTCGATGCCGCGCCGGTCGCCGCCGTGGCAGAGGTTGCCGAGCATCCATCCGATGCGCTCGATATCCTGCGCGCTCATCACGATTTGGCGAGTCTGCTCGCACGCGAGCACGAGCTGCTGACCTCGCATGGACATGGTCGCGTATTCGAGGGCCTGCCTACGCTCGATACGATTGCCGAGCGTCTTTCCGCCGAGGCGGCGAGCGGCCACATCGATGCCCGCATTGTGGACGCGGCGCGCCTGCTTGCCGATAAGACCTATGGTGATGAGGTTGACCCGTCCGAGCTGACTCCGCGTGAGCGCCGCCGCCTAGAGCGCGCCAAGCTCGCCGTGCGCGAATACCGCCGCCGCATGCTGGAACTCTACGCAAGAGAGGAAGCCGAGGACGACGACGGCAAGTAGCAAGGAATGTCGGGATACGGGTTCCGTCCAAATAATAGAAGGCGCGCTGTCTGCAGTTGATGCAGACAGCGCGCCTTTTGCGTTGGGCCTCGTTGAGGTTCGAAGTTGTGGCTTGCGACCTTTAGGAGCGGGCGGCTCCGTCGACGGGGAGCACGGCGCCCGTGACATAGGATGACATGTCGCTCGCTAGGAAAACGAAGGCGTTGGCGACGTCCTCGGGCTCGCCCATGCGGCCGAGTGGGATGGTGGCGATGATGGGCTTGATGACCTCTTCGGGCAGGTTGGCGACCATGTCGGTCTTGGTTACGCCGGGGGCGACGGCGTTGACGCGAATGCCCATGGGGGCGAGCTCGCGAGAGAGCGACTGGACCATGCCGTTGACGGCAAACTTGGACGTGGGGTAGCCGACGCCAGAGGGCTGACCGTACTTGGCGACCATCGAGCTCGTGGTGGTGATGGTGCCGCCGTGGCCGGCCTCGGTCATAATCTTGGCGGCCGCCTGGTGGCCGTTAAAGACGGCGACGACGTTGAGGTCCATGACCTTTGCGAACTCCTCGGCCGTGTAGTCCAAGAGAGGCGAGCGCTGGGAGATACCGGCATTGTTGACGACTGTGTCCAAGCCGCCCATGTCGGCGGCAGCCTGGGTAAAGGCTTCGGTCATGGCTTCGAGCGAGGTGAGGTCGCAGGAGCGGCCCCAGACCTTGGCGTCGGGATAGGCGGCTGTCAGCTTCTCAACGGCCGCATCGGCGGTCTCCTGACGCGAGCCAAAGACGGTGACGGCGGCGCCCTCCTCGATAAAACGGCAGGCGATGGCATAGCCGATACCGCGTGTGCCTCCGGTGATGATTGCTTTCTTGCCCTCGAGCAACATGGTACTTCCTCTCATCGCGGGCGGACATTCGCAGCACAGCGTAGCGGTAGCCGGAATCGGCCGCGTTTGCATATCGGTGAACGGTAGCTCGCGTTACCGATGAGCGGCTCGCGCAGATGTGCTCTGCCGTTGTGCTTGGGGCAGGAGACAAAAGGGCTCCCGTCCCACATCGGACGGGAGCCCCCAAAGCGCGTATCGCTAGGCGAGCGTTGGGTTAGTTGGCCATGACGCCTTCGGTCCAAGCCTCAACGTCCTCGATGCGCAGGACGTTGGCGACCTTGGCCACGCAGTCCACGCTGGCAAGCTCGGCGGCGGCAGCCTGGACGTCCTTCTCGAGCGCGCGGTGCGTCAGGAAGATGACCGAGCAGGCATCGCTGACGCCCGACTTGCCGTCCTCGACTTGGTTGATGAGCGAGATCGAGATGTTGTGCTTGGCAAAGATGTCGACCGTCTCGGACAGGGCGCCCACGCGGTCGGCGACCTTCAGGCGTACATAGTACTTGGTCTGTCTCTTATACACATCTGACGCTGCCGACGATCGCATAAGTGT
>UROM01000107.1 GCA_900549455.1 uncultured Collinsella sp. | reverse complement strand
ACGAGATGCTCAGGAGTCTCGTGGGCTCGGAGATGTGTATAAGAGACAGTGTCAACGCTCTTCTTATCGAGCGCTTTGACAAACGTCGAGTAATCGGTCTTCGTAATCTGCTGCGTGTGACCGATGTTGGGGAACAGAACGGTCGAGAGCACGAGGTAGACGACGAAGGCGATGAGCACGTAGAGGATCATATTCCGTCTACGTTTGTTGTCATCCATCTCCATCTGCTTGAACTCCATCTACTGGGGTTGATAATGCTAACTAGAATACCCAACCCGGACGGCGATAAACCGACGCCGGGCACGAAAGGACAGAGATGGCATCACTTGAAGTCGGCAAGGTTCAGATCTATACGGGCGACGGCAAGGGCAAAACCACGGCTGCGCTGGGATTGGCGATGCGCGCCAAAGGTTATGGGCTCGACGTACTCATGCTGCAGTTTGCCAAGAAGCTGCACTGCGCCGAGCACGACGCCGCGCCGCGCCTGGGACTGCGCATTGTACAGGCCGATCGCGACACACCCGAGGCCTGCGCCGAGCAGATCATGGAGCTCGCACGCGAGCAGATATCACAGGTCGACGTTCTGATTTTGGACGAACTCGGCGAGGCCATGCGCCGCGGATTCGTGACGCGCGAGGATGTGGAGGGACTGATCGCGCTGAAGCCTGCCACCACGGAGCTCGTGCTCACCGGCCGCGGGCTGCTGCCTCTCGCGGACCTCGCCGACCTAGTCACCGAAATGCGCCCCGTCAAACACTACTTCGACGAAGGCCTCCTAGCCCGTCAAGGCATCGAATACTAATTGATCCAAAGGGGACGGAGGAAAACGGATCATCGACATCAAGACGGAGAGAAATGATCCGTTTTCCTCCGTCTCATACGGATCATTAGGCGGTGGCGCGGCCGAGCCAGTTGCCGCTATGGTGGTAGATGGTGAACATCGTGGCGGTGATGAGCCAGGTTACAGGGTAGACCAGCAGCAGGTGCTCAAGCGACGGATCGAACGGCATAATCGCAAACACCCAGATCACCCTGAGCACGACGGTGCCAAAAATCGTGAGCAGCATGGGCTGCAAGCTCACGCCGGCACCACGAATGGAGCCCGACGCGTTCTCGATAATCGAGAAGATCGCGTAGAACGGCGCGATGAAATGAAGAATCGTCGTGGTGTACGCCGAAATCGAAGCATCGTCGACAAACAGACGCGACAACGGACCCGAGAACACCAGCAGCACGGCAGACAGGCCGCCAATGAGCATAAACGACAGCACGAGCGACGTATGGTAGCCCTTGCGCATGCGCTCGTAGTTGCGCGCGCCAAAGTTCTGTGCCGAGAACGTGGTGATCGACACGCCAAGCGCCTCGGTAACCATCCAGACGATGCCATCCAAGCGGCCCGAAAGACCCCACGCCGTGGTGACATCGGCACCAAACGAATTGACCGACACCTGAATCAAAACGTTGGAAATCGAATACGCAGCAGACTGAAAGCCAAGCGGCAGACCACACGAGATCATGCTCTTGCAAATGCCAGGATCAATGCCGAGTTTGGACAGTGAAAGCCGCCACGCACCCGGTGCGTGCATCATACGAATCACGATCATCGTGGCGTTAGAGCAAATGGTCAGTGCCACCGCGATACCGCAGCCCAGAGCCTCCATATGAAGCACGGCAACGAAGATGACATCCAGCACCGCATTAACAAGGCAGCCGGAAGCGATAATCACAGCAGGCCCGCGCGTGTCGCCCACGGCGCGCAGCAGTGCCGTTCCCATATTGAGCAGCAGCGCCGCAACCATGGCGGCAAAATAGCAACGAGCATATGCCACGCCCTCGGCCAACAGTTCATGCGGCGTGTTCATAAGCACCAGCATGGGCTCAACGAACACTATGCCAAGAATCGAGAAAACGATACCGCCCACCAACGCGAGCGTCATGGCCGTATGGACCGAACGACTCAGCCGCTCATCATCGTGCTGGCCAAAATACTGACCGGTAATGACCGCGCAGCCGGCGCCAACGCCAACGCAAAAGCCAATGCAGAGCTCGGTAAGCACCATCGTGGCTTGAATGCCACCCAGTGCGAGTTTGCCGCCAAACTGGCCGACGATATACGTACCGATGAGCGTGTAGGCCTGCTGAAAAAACGAACTAAAAAAGATGGGAACGCACAGCGAAAGCAGCTGCTGCCAAATAACACCCTGCGTTACATCGATAGCCGTAGATTTCTTAGCCACACGCCCTCCCCAAAAGCGCACGTCAACCGACAAAACAGCAAATTAAGGCCAACGCCAATACCAGCTTAGCACCGACCGGCGTCGACCGAAACACCCCGAATAAGAGCCCGGTGCGAACTATCTGCCTAGTGATACAGCCCCGGCTGGTAGTGGTACTCATTACTCACGTGCGGGCACAGCTGCCAAAAGGCGACGGCACTCGCCGCTGCCACGTTAAGCGAATCGACCCCGTGCGCCATCGGAATGCGCACGGCCCGGTCGCAGCCCGCGATAGTCTTGGCACCCAGGCCGGCACCCTCGGTACCCATAAAGATTGCCAGGCGGTCAATCTCCTGCAGCACGGGATCGTCCAGCGATACGGAATCGTCCGTCAATGCCATGGCAGCACAGGAAAAACCGGCTTCGTGCAGTGCCGCCAGGCCATCGTGCGGCCACACACGAGCCTCGCTGCCAATACGCGTCCACGGCACCTGAAACACCGTGCCCATGCTCACGCGGGCCGAGCGACGGTACAGCGGGTCGCAGCACGTAGGGCTGACCAAAATACCGTCAACGTTCAATGCGGCCGCCGAACGGAAAATCGCGCCCACATTGGTATGGTCGACAATGCCCTCGAGCACGCACACACGCACCGGACGCTCCCCCGCCGCCTCGACGACGCCGTCGAGAAACTCATCAACCGGAATCTGCCGCGGGCGACGAAACGCCGCGAGCGCGCCGCGCGTCACGTTAAAGCCCGTCAATTGCTCCATGAGCTCCATGGAGGCAACGAACACAGGAACCGGACCTGCGCCCTCGCGCACAACCAGGCACTCAAACAGCGGCATCATCTGATCAAGCCAGCGTTCGCCCAAAAGAAAGCTCACCGGCTGGTATCCGGCACGCACCGCGCGCTCGATAACCTTGGCACTCTCAGCGATAAAGATACCCTTTTGGGGCTCCAGCACGCAGCGAAGCTCGCGCTCGGTCAGTCGCACGTAGGCGTCGAGCCGCTCATCCGTAAGCGAATCGATTCGCAGAACCTCAACGGCATCAGTCATAGCAGCCAGCCCGCACCCTTCTTAACAGCACATCTATACCAAACGAGGCGACGCGAAGCGCCGCCCCATGCATTCAATCAACCCGATAATACCGTTCACGCTAGGCGATTCACGCCTCAACGCGACGATATGTCACGAACTCATAATCGAGACCCTCATCACCCTCGCCCGCGGCAATCGTGGCAACACCGCCAGCCCGCGAAACTTCCCATGCAGGATCGGCATCCAAATTGGGAAAATACGTGTCCACGGGATGGACGCAGTGGTTATGCGTGACCTCGGCCTCCACGCAGTACGGCAAAAATTGCCGATAGACATCGCCGCCGCCGATCACCCACGCAACGGGCTCATCGGCAACCGCGGCGAGCGCCTCGTCGATACTATGCACCACGTCGACGCCCTCGACCACAAAATCCTCGTCGCGGGTAAGCACGATATTGCGGCGGTTCTTGAGCGGACGCCCACCAGGAAAACTCAGCAGCGTCTTGCGCCCCATAATGACCGGGCAACCTTTGGTGCATGCCACAAAATGGCGCATGTCGGCGCGATTGGACACCACCATGTCGCCCTCGCACCCAATGCCCCAGTCGTCACACACGGCGACGATAGCAGATAGCTTACACGTCATGAGCGTCACCTACACCGCAATGGGGATGTTCTTGACCTGCGGGCCGTGCTCGTAGCCCTCCACGATCAGGTCGTCGGTCGTAAACGCATAGAAGTCATGCACGTCGGGGTTAAGCGTTACCTTGGGCGCCGCAAACTGCGGACGCTCGATAAGTTCACGGACGATATCGACATGACGGTCGTAAATGTGGGCATCGGCAATCACATGCAGCAGCTCGCCGGGAATCATATCGACCGACTGCGCGACCATCATCAGCAAAATAGCGTACTGGCACACATTCCAGTTGTTCGCGGCCAAAATATCCTGGCTACGCTGGTTGAGAATCATGTTGAGCGTCGGCTTGTCGTCCTGCGGACGCTGCGTGACGTTATAGGTCACGCTGTAAGCGCACGGATACAGGTGCATCTCGGACAGGTCGCTAAACACATAGGTGTTCGTCATGATGCGGCGACTGTACGGCGTGTGCTTAAGATCGTACAGCACGCGGTCCATCTGGTCGAAATCGCCCTCGGCATAATGGCTCTTCTGGCCAATCTGGTACCCGTACGCCTTGCCGATGGAGCCGGTCTCGTCGGCCCACTCGTCCCAAATATGGCTGTTGAGGTCATGGACGTTATTGGACTTCTTTTGATAGATCCATAAGATCTCGTCCATGGCAGACTTAAGCGCCGTACGGCGTAGAGTGAGCGCGGGGAACTCCTCACGCAGGTCGTAGCGAGCCGTAACGCCAAAATTTTTAATGGTATAGGCAGGGGTGCCGTCCTCCCACACCGGTCGGACCTTTTGACCCTCGGTGGTGGTGCCATGGTCCAGAATATCGCGGCACATGGCTACAAACTGCTGATCAGCTTTGCTCATTGACCCTCCTGTCAGTCGGCTATAAGCGAGATTCATTGTAGCCCAGGCGAACGCGGCCCCACAGTCCAAACATAAGCCCTCAATTTCTGACATATGCCAAGAATACCTTGCACAGTTCCGCTCGCGCGCTATTCTATTGTTGACATATGTCAGATAAGGAGGATGTATGGCAGGAAGACGAGAAAAATTACGCCGCGTTGGGATCATCCCCGAATATCGCGGCTTTACCCCCGACGGCCTTGCCAGCGGAGACGCCATCGAGATGACGGTCGACGAGCTCGAAGTCCTACGCCTATGCGACCTAGAAAGCCTCAATCAGGAGGCCGTCGCCCAGCAAATGGGTATCGCTCGCGCCACCGTGGCGGCCATCTGCAGCCGCGCACATCGCAAGGTGGCAAACGCGCTGGTCAACGGTCGGGTACTGCGTATCGAGGGCGGCAATATCGCATACTCCCCCATCACCACGACGACGGCCGCATGGCCAGCAAAGGAGGTCGACACCATGAGAGTGGCAACGACATACGACAACGGCAACATCTTTATGCACTTTGGCCGCAGCGAGCAGTTCAAGATCTACGACATCCAGGACGGCAAGGTGCTCAACGAGCAGGTCGTAGGCACCGGCGGCACCGGTCACGGCGCCCTGGCGGGCCTGCTTGCCAACGGTGGCGTTGACACGCTCATCTGCGGCGGTATCGGCGGCGGCGCCATCAACGCGCTCGCCCAGGCCGGCATCACGGTCTATGCCGGCGCCCAAGGCAGCTGCGACGCCTGCGTCGAGGCCCTCATTGCCGGCACGCTCGCACAGAACGGCGAGGCCACGTGCGGCTGCCACGGCCATGACCACGGCCACGCCCATGAACATGGCGAGTCCTGCAGCTGCCACGGCCATCACGAGCACGACGGGCACGAGGGCTGCGGCTGCCATTAGCGGCAAGCACTTCGACGTCAGCATGCTTCCACACGCGCAACAAGCTTCGAGCAAACGGCGAAGGCCGCCCGGAATACGATCCAGGCGGCCTTCGCCATACACGACTCAACCAGTCGTTACTTCTTATTACGCATCTGCGCTTCCATCTGGCGCAGCAGCTCCATATCGGACTTGGGACCGCCCGTTCCCAGGCCACCCATGCCGCCCAGACCCATGGCATCCAAACCGGGAATATTGGGCATGCGCATCTTTTTGCCCTTCTTACCCTTCTTGCCCTTCTTGCCGCCGGCCTGCGCCTGATTGGCCATCGTGCGCATGCGGCCCATCATCTTGTTCATCTCGCCCCACTGCTTCATAAGGCTATTGACCTGTCTCTTATACACATCTCCGAGCCCACGAGACTCCTGAGCATCTCG
>UROM01000106.1 GCA_900549455.1 uncultured Collinsella sp. | reverse complement strand
CGAGATGCTCAGGAGTCTCGTGGGCTCGGAGATGTGTATAAGAGACAGGTCGTACCTAGTACAGGTATCCTTCGTTGTTAAGGACGCTGGAACAGTCGATGAGGGCACCCACCTGTTTTAGGTGGGTTCATTTTCGTAACGTGGGGGGTGGTTTTCTTTTGCCGAAAATCGCCATCGCAAATCCCGCCAGGATCCCCAAAAGGCACCAGGCAGAACCCCACCATCACTCGAATATCTGGTAAGCACGTGATTATCGCCCCGTGCAATTCCTCACACCCTCCTTGGTCGAGTATCATGGGTCAGCTATACCCTTTGCGGCGTGGCATCATTTGACCTTTTCCTTCGACGCTTGGCGGTTTATCGATTCATGGCTTCCTCCACGAGCTTCATACCGTACCTTTGCGTGGCGGTCGTGGCTTTTATCACGACCTTCCTTGCGGTGCCCCTGGTCAAGCGCCTGGCAATCAAGCTCGACGCCGTAGACTATCCTTCCAAGCGCCGCATCAACACTAAACCCATCCCGCGCATGGGTGGCGCGGCGGTCTTTTTGGGCCTCGTCGTCGCCTGCATTGTTCAGATCCTAGGCACCTGGTACCTGGGCTGGCCGCCCGTTTTGGTGCCCCACCCTCGTCTGCACATCAGTTACCCCATCCTTGCGCTTTCTTTTACCGTTATCTTTGCGACCGGCGCGATCGACGACGTCTTCCAGCTCCAGCCCAAGCAAAAGCTGGCCGGCCAGGTCCTCGCCGCGCTCATCGCCTGCGTAGGCGGCCTAAAAATCGGCGTCATCGTCAACCCGTTTGCCCCCGGCGAGATTATGCTCGGCTGGCTCGCCTACCCCATTACCGTGGTCTACCTGGTGGCGTTCACCAACATCATCAACCTTATCGACGGCCTTGACGGCCTGGCGACGGGTATCTGCGGCATCGCATCGTTCACGATGTTCTCGATGGCCGTTCTCTCGGGCCGCATCGATGCCGCCGCGCTCTCCATTGCGCTCTTTGGCTCGTGCCTCGCCTTCTTGCACTATAACTTCAACCCCGCGAGCATCTTCTTGGGCGACTCGGGGTCGCTGCTGCTGGGCTTTGCGCTGGGCTCCATCTCGCTGCTCAACGTTAGCCGCACCGCCGCGCTCACCTCGCTCATCATCCCGCTCCTCGTGGCCGCCGTGCCCATCATCGATACGTTTAGCGCCATCGTGCGCCGCAAGCGCGCCCACATTAGCATTGGACAGGCCGACAAGGGCCACATCCACCACCGCCTCATTCAAGAGGGCTACAACCAAAAGCAAGCCGTACTGCTCATCTACGCCTGGTGCATACTGCTTTCGGCCGGCGCCGCGGCCATCAATCAGGTCGAGGTCCCCATACGCGTGCTCATCTTTACCGTGCTCGCCATTGGCTCGGCGGCCTTCGCCAAGCGCCTGCACCTGTTTGAACCCGTGCTACGCCACCATTACAACAGGCGCACGCACGAGGACGAGCTGGTAACCCCCGACGACCCCGCTTTTAAGCAGGAGGAGCAAGCCGCCGAGGAACGCAAAGAAGAGCGCCACCACGAGCTCTAGGACAAGCTGCCGAGGATGTGCCCAGGCACCGTTGGCCAAGCGCAGCTGCGCCGCACCCATCCCACAAGCCACCCCTCTCCCGCCCCTGTAATAAACGCGTTATCATCTTGAGCCATGAACATACGTTAGGAGCAATCATGCCAAACGAGAACAGCTACGAAGTCGCGCTGCAAAAGAGCAACGCCATTCGCGAGGGCCTGGCAAAGACGCCTGAGAAGTTCACCATGCTTACCGGCGACCGCCCCACCGGCCGCCTGCACCTGGGCCACTATTTTGGCACCCTCAAGGGCCGCGTGGAGCTGCAGAACATGGGCGCCAAGACCAACGTGCTCATCGCCGACTACCAGGTCATCACCGACCGCGACACCACCGAGCACATCCAGGACAACGTGTACAACATGGTCATGGACTACCTTGCCTGCGGTATCGACCCCGACAAGACCATGATCTACGCACACTCCGCCGTGCCCGCCGCCAACCAGCTCATGCTGCCGTTCCTGTCGCTGGTCTCCGAGGCCGAGCTGGCGCGCAACCCCACGGTTAAGGCCGAGATGGAGGCATCGGGCCACGAGCTCACCGGCCTTCTGCTCACCTACCCGGTGCACCAGGCCTGCGACATCCTGTTCTGCAAGGGCAATGTAGTGCCCGTCGGCCGCGACCAGCTGCCGCACATCGAGCTTACCCGCACCATCGCTCGCCGCTTTAACAACCGCTACGGCAAGGTGTTCCCCGAGGTCGACGCGCTGCTTTCCGAGACCCCGCTGCTGCCCGGCCTGGACGGTCGCAAGATGAGCAAGAGCTACGGCAACGCCATCAATATTTCGATGACCGCCGAGGAGACGGCCAAGCGCATCAAGAAGAGCCAGACCGACTCCGAGCGCATGATCACATTCGACCCCGAGAACCGCCCCGGTGTGTCCGGCCTGCTTTCGACCGCTGCCATCTGCACCGGTCGCTCCGAGGTTGAGATTGCCGAGGAGATCGGTATGGGCGGCTCCGGCCAGCTCAAGAAGTACGTGACCGAGGCCGTCAACGAGTATTTCGCGCCGATCCGCGAGCGCCGTCAGCGCTACGAGAACGACCTGGATTATGTGAAGGACGTCCTGCACGAGGGCAACCGTCGCGCCAACGAGATCGCCGAGCAGACCCTGGCCGAGGTTCGGGACGCCATGGGCATGGTGTACTAGAGCGATTTGCGGGCTTGAGCTATCGATTGCTTTAGGGCGGGCGCTATGGCGTCCGCCCTTATTTGTGCCCGACCGGTTCGACTCTGCCCATTGCACTCCCCCGACAAACGGGGACGGGCCCGCCGGCAGTCAGTTGCCAGCGGGCCCGTTCCCGAAGTACACCGTTGAATCGCACAGAGGGGAGGGATGCGAATCAAACTCAACAGGGCAGGCTTTTTCATCGCCTATTGCCTGCTCCGTTGCTGAATACAATATAGTTCACCGTGGTTTACTTTGTAGCATCAATATTCGCCGCCATAGCTTCTCCATAAGTTAGCCTCGGTAAACCTACAACGGAAAACCGCCACAAAGGGGACAGGCACCTTTGTTGTAGTTTTGACACGAACGAGCTGTTAGAGTCCGGCAGGCCAGCGACAAGCGCCCAGATTGACGTGCATGTCGTCCCTAAACGCCACACCCTCCCCTAGCAAAAGCTCACGTTGAGCATCGGGACCGCCAAAAGCAAAACCCTCGCATATACGCCCGTCGGCAAACACCACGCGGTGACAGGGAATCTCGCCGGGGCGCGGATTGCTATGCAGGGCATACCCCACGTAGCGCGCACTTCGTGGACGACCGGCAAGCAACGCCACCTGACCATACGTGGCGACCATCCCCTCGGGGATCTGCTCGACCACCTCGTACACCCGTTCAAAAAAGCCCTCAGACGCCATCGCTCGCTCCCTTCTCCGCATTAACAGCATAAAGAAATGATCCCTTGGGGACGGAGGAAACTGGATCATTCGCGGCCTCCGTGCGGTCGATGATCCATTTTCCTCCGTCCCCAAGGGATCATTTGTTGGCGGGTCGGTTAGTTGGCGGACTGGAAGAAGGCTACGGCTACGGCACCGGGACCTACGTGGGTGCCGATGGTGGCGCCGATGGTGTGGACGGGCAGTTCGCCCTCGGCGTGGCCAGCCCACAGTGCCGCGCTGTCCTCGATATACTTCTTGAGCACCGCATCCGAAAGGCCCGTATAGCCGAGCGCCAGCGGCATGGAAAAGTCGATGCCGCCTGCCTTTTCGACCTTTTGATTCAGCAGGTTGCGGCCGTTCTTGGAACCGCGCGCCTTGCCCAGCTGCACGATCAAGCCGTCCTCGACAGCCACCACAGGCTTTACGTTGAGCAGCGTACCCACGGCGCCGGCCGCAGCAGACAGACGACCGCCGCGCACCAGATACTCCAGCGTCTCGAGCAGGCCGATAACCACCACACGGTCGCGCACGGCCTCGACAGCCGCCGCGATCTGGGCCGCGCTACGGCCCTCGTCCACCAAGCGCAGCGCATACTCGACCAGGACGCGCTCGCCCAGGGTAACGTTGTTGCTGTCTACCACGAACACGTCGCCGCCCGGTGCCTCGGCAAGTGCGGTACGGGCACTCTGGTTGGTGCCCGAAAGCTTAGCGCCCACGGTAATAATCACAGCCTCATCGCCGGCTTCACGAACCTCGGCGATAGCCTGCGAAAACGCGTACGGGTTGACCTGACCGGTCTTGGGCAGCTCATCGCGCTCCACGAGCATCTCGTAAAAGCGCTGATGATCGATGTCGACGCCATCCATGTACACATCGGTGCCAAAGGTGACGGACAACGGCAAAACAGCCAATGCCGGGTGCTCCGCCGGCGACATATCGCTTGCGGAATCGGTAATAATGCGGACGGACATAGCGAATCCTTTCTTGCGCGGACCTCGCGCAGGGAATTTTGACAGCAATATCCCGGCACGGTACACGCGCCCAAACGGGACGATGCAGTTGTTAATGGGAAGCAAATGCCTAGGCGGCCCTACAGCTCGCGCAAGGTGTTGAGAATCGTACGCAGCGACGCATACATCTGCTCACGCTGCTCCACGCCCATAGCCTTGCCGGTGGTGTCGAGCACCTCGCGAATAATGCGATCGGCCTCGTTCATGCTCTCGCCGCCCAACGTGGTCAGGCGAACCGGGGCGCGATACTTAACGGCGGCATCGGTCGAATCGTCGACCTCGACGTAGCCGCCCTCCTCCAGATGCGCCAGCGTGCGCGAGACGGCAGCGCGGGTCACGCCAGCCATGCGGGCGAGGTCGGCACCAGTCAGACCGTCCTTGCTGCGCTCAAGATAGTACAGGCACATAATGTCGGAGCCCTTAAGGCCCAGCCTTGCGCCCTCAGATGTCTTAATGCGCTGGATCTCCTTGTAGAGTCCGCTGATCAGTCCGACAAAGTCCTCGAAACGTGTCTCGTCGCTCTGCTGCATGGGAGACGACCGCCTTTCGCTTGCATAATGCTAACGGGTAAACATCTTAGCCGTATCCAGCGACCGCCGGCCCTGCGTGCCTCATTTGTTGACCCATCAACATAAAAATCACCACAAAGGACAGGCGCCTTTGTGGTGATTTTGGGCATCAATAGGTTCTAGGCGCCGCTACAGCTCCACACAGGGATTGTCGCGGGTCACAAGCGTCTTAACGACAACCGTCGCTCCCAAATAGCGCTCAAGCAGCTCGACTAAGCGATCGATGGCGGCCTGACAGTCCCCCATGCGCTCGGGCTCAACACATTCAATCGCCAGGAACGCGTCGGCCGAATCGTCGGACAGGGCCGTTCGAACACCGTCGCGCCAGTTCCAGCAGCGGCACACGGCGCCCGCATCGTCGATGTAGGCGACCTCGCCGGGCAGCGTCGGGTCATCCGCATCCTCGCCAAGAGGCAGGAACGCATCGCCGCCGTCGGTCACCTTCAAGCGAAGATCTCCCTCAATCGCATGCAAATCCTCGCCGCCAACGGGCAGCGCGTAGGACAGCGATACCGTGTTGTAAATATCCACCGCCGGTGTGATATGACCGACCGGCTTGCCCTTGAGCACGCGCTTGAGCAAGTTCTCGATTGAGCAACGCGCGCCCTTTTTGGTCTTGAACAGACGATAGGCCTCGCGCCATGCCTTGACCGGCGCGTTCTCGCTGATAGTATCGCTGGTCAGATGACGCTCCGCATCGATATTGGCGCGGTCGAGCAACGCCGCAATCGCATCCACGTCCTCTTGAGGAATCTGAGCCGTGGGCTTCATGCCTTCCACGACCACAACACCGACCGCTGCCTGCGGAAACAGCTCCCAGAATGAATCCTCGGCAATAAAGCTCTTCATACGCTCTCCCTTCATTGTGCGCGCCCGAGTGAGGGCGCCTAAACAAAAAGCGCCCTTACGACGGCCACCTTCAAAGTCCTACGGTGCCGTCACAAGAGCGCTTGCGCTGTCCCCATCCGGAGAAGGGGACGATATGTCAGGCGTATTGTAACCCGAGTCATCCACGCGAGCAAAACCACCACAAAGGTGCCTGTCCTCTTTGTCGTGGTTTTGGGTCTGAGGCGACGCTAGCGGCGGAGTCCCAGCACTGTCTCTTATACACATCTGACGCTGCCGACGATCGCATAAGTGTAGAT